>CAMXAZ010000050.1 GCA_947179295.1 uncultured Muribaculaceae bacterium
GATTTACTCGTAGCCCGTGACACCGCAGCGCACAGCGCGCAGGTGTCACGGGTTCGTGATCCTCCCCCGGCATGTGGTGTCCGGTCGAGGACACCGATTTACCGTTCCGGATGGGCTACCCCGCATTATCGCACTATTTCGGGGGCCGGGTGTTGTATCTTTGCAAAACAACCGCATTTCTGCATTGCCCCCGTTTTTTACGGAATTGGGTCAGAACTTGGTCACGCGCAGGGTGGAGCGGTCGATTGCCGAGGTTGACTGCGCGGGCGCCACGGTTGGAATCTCGGCCCCTTCCCTGACGAGTATGACGCACTTGATCGGACCGTCGGCCTCTATGCGCTGCCATCCGGGCGAATAGCTGCGGCCGCTCTGATAGTCGGTCCACTTCTGTCCGGCGGGCAGATAGACGTTTCGTGCGGAGGTCTCGGTGAGCAGCGGAGCCACGAGGATGTCGGAGCCGAACATGTATTGGTCTTCAACGGTCCAGACACCGGGATCGTCGGGGAACTCCACGAGCAGGGCGCGCAACATGGGCCATCCGTTGGCCACGCAGGTAGCGGCCTGCTGCTCGATGTAGGGCATCAGCGAGTATTTCAGCTCGGCGCAGCGGCGGAAGTAGTCGGTGAATTCCGGATTGTCATAGAGCCAGGGCTCGGTCGGAGGCGCCCCGTGGGCGCGGGTGTGTGACGAGAGGAAGCCCATAGGCAGCCAGCGGCGGTAGAGGGCTTCGGGGGTTGAGGTGACAAAGCCGCCCATGTCGTGGCTCCAGAAGCAGAAACCGCTCATGCCGAGCGAGAGGCCCGCGCGGAGGGTGCCGAGCATACCGGTGTTGGTGCTTGCCGCGTCGCCACCCCAGTGGAGAGGATAGCGCTGCGATCCGGCCCATGCGGAACGGGCCCAGATGATGTTGTCGCCCTTGATGCGGCGGGTCACGTCGGCCACGGCCTTGTTGTAGCGCACCGGGTAGAGGTTGTGTTCGTAGAGACCGCTGCGGCCGTTGGCATAGATGGCGTCGACGGGAGCGGCCTCGCCGAAGTCTACCTTGATGGCGCCAACGCCCATTTCGAGCAGCGAGCCGAGTTTCGACTGATACCAGCTGACGGTCTCAGGGTTTGTGAAGTCAAGCACGGCGTCTTCATAGGGCAGAGTGCCACGTCCGTTTTTGACCGCGAGACCCTTGCTGACGAGTTCGGGGAAGTATTTGTTGCCGGGCACGAAGTAAGGGAGCTGCCAGAGGCAGATGTGGAAACCGTCTTTGGCAAGATCTGAGATCATCTTGCGCGGGTTGCGGAAGCGTTCGGGCGAGAATTCGTAGTCGCATTGCCAGTCGGTGTCGAACCATCCGGTGTCGAAGTGGATCACGTCGGCGGGAATGCGGTTGCTGCGCAGCTTGGCCGCCACGTCGCGTCCCTCGTCTTCGGTGAAGTAGCTGATGCGGCTCATCCAGGTGCCGAAGCTCCACAGCGGTGGCATTTCGGGACGTCCGCTCAGGGCGGTGTATTCGCTGAGTATTTCTTTGGGTGTGCCCCACATGATGAAGAGGTCGAGGTCTTCATCGGCCATGAAGAGCTTGTTGGCTCCGATGTAGCTCTGGCCCACATCGGCGGTCAGCGGGGCCGATGTGTGGATAAACATGCCGTAGCCCAGGTTGCTGAAGAAGAAGGGGATGGGCTTGTACATGTCGGGGCTTTCGGGGCCCTGCGGGTCGGTGACGAAGAGGTTGAGCTTCTGTCCGGCCTTGTCAAGCGGTCCGGGGCCTTCGCCAAGGCCGTAGATGCGTTCGCCGGGCGTCAGGGAGAAGACGGGGTTGATGGAGCGGGAGTTGTCTGATCCGCGCTTGATGAAGCTGAACGGTGGCACCTTGATCTGAGTGGAATCGTTGTCGCTCCAGGTGCGTGTGCGGCTCAGTTCGCGGCCCTCGCTGTCGAGTATGACAATGCGCCAGGGATCGGCCTGGATGCGCAGAGAGCCGTAGGGCGAGGTGTAGAGAACGTCGGCGCCCTTGCGTGTGACCTTCCAGGCGGATGCATCTTTGCCTACCGGGCCGGCAAGCATGGGCGAGAGCGAGTCAGGGTCGGCGGGAGCGACGGGAGAGGTGTGGATGCGCAGGCGCAGAGTGCGTCCGTTGACCGGCTCGATGCTGAATCCGAGATCGGGGTCCTGCGGATAGGCCGTGTCAGGAAAATCAAGGCTTTTGAGCGGCTGGTGGAGATAGGTGTTGGCGTTGAAGGCCTGACGGGGCATGAGCTGCTGACGCTTCCAGCTGATGGTGCCGCGTCCGGTCGAAGTGTCGAACCCGGCCAGAGAGTCGGCGAAGAAATAGGTGTTGGTGAAGTCGGCGAAATCCTTGCTGACATCAATGCTCTGGCTCAGCAGATAGGCTGATCCTGCATTTGTGCGGGTGTCTGCGGCGGCTGTCAGGATGCCGAAGGCCATGACGGCAGACATGAATGATCTGAATGACATGCTGATTGGTAGGTGGAGTAAGAGAATAGGTTGAAGGTTTATAGATGCACAAATATAATGAAAAAGTCCGAGAAATTTCTGCGGGCTGTGAAATTCTCGTGAATAAATTGTAAATTTGCCGTAAACCTTGAAATTTGAATCACATGGAAGATATCAAAGTCACCGCACGGAACCTCATGGAGTTCCTCAACGAAAGTCCGGTCAATTTTCTTGCCGTCAAGACCGTCAGACGCCATCTTGACGCCGCCGGTTTCACCATGCTTGACCCCGCGGCCCGCTGGCAGCTTCAGCCGGGCGGAAAATACTATCTCGTCAAGAACTCAAGCGCCATTTTCGCGTTTACAGTGACCACCGAAGGTCCTGACGCCGGTTTCCGCATAATCTCGGCTCACTCTGACTCCCCCTGCCTGCGCATCAAGCCCAAGGCCGAGATGGTCAGCGAGGGTGGAGTTGTCAGACTGAACGTGGAAGTCTACGGCGGTCCGATTCTCTACACCTGGTTCGACCGTCCGCTCTCGGTGGCCGGCCGTGTGGTGCTCCGTGGCGAAGATCCGCTGCATCCACGCACCGAGATAGTGAAATTCGACCGTCCGCTGCTGATCATCCCCCACCTTGCCATCCATTTCAACCGCGCTGTCAACGAGGGCAATCCTCTCTCGAAGCAGAAAGACATGCTGCCGGTGATCGCAATTGTAAGAGATGCCGCCGAAAAGGACAATCTGCTGCTCCGCACTGTGGCTGATGCGCTCGGATGCCGCGTGGACGATATCCTTGACTTCGACCTCTCGCTTTTCGACACCACTCCCGCCTGCACCGTGGGGCTTGATAATGAGTTTCTGACTTCGGGTCGCCTGGATGACCTGAGCATGGTCCACGGCGCTATGACTGCTCTGCTTGAGACTTCGTCGACCGCGCAGACCCGTGTGATGGCAGTGTTTGACAATGAGGAAACCGGATCGGGAACCAAGCAGGGGGCCGCTTCGCCGGTGCTCGCCCAGCTGCTGCGCCGCATTGTAGGCTGTCTCGGTGGCAGTGAGGAAGATTACCTGCGCTCGATCGACCGGTCGTTTATGATCTCGGCTGACAACGCCCATGCCTTCCATCCGAACTATGCCGAGAAGTATGACCCGACAAATCACCCCGTGGTGGGCGGCGGTCCGGTGATCAAGATCAACGCCAACTGCAAGTATATGACCGATGCCGAGTCGGCTGCCGTGTTCCGCTCTATCTGCGACAAGGCCGGAGTGCCATGCCAGTATTTCGTCAACCACAGTGATGTGGCCGGCGGATCGACTCTCGGCAATATCCTGACATCGCAGATCGACCTGCGCGGCGTAGACATGGGCGAGGCCATATGGGCCATGCACTCGATCCGCGAGACGATGGCCACCAAAGACCACGCCTATACCATAGCGGCATTCAAGACCTTCTTCGATCTCTAAACGGAACATAGTGTTTTCTGAAAAACTATATGAGACTCTTCCTCCGGGCGCTGACAGACCTCTGTCGCCCGGAGGAAGACTTGTCTGTTGGGCGCTTGTGCTGCTCGCCGCACTGACCTATGCGCTGTTTTCGTTCTATGTCCCCTATATCGGTGATGACTATGCGCTGGTGGTGGATTATATGACAGCCAACGGTGGCTCCGGCAACCTTACGGCGGCTGGTTTTCTGAAATTTGTCTCCTGTTTCCGTGAGATTGATAACGGCCGTCTTGATAATTTCATCTTCGTCGTCATGCGTCTTGCATGTGCAAAGTGGCTGCTGGCCGCAGTGGTCGGGCTGAGTGCCTCGGTCATGATATGGGCTGCCGCAAGGCTTGTCAGCCCGGTCCGGCGGGTGCTTCCATTCGTCATCATGGCCGTGTGGGGATGGATCGCTTTTACCTTCCCCTGGCGTGGTGACGGAATGGGGGTTGACAATTCGTTCAATATGCTGCTGCCGTCAGCTGTCTCGCTTCTGTTTCTGCTCCTTGTCCGCAAGGCCGGGCGAAACGCCATCGGCTCTGCTGCGGCGCTCACGGGCGGCTGCGTGTTTGCCTTTTGTGCCGGATGGATTCACGAAGGCTATTCGATGCCTGTCTGCTGCGGACTCGGACTGTTGGCTCTGCTCAGGCGCTTCCGCTTGTCATGGCAGTTTTGGGCGGTGGCCCTGTGCTATCTTGCAGGGACTTTATATGCTGTTAGTGCGCCGGGGCTGTGGCTCAGGCTTTCGGCAGTGCATACCGACGGCCCGGTGGCGGTCAACCTCAAGACTCAGCTGTCACTGATGATAAGCACGGCGACCGCTCTGGCGGTAACGCTTGTGATAGGTCTGGGAGTTCTTGTCCGACACGGGTGGCGGATAGTGGGCGCATGGTTTTCGGCCGAGCCGCTGAGAATAACGGTTGCGGGAATATTTTTTGCGTCAGTCGTAGTGGCTTTCAGCACAGCATTCTGTAATGCGAGGGTCTGGTGGATCTGCTCGCTTTTCGGCACGGTGTTCATGTTTCAGGTCATAGCACCTGTTTTTCAGAATCTGTCGCGCCGGGTGCTTGTCTGTGCGGCGGCTCTGGCATTTGCTCTGATCGCGGCCTTTTATGCCAATGTGATCCGTGTGCAGAAATCCATATCTGATGAAGAGACTTCTATCCGGCAGGCTATGGCTGAGTCGGACTATGGGACGGTCTATCGAGATTATGACATTGCCATACCGAAGACCACCCTTCTGCATCCTGTAAACGCCCATTGGCGTAATGTGCTGCATATTACCAGCTATAATATTGTGATGGCTGACGGCAGGTTGTTTTCGGTAGTTCCGGAGTGTCTGTCAGAGCTTACTGACGGGATGGCTGATTTTATCGAAGGTAAATCCGGAGCCTCCGCGCCACCCTCTGATGACCCTGAAAAATGGCCGCAGCCATTGCCCGGATCGGCCGGACTGTTTGCCTTTGGCAATGCTCTGCTGAAGGCTGATGAAGTCTTGGTTGAAAGACTGTGGACCGGAGATGATACAGAGCGCGACTGCATGTATGAGACGTATGATTACCTTTGTTCCGACGGCCGGCGTTTTGACCGGATGCCTTCCATCGTGATCCGTTTTCTGTCGCCCACCGGCAGGAGGCTGCTCTATGTCGCTCCGGCTCATGCCAAGGTTACGGGGCCCTATGTGTCGGTTTCCGGTCATCGGGAATAGAAAAAATGTATGAAGTAAAGACGAGTGTATCGCTCCACTGATGATATGGCAGGGCGATACACTCGTCTGTTATTTGCAGTTTGTTTTTGTGGGATCTCAGTCGTTATGCTTGCGGTCCATAGCATACCAGGCGTAGGCTATGTAGGCGGCCACAACCGGTACGATTATGGAAACCCAGCTCATGCAGGTGAGCGTGAAGTGGCTCGACGAGCTGTTGAAGATGGTAAGCGACGACGAGGGGTCGGGGAGCGAGGGGTAGTAGGGGGTGTTGTTGTAGCCTGCTATCCAGAAGAGGCAGAGCACCACCAGTATGGTGCCGGTTCCGCTCCACCAGATGCCGTCGGTCCAGTGGTCGGCAAGAGCGGAACGGATGATGGCGTAGAGCACCATCACCACTCCGATCAGGAAGATGGCCAGAGTCCAGGGCATTTCCACCAGATTGTAGAAATATTTGAACTCGCGCGGGGCGAAAGTGCTCCGCAGGCCGTCGATTCCGCCGTCGAAAGTGGTCTCCAGGCCGGTTGACGTGAGGAGCACCCCGGCGAAGATGAGGAAGAACACCACGAACACAACGCCGTTGACCAGCACTCTCCGGCGGTTGGCCTTGAAGAAGCTGTCAGGGTCGGAATTGTTGTTGAGCAGATAGAGTGCTCCCTGGGTGCGGGCAAGGAAGAGAACGGTGAAGCCGAGCAGCAGGTTCTTCCAGTTGAAGATGGCCTCGAAGCCGTGGGTTGGAGCCCAGACGGAGATCACCGGAGACGAGCCGTCGAGAATGTTGCCCTTGCTGACTGAAAACTCTGCCCCGAAGAAGAACATCGAGACAGCCACTCCGAGCAGTATGCAGCCCACGCAGCCGTTGATGAAGAGAAAGGTGTCATAGGTGCGGGTGCCGAAGAGGTTGCCCGGTTTTGTGCGGAATTCATAGCTGACAGCCTGGAGCACGAAGCTGATCAGTATGAGCATCCATAGCCAGTAGGCACCGCCGAAACTTGTGGAGTAGAAAAGCGGGAACGATGCGAAGAAGGCTCCTCCGAAAACCACCAGAGTGGTGAACGAGAGCTCCCATTTGTGGCCGAAAGAGCTGATCATGCGGCGCGAGGCCTCGGAAGAGTCGCTGACGGAAAGCAGAAACGTCTGTCCTCCCTGCACGAAGAGCAGGAACACCAGCAGTGCGCCGAGCACGGAAATGAGCAGCCACCAATATATCTGTAAGGATTCAAGTTCCATGATTTATGTCTGTTTGAGGGTGAGAAATCGGGTTAGTGGTCGTTTTCTGGTCCGCGTCTGATCTGGTTGATCATGATGGTGATCTCGGCCACGAGCAGGGCGGTGAACACGGCGGCAAACATCCAGAATGTAAGCTGTACGGTCGAGGCCGAGATGGCCGAGATAGCTGCGCGTGCGGGCATCAGACCTTCGATGATCCAGGGCTGGCGTCCGACTTCTGCAGTCACCCATCCGGCTTCTGAGCAGATCCACACCACAGGGATGGTCAGTATGGCCACCCACTGCCACCATTTGCGTTCCCAAAGGCGTCCGCCACGGGCCGAGCTGATGACGGCGAGAATGAAGAAGAGCAGGAGGTAGCCTCCGGCAAGCACCATGATGTGGAACGAATAGAATGTCATGCCCACGGGCGGAATCGCCTCCTCAGGGCTGTCAAGATAGCCGTAGCCGAAATAGCGGTAGTCTTCCTTGAGGCGGGCGCGGGCTTCGGCCATAGCCGCGGCATCGCCGTCGGTCATGGCCCGGTCGAAGTCACGGAGAGCCTCATGGGCGCGTTTGCCTATGGCTATGCGTTCGGCATATGATTCGGTCCTGATGGTGTCGCCTTCCGGCGTGAGGCTTATGCCTTCGATAAGATCATTGATGCCGGGCACGAAGGTGTTGGCGTCGTGGTTGGCGAGGATCGAGAGGCCGTAGGGGATCGAGATGTCGAAAAGGAAGGGATCTTTGCCGTCATTGTGGGTCTTTGACGGGTCGAGCAGGCCGAAGCCAACTATCTCCTGGCCTACTTTGCCGTTATAGAGGCCTTCCATAGCGGCGAGTTTCATGGGCTGCACCCGCGCCACCTGGACTGCCGAGCCGTCGCCGGTCCAGAGTGTCAGCACGATGCCTGCGAGACCTGTCCAGCCGGCTATGCGGATCGAGTCGAGAGCGAATTCCCGACGCTTGTTTTTAAGCAGGAACCAGGCGCTGACACCGCAGACAAACACTGCGCCTACCACCCAGCCGTCAAACACTGCATGAAAGAACTTGTTGATGGCCACGGGTGAAAGCACCACGTCCCAGAAGTTGTCCATGACGTTGCGCATCTGTGCCGGGTCGAATTCCATGCCGACAGGATATTGCATCCATGCGTTGGCAATCAGAATCCACAGAGCCGAGATCGAGGCTCCGAGGGCTGTCAGCCATGTGGAAGCGAGGTGGAATCCGGGGCTTACTTTTTTCCATCCGAAGAACATGACGGCAATGAAGGTTGCTTCCATGAAGAAGGCGAGCAGGCCCTCGATGGCAAGCGGCGCTCCGAAAATGTCGCCCACAAACCAGCTGTAGTTCGACCAGTTTGTGCCGAATTCGAATTCAAGGATAATTCCGGTGGCCACTCCCATAGCGAAGTTTATGCCGAAGAGTGTCATCCAGAACTTGGTAATGTGGAGCCATTTTTCGCTGCGGGTGCGGAAATAGATGGTCTCCATGATTCCGACTATCACGCTCAGGCCGAGTGTCAGCGGCACAAAGAGCCAGTGATACATGGCTGTGAGGGCAAACTGCCATCGTGACCAGTCGACTACGGTCATCAAATCGTCCATACTCTCGTGTTTTTATAAGTTGTTTTTATAGTTGAAAGCGATAGAATGTGCGGGGCGGGTAAGCGAGTGCGGGGCGTTTTTTTGTGGGTGTCAGCGGCTGAGAAGAGACTCTCTCACGGCCTCGGCCCGTTCGGCATCAGTGTCATAGTCGCGTGACAGGATGTCGGGGAAAAAGAAGAGTTTGAAAATGAAAAACAGAATGAACAGTTTGATGATTATCAGCAGCCACAGCTTCCTGCCGACAGTCATCGAACGGAATCCGTCAACATACAACATTGCGATGCGCCGCAGCAGGCTCTCTTCGGTCTGCCGGGTGTTCTGAGGGTCCGTGTGCTTGTTTAGTCTGTCATTCATATTTTTATAACAGATATGGATAGGAAAAAGTAAGAGGCTGTCTGGTCTCTACATTGATAACGCTGAGAAATGTGATTTTATTAGTTAAAATTAACAATAGTTGTAATAAAAGCTAAAAAAGTTTTGTCTACTTTTGCCGAAGAAGTCTTATTGTCAGACTGAAATTTTTGATATTGATAGTAGCTACAGAGCTGATTTGTGTTATCTGACTTGTAAAATCAGATTTATTTGATTCCCAGGCTTTCATGTCAGGTTGCCGCGAGGTTTCCGATATGAGGCAAGGGTGCAGAGATATTGGATTCATATCCATCCGGTTAATATCCGGTTGGGTATGGTTTTACGGACATATACTCTAAGGAGTGATGAGCGTTGCATCCTGTAGAGTTATCTGATCGGTTCATGGCACTGTCATTTCCGGCCAACGGACTTTTTATTAATATTTATCTAAATACCAGTGCAATGAACCTACTGCGTAAATTTTTTTCTTTATTAGTGTTATGTGTGTGTCTGCCATCTGCTGCCGGAAGCCTCAGCATCGGCTCGGTGACGGTTGACAATGTCGGTCTTAACAAGCGTCTTATACGCCTTGACGACAATGGCATCATTGTTGATAACTCAGGCATGTGTCTTGAAGTTACGGTCGGCATAAAGGCTGCGGGCATGTCGGGCCAAAGAGTGTTGTGTATTGTCAATCCGCTTGATGAAAATGAAAATACACTTGCCGACAGTAAAGGCGAAGCCATGAGTGTGGTGGCGATAACAATTCCGTCGGCCAACTACAATGGCAAACTGATGGTTCCGATGCCATATCAGTGGGTGGTCACAGACCAGACCCGTGCTCTCAACAAAATTAAACTCGGAATCTCCTTGCTGTGTATGGGCGACAAGGATTCAGGTGAAATGAAGATTGTGGATCTCGACGGAAGTACAATCAAAGTTGACCGTTCCAATATGGGGGCGAAACTTATGGGAGACATGTTCGGCGGAAGCGCAGGCGGAGGAATCGGAGATCTGTTGGGTGGCCTTTTTGGCGGAGGCGATGCGGAGTCCACACAGCCATGTCCTTCATGCGAGGGTACGGGCGTATGCGTCCACTGTGACGGAGACGGCTACCTTGATCCGAAAAGCTGCCGCAAGTGCGCGTCTGATCCCGGAATATGCCGCCGCTGTAAAGGAGAAGGTACGATCACTATAAAATATGACATTTACTAAAATCTATAATATTATCTCTATGAAAAAGTCATTAGTCTCGATACTGCTTTGTATGTTATTTGCAGGCGCAACACCTGTCAGCGCTCAGGGATTTCTCAAGGATTTGAAAAACAAGGCCGGCAAAACACTCAAAGATGCAGGCCGGAGTCTGTCTCCGGCATCAACGTCAGCGGCTAAAGCCGGAGCCTCAACTTCAACTAAGGCTTCCTCCTCGGCAACTGATTCAAGCAATGCTTCTGACGAAGCGGATGAAACGCCTGATGCTCTGAAAGGGATTCATCACGGTTCGATAGATGACCTTATGCTGTTTCCGGCTCCTCAGACAACAGCTTCGACAGTACGAATTACAGTTGAAAATGGTATGCCTGCAATCTCCAGTTTTTATGACGGAGCGGCTTATATCTATTCCTATCCGCAAAAGGCGTTTTTTATTGACAAGAAAGGGCGCAAACTGTTTGAAACCGACATGGCTCAAAGTGATCTTGCCAGGATGCCACGTTTCGAGCATGGAGTGTTTATGGAAATACCGTCTCAGTCGGTTAAAAAACCTATCTGCATCCGTGATAAACAGGGCCGTGTTGTAAAGGAATTTCCAAAGGCATCAAGTGCGACGCAGTTTAAAGACGGGAAAGCGATAATAGTTGAAGATGAGATCAATTATATGCATACGGTCCGATATGTAGATACTAAAGGCAATTATATCTATCCTGATCTATCCTATAAGGTTAAGTCGCTTTATCTTCCTTCTTTGGAGTCGGCAAACCGCAAGACATCTGAGGGGCTCACGGCTTTTTGCATTAAAAATGGAAATAATGACGACTGGAAGTGGGGATTCTACAATTCTTTGGGCAAAATCGCTATCGCGGCAGACTATGATGCGGTAGGCGATTTCCACGATGGACTCGCCGCTGTTATGAAAGTTGATAACGGAGTTGCCAGATGGGGATTTATTGATAAAAATGGCCGTCAGGTCATAGCTCCACGTTTCACGGTGAAACCTTCGGACTTTGATTCCGGTTATTCTCTTGTGATTGATAAAGCAGGCGATGGCTACTATATGGACCGCAGTGGTCAGTTCAAACTTGGACCTGTTCACAAATATCCGGCAGGAAAAGACGGCAATTATGTTTATATAAGTCCATTTCATAACGGTTATGCTGTGGTGGGAGTCGAAGTTAAAGAGACTTATGGTCATTCGGTCTATTTCTTTACAGTCGATGCCAATCTCAATCGTCTTGGGTGGGCTAAGCTCACAACCTCTCTTGACATGACTCGTTCGGATTTTATATGCTATGAGGGCCGCTACTATATCAAACAGAATTACGGTGGCGGAGACAGGTGGATGCAGATTAATCCGCGCAACTTTGATCGGATCGGTGAGGGTGATACAAATATCTTTTCTGATGGCCTTCGTCTTTATAACAGGTCGCAAAACGGCTTTGTCAACGATAATAACGAACTGGTAATAGTAGTTGAGGAAAGCAAGTTTTAGCCCCTTTCCCCAATATTTGTTAACACTTGACCGCCCCAGCGTTAACAAATATTGGGGAACGGGGTCTTAACAGCGACCTCTCTAAATCAGAAACTCCACCACGTTGGTGGAGTTTTTTTGATTGCATCAGGTAAAGAAAAGATCTTCAAAGCCCAAAAAATAGAATATGCCATAATTGCATCAGGTATTGTTTATAAACTTTAGTTTATTAACTTTGCCGTTGGAATAATTCTAAAGAAATAACCAAATCAATTAATTTTTTTCATCACATGAAACATTCTTTATTTTATGCAGGTGGCCTTTTGCTGTTGGCCTCCTGCTCGCAGTCGCAGTTGCCACAGTATGTGGTGACGCTTAATGCCGCTGATGATGCTGAAGGCAAGACTGCCTACATTGTCAATTTTGACACAGACGAGAATCTTGACAGTGCCGTGATTGCTCAGGGCAAGGCGGTTTTCAACGGCTCTCTGGAGTCGCCGCGCTATGTGTCGGTGATGGTAGACGGCCGCAGTGCGGGTGAATTTTTCCTTGATGGCGATTCAATTTCAATTACTGAAGGCATTGCCAAGGGTGGTAATCTCAATGAACTGAACCACAAGTACTGGTCTGAGCGTCTGGCGCTGATAGAGGAATTCCGTAATTTGCCGGACTCCTTGCAGAAAGAGCGTTATGAAGAATTCCAGACAAAGATCAACGGAATGGAAACCCGGTTGCTGGAAGAGAACATCGACAATGCCTTGGGTTACTACTATTTCTTCTACGGTCCCTGCCGCCGCATGGATCTTGCGGAACTGGATTCGGCAATAGCCGCTCATCCGTCGCTTGGCGAATACAAACGTGTCCAGAAGGTGCGCGACGGACTCCTGAAATATGCCGAGACTTCAGAGGGCAAGATGTTCAAGGATTTCGAGGTCACATATAACGGCTCAACTTTCCGCCTGAGCGATCACGTCGGCAAGGGCAAGTATGTGCTGGTTGACTTCTGGGCAAGCTGGTGTGGTCCGTGCATCCGCCAGACTTCTGTCATCAAGGATCTTTACAAGGAATACGGGCCCAAAGGCCTTGAGGTGATCGGCGTTGCCGTATGGGACAAGCCCGAAGATACTCTCAAGGGGATCGAGAGCCATGAGCTGCCCTGGATGAATGTCATCGATGCTCAGAACATCCCGACTGACATTTATGGCATTGCCGGCATCCCGACAATCATTCTTTTCGGTCCTGACGGTACAATTGTCAGCCGCGACAAGCAGGATGATGAACTCCGCCAGGCTGTGGCCGGTGCAATGGAGTCAGGCAAGTAAGAGAGATTTCCGTTAAGCCGGACCCTATAAAATGACAACGTCCCGGAACAGAAGTTCCGGGACGTTGTTGCGTTTTATCTGAGACTGCTGCGGGGAGCAGACTGTTGTCAGATCTTATGCCTTGGCAGCTTTCTTGGCGTTGCGGCGGGCATCGGTGAGGTAAGCCACGGGTGCTGCCAAGTAGATGGTGGCGAGAGTGCCGATGATCACACCGAAGATCATTGCGAATACGAATGAGCGGATCGCGTCACCGCCGAGGATGAAGATGCACAGGAGCACGAGGAGTGTTGAGCATGAGGTCATCACTGTACGGCCGAGAGTAGAGTTCATCGAACTGTTGATGGTGTCGAAGAAGTTCTGCTTCGGATAGAGCTGAACGTTTTCACGCACACGGTCGAAGACTACCACGGTGTCATTGATCTGATAACCGATAACTGTAAGGATAGCGGCGATGAATGACTGGTCGATTTCCATAGCGAAGGGGAAGAGGCCCCAGAAGAGCGAGTAGAAACCGATGATGGTGAAGGCGGTGAAAGCCACGGCAGCAAGTGCGCCGAGCGAGAAGGCGATGTTGCGGAAACGGAGCAGGATGTAGAAGAACATGGCCAGAAGGGCGAGGATCACGGCAATGTAAGCGTCGGTGCGCATGTCGTTGGCCACGGTCGGACCCACTTTCTGCGATGACATGATGCCGATGTTCTCGTTAGTGGTCGAGAAGTCTTCGATGCTCATTCCGTTGAGCTGGTTCTCAAGGCCCTTGTAGAGGATGCCGGTGATTTCGTTGTCGATGCCTTCTTCGTCAGAGTCGATCTTGTAGTTGGTCGAGATGCGGACCTTGGTGTCGTCGTCAATGGTGATGACGCTGAGCTGTGCACCGTCAAAGAGGGGTGCGAGCTGAGCCTGGAGCTCGTGGGTCTTCACAGGATGATCGAACTGAACCACATAGTTGCGGCCGCCTGAGAAGTCGATGCCCTGGTTGAGGCCGCGGGCAAAGAACGAGATGATCACTATGGCTACAACCGCGCCGACAATTCCGAAGCTGACCTTGCGGGCACCGAGGAAGTTGAAGTGGGTGTCAGAGAACATCTTGGCCGAAAGGGGAGTGGTGAAAGTCAGCTTTTCGAAGGGCTTGGTCTTGGCACACATTATATATATAAGGCGTGTCAGGTAGACGGCGGTGAAGAATGAGCAGACAATACCGATGATGAGGGTAGTGGCGAAGCCCTTGATAGGACCTGTGCCGAAGAGAAGGAGGATCACACCTGTGATGATCGAAGTGAGGTTCGAGTCAAAGATGGCTGAGAATGCGTTGCTGTAACCGTCGGCGATGGCGGTGCGTACGCTCTTGCCGGCGCGGAGTTCTTCTTTGGCGCGTTCGTAGATGAGCACGTTGGCATCAACTGCCATACCGAGCGCGAGCACGATACCTGCGATACCTGAGAGTGTCAGCACGGCCTGGAATGACGCGAGGATGCCGAAGGTGAAGAAGATGTTGAAGATGAGGGCGATGTTGGCGATGATGCCGGGAACAAGGCCGTAGAAGAGACACATGAAGATCATCAGGAGCACGATGGCGATGATGAACGACCAGAGACCGTCATGGATGGCCTGTTCGCCGAGCGACGGGCCGATCACGGTGTCGGAGATGATGTCGACCTTGGCTGCCATCTTACCGCTCTTGAGCACGTTGGCAAGGTCTTTTGCTTCATCGGTGGTGAAGTTGCCGGTGATCTGCGAGCGTCCGCCTTCGATCACTGAGTTCACGTTGGGCGATGAGTAGACCTGATTGTCGAGCACGATGGCCACGGGCTTGTTGAGGTTGGCGGCAGTGATGCGGGCCCACTGGCGGGCTGCTTCGGGTTTCATGGTCATCGAAACGTAGTTGCCGTTCATGGCTTCGTAGTCGCTGGTAGCTGAAGTGATGACGTCGCCGCTGAGTGCGGGTTTGCCGTTTGAGGTCTTGAGGGCTACGAGCTGATAGATGCTGAGGTTGCGCTTGCCGCGAACAGAGTCATCGACCTGTACGATCTCAGGCTTGAATTCCCATGCAAGTTTGAGGTTGGAGGGGAGGATGCCTTTGGCTACGTTTGAGGCGAGGATGGCGTCAATGGTGTCACGGGCAGTTTCGGTGGCTGAACCTACGCTGATGGGGCGGTAGGGGTTGCCGACCTGGAGGAAGTAGTCGAAGAGACCTTTGCCGTTGCCGGTGGTGTCGGTGCGCAGGGCGTTGTCAAGCGCCTGGAGCATCGGGGCGATTTCGTTGAACTGGGTGGTCTCGTAGAATTCGAGGTTGGCGCTTGATTTGAGGAGCTCGCGTACACGGTCGTGTTCTTTCACACCGGGAAGTTCGAGGAGGATCTGGCCGTCCTTTTCAAGTTCCTGGATGTTGGGGGCAACGACACCGAACTGGTCGATACGGGTGCGGAGCACGTTGGTCGAGCTGCTGACGCGGTCTTTTACTTCCTGACGGAGCGAGTTCTTGATGGCGTCCATGCTGTCGCCGCGCTTCACCTGATCCTTGAACACAACCGAAAGGTCGCCCTGGGGGTCGAGCTTGCGGTATTCTGCGCAAAAGACGTCGATGAAGTCATTGCTCTTGTTGGCACGGGTGATTGAGTCGGCGCTCATGACGGCACGTTCGAAGTAGGGATTGCCTTCTGCGTTGGCCATCGAGCGGAGGATGTCGGGTACCGATACCTGCAGGGTGACGTTCATACCACCTTTGAGGTCGAGGCCGAGACCTACTCCGAGTTTCTGTACTTCATTGAATGTATAGCCTAAATAAACCTTTTCGTTTGCGATGTTCTTGATGGACTCGCTGTAGGCCTTACGTTTAGTTTCAGGGCTGTTGTTGTCCTTGGCAGCCTCGACGGCGGCATATTCTTCCGCTTTCTTCTCGTAGTGGTTGGTAACTAACGTGAATGAAAGGTAGAACAAGCAGATGAGCACCATGAAAATGGCGATCACACCTGCAACAACACTTCCCAAAGATCCTTTGCTTTGCATTGTGTTAAAGTGATGTATTTAAATAGTTAGTTAAAATTAAAATTCTGATTGATTTTCATGGAGAAAATCGGTAAAGTGCCAATTTTCAGTCTGCAAATATACAAAAATTCTTTTAAATGCCCTCGCCGGAGGGCTGATTTTTGCGTTAGAGCCTGTTTAATGTATGAATCAGGCTGATTTTGCGTCGAAATTGCCTTACAGATAGGCAGATTCAGGATTTCAGGCAGGCGAGTGCGATGACCTCGCCGGCGGCCAAAGAGTGCCACGCGAGTGAAAATTTGTTTCCGCGGGCTTGCGCGGATGTGAAATCAGGGGCGATGTGTATTTCCTTGAGGGCGAGTCCGGGGGTGAGTGCGGCTTTGTAGACGGCTTCTTTGGCTGTCCAGTATTTCAGGAGCAGGCCGAGCTTCAAGGTCTCGTTACCGCAGCGGTTTGCAGAGTCTTCTTCAGCGGGGGTGAGAAAGCGTCGGGCCACACGCAGCAGTTGCGGGCGCGGTGACTCGATGTCTACACCTATATTAATATGTGGGCTGTTGCCTACGGCGAGGAGGCAGTGGCTGGCGGAATGGGATATGGAGATGCGCAGTTCGGGGTGTCCGCTCACGGCCGGTGCTCCCTCCGGGCTGTGGGTCAGTAGCATTCCCTCGCCAAGAGCCTTGGCGATAAGCGATTCGACGGCGGCTTTCTCGCAGTCGCGTCTTGAGCCTGCGGTGTCCGGGACGGGGCAGAGGTAAAGGCGGCAGCAGCCGGCGGTCAGTTCGGTCATGGTCAGAGGTTTTTGAGGAGAAAAAGCATGTCGTCTCTGACGGCTTTGATCATTGGGGCTATTGAATCGGGCGAGGAGCCTGCGGGCAGATCAAGGTAGAAGGCGCCGGAGAGCACTGAGGCGGAGTCGGTGGCAAGCAGTTGCACGGGGGTGGTGAGCGAGCTGCGGGTTTCGGCCAGCTCGCAGTGCCAGTTGCCGGCTGATGTGAGTTCGGTGATGACGGTTGTGGCTCCTCCGGAGTTGAGTTCCATGCGTTCGCGGCGGTTGTCCATGATCGCTGATGCCTCCTGTCGGTCGGTCGGAGAGAGTGTCAGATAGAGGGCTGCATTGCGGAACTGCGGATAGGTCACGGTGATCCACCACGATGAGTCGTCTTTCTGCTGCATACTGACGGCTGCGTCGGAATTGAACATCAGTCCGGCGGGACCTACGGTGTGGATGCGGTGGTTCCGGCCGGGCAGTTCGATGCGGGGCCATCCCTCCGGTTTGGGGACGGCGCTGTCATTTCCGGCACCGGTGCATGAATCTGCGGCAATCGCTGCCGTGAGGCTTATTATCAGGCATGAGATATGGCCTAAGGCTTTCGTCGGCTTCACTGGGCGGGAGTTGGAGAGGTCATTGAATCCGGCTGGTCTTCGGGCATTACTTTGACGCGCACGTTGACAATGCGGTGCTGATGGATGGAGAGCACCAGGAAGCGGCAGCGGCCGTAGACAATCGATTCTTTTTCTTTCGGGAAGTCGCCCTTGATGGCCAGGAGCATTCCGGCGAGTGTCTCGCAGTCTTCGATTACGGGGGCATAGGCTTCTTCATCAAGATCGGTTACGCGGAAGAAGTCGTTGAGCAGGGTTTTGCCTTCGAAGATATAGGTGTCGTCAGGCAGGCGGCGGTAGGTTTTTTCTTCAACGTCATATTCGTCGTCGATATCGCCCACAATCTCTTCGAGCACGTCTTCGAGGGTTACGATGCCCTGGGTGCCGCCGAATTCGTCGACCACGATGGCCAGATGGACTCTCCGCGAACGGAAATCTTCGAGAAGGTCGTCGATCATGCGTGATTCAGGCACATAGTAGGGTTCGCGCATCAGTTTCTGCCATTCGAAGTTTTCGCCGGTCTGCCCTACGTAGGGGAGAAGGTCGCGCGAATAGAGCACACCTTTTATGTTGTCCATAGTGTTTTCGTAGACCGGCAGGCGGGCGAATCCGCTTTCGATCACTATCTTCATCACCTGGGCGAAGGAGTCGGAGGTCTCGATGCCTGTGATGTCGACGCGCGGGGTCATGACTTCAGAGGCTGTAGTGTCGCCGAATTTCAGAATGCCTTCAAGCATGTCTTTGTTTTCGTCATCGCTGACGTGGGCTATCTCCAGGGCCTGCGAGAGGTCATCGGCGGTGACAGAGGTGGTCTTTTTGGTCACTACTTTCTTTACAATGCCGCTGCTCTTTACGAGGACGGATGAAAGCGGGTAGAACAGTCTGAGTCCGGCTTCAAGCATCGGGGCAGCCATTTTGGCCCATGTCAGATTGTTGGAGTTGGCATAGAGTTTCGGCAGGATCTCTCCGAAGAGGAGGATCAGGAAGGTAAGAAGTACGGTCTGCAGGATGAAACTCCACACCGGGCTGAGCGCCGAGAAGATCGGGCCGAGGGCGAAGTTACAGAGCACAACGATGGTCACGTTGACCAGATTGTTGATGATGAGGATTGTGGCCAGGAGGCGTTCGGGCATCCGGAGCAGTCTTAACACGCGTTCGCCCGACGAACTTTCTTCCAGTTCGTCGCACTGCACGGGTGTCAGCGAGAAAAACGAGATTTCGCTTCCGGAAACAAATGCGGAGATCAGAAGCGCGGCCAAAGCACACAGGAGCGCCACAATGCTGTCGGTGGAAAATGGCGCAACGTCAAGCAACGGAGTGTTGGTAATGTCAAGAAGAGTGTTTGCCACCTGTTCAGTGGCAGGTAAAGGGTCAGTGTCCAAGACGATTTAGATAAGTTATACAAAGAGCCGGGGCATCAATCGTGGAAGCGATCTGGGCCGTCACGGGCATTATCGCTGCAAAGATAAGGAGAATTTTCGTAACCTCACAGATTTTGCCCCGGCTTTGTTAAAAAACGGTCAAAGTCTGCGGGGGGGTGAGGCGCAGACTTTGACCGTGGATGGTTATGAGTGTGGAGGATGTGTGTCAGCTGTGGAGGGTCAGGATGAAAGAGGCTCCGGTGGTGACTGTGGGATCGAGGGTCAGAGAGCCGTTGATCTTTTCGGCACGGAGGGCGCAGATGGGTAGGCCGAGGCGGGCACCTTTGCTGAGATCGGTCGGTGTGGCGAAGGGTTTGAACAGATTCTCGCGCTCGTTTTCGGGTATGCCGGGGCTTGTATCGGTCACGATGAACTGGTGGCTTTTTGCTCCGCGTTTGCGGTAGGCGAGGGTGATTTTGCCGCCCTCGGCGGTGTGTTTGGCCGCGTTTCCGAGCAGGTGGGTGAGTATCTTGTCGACTTCAGGGGCGTCGATGCGGGCATAGCCTTTGCAGCCGTCGAGATGCAGCACCACTCGCGGATTGAGCATCGGGCGGATTTTCTCTGCTATGGCATCGCAGAAGGTCTGGAGATTCACTTCTTCAAGGGCCTCCTCGTCAAGCTGTCCGGCGCTTTCCACGTCAGAAAGCTCGCCAACACGTCTGACATAGCCGCGGAGGTTGCGCACGGCCGGGTCGGTCTGGTCAAGCTGTTCGAGCGTAGGTTCCATCTGTGAAGACATGTTGTGGAGTATAGCGCTCTTGGCTGCGCTTTCGGCGTTGGCGGTGTCAACAGATTTTTTCATGCGTCTGTTTTTCGCCACCACGCGCCAGTAGAACATGGCACCGACACCGAGGGCGGCGAGAGCGATGACGAATAGAGTGATGAAGGTCACCACCCAGCCCGTGCGGGTCTTGATGGTGTGGTCTTTCGCTGCTATAGTCTCTTGGCTTTCGGCATACTCCTGCTTTACTTTGCCGAGTTCTGTGTGGGCTGTTATGGCCTCGATCGAGTCAGACCAGCGCATGTAGTTCTCATAGGTGTGCTCCACGAGTCGGGCATCGTTGGCGCTTACGGCCCTTTCGATGAGGTTCTGATAGGCCTTGTCGGCGGCTTTGTAGTCGTTGGCCTGGTCATATTGCTTGATCAGGCGGGCTATGCAGAGGTCGCCTTTGGCTGTCTGGTTGGTGGCATAGTAATATTGGGCCTCGTTGAAGAGCATGTCGCTTGTTAGCTCCTTGCTGCCGGCTTTCTTGACATAGTTGGCCATTTTGGCGAGCGAGCGGCCGGCATCGGAGTTGTTTGAGAGATTGCGGTAGATGAGGAAGCGGGCGCGTTCGGTTGTGTAGAAAACCGCAGGCAGAGAGTCGGGCGAGATATGGCGTTCGGCAAGAGCCCGATCGTTGTTGGTGAGAAGGCGGAAAGCGCCGTCGTAGTTCTTCGCATCGGCACATATCGCAGCCGCGGCTGCCGCCGAGCGTGCGGCGGGCAGATACTGACGTGCGGCCATCTGTGTGTTGTAGGCCTTCAGCTGGCGGTTGAGCTCGGTCTGGCTGTCGGCCCACATCCCGAAAGCCGCAGCGGTCAGAGCTATGACCAGAGTAAACAGTCGTTTCATAATATATAAATAGTTTGCGTGATAGTGTTTGAGTAACTCTTCGAAATTAAGAGGTTGTTTAAAAACAATAGTTAAAATCTGAGCGAAAGTTTTGAGGTGGA
>CAMXAZ010000051.1 GCA_947179295.1 uncultured Muribaculaceae bacterium
AAATTAGCGTTAAATAAAGTTAACCCATTGCTAACCATAATAAATTCACTGCCTTTACACTTTCAGCCAAACCCAACGTAAGAGAGCTGAAAACCGACGTCGCACCGGCTTTCAGCTCTCGGATAAAAACACTTTTTTATTCAGTAACTCTTAAAATCAATCTACAATAATGCAAATCGGCTATTCCTTGGAAAATTATGCATGTCTTACAAATCAATTTCTCAAAGCTACGTTGGGATAGTCAGGTCTGTCAGAAATTGTAGCCGATACCCATGAACGGAATGAAGTTTCCGCTGAAGGTACCTCCGTAGACCGGCGCGGTATATGTAGCTCCGGCCAACAGATTGATACGTCCGGTATGCCACTGGAATCCGAGGTCAACCGGTACTGAGGATTTCGCTTTGAGGCTATGGCGTTCTTTGACAAGCACCCCTCCGAATCCAAGACCGAAGAAGCAGTTCCAATTAGGCGACATTGTCTTGATAGCTCCGACAGTAACGGCGGGAGTGGTCTTGTCTTTATAGTCATAGTCAATATATTCCTCGGCATGTGAAACAACAGCCTTGCCATACCATCCCCAGCTGCTGCCATAGTGACCGAACATGAGTCCTACACTAAATCCATGTTCAAAGTCAGTGTTGGCATCCAGCAGAGGAGCCCCCAGAGTGCTCACGAAGTTATGGCTGACAGGGCCCCTCCGGCGCAGAAGAGACGCGGCCGGCTTGCGGGCTTTGCGGGGCTTGCGCACTTCGCGGCTGACAGAGGTGTTGATTACGGGATAGGCGAACGCAATCACGCTGTCGCCGCACGCGCCGCTGATCTTGGCAAGCTTTTCGGCATCTTCAGCGGTCATGGTGCGGAAGTTGGAGTAGGTGGCCGGATAGCCGGTGACGGTCAGTGAGCCTCCGCGGAAAAGTCCGCGGCGCTTCACCACATATTGCGGTTCCACCAGCACATCAGCCTTGGCTTCTTCAAGCAGCCGGGCAGTCGCCGTCTCTTTCTGAGACTTCAGCGTGACGGTCGAAAGCGGATTCCATTTCCACTCCGTGGTCACGGTCTGCTTCTGCTTGCCGACGTTCATGTCGGCCACGGTGAGGTTATAGACGTTGGTGTCTACGCCTGCCACCTGTGATGTGTGCTGGATTGTGGAACACGAACTCAGCGCCAGCGCTATGCCGGCAGCCAGAATCATGTTACTCTTCATAGGCCGCTTATCTGAGAGCATTTACAACCTGGGCCTCGCTCACGCTTGTGGGGTGAACGTTGGTGTAGGTGGCGGGATAGCCCTTTACGGTCACATATTTCACTTTTGTAGAGAAGAGGCCGCGTGTTTTCTTCACCTCATACTGGGGAGCCACGAGCACATCGGCGTTGCCGTTGGCTTCAAGAGCCTTGGCTACGGCTGCGCGGAGCACGGCCTTTTCGCCGGCACGGCGGTAGGAGGCGTTGGGGGTGAAGGTGTAGGAGATCTTGACGGGCGAAACCTTCAGATCGGCATTAGAGCGGTTATACACTTCTGTGTCAACTGTTTCAGTCGAGGCGGTGTGAGTGATTGTAGAACACGAGCTGAGGGCCAACGCTGCCACAGCAGCAATAAAAAAAGACTTTTTCATAAAATTGTGTGATTTTTGATTGGTTAAAAAATTTGACGTGTACTTTATTTTCCGCCACAAAATTAAATATTTATTCACAATTACCCCCCCCGATAGTTAAACTTAGTTAATCAGTCGAAATTACACACTTTCTTCTCCTAAACGATTGTTTATCATAGAGCCCGGCCGTCTGTCACATTCCGAGTCAGGGCATCTCGGTCAGCGCCCCTATCTCTCCGCATATTTCCCTACTCCCCGCACAGCGATATGAATATTCGGGGAATATTTCGTAAATTTGCAGCTATGCAGACAGGAAACTCATTTTTCTCACAGATGCCGCCTGTTACAAAGAATCTGATCATCATAAATCTGATTGTCTGGCTGGCAATGTTCGTACTTCCGCGTCATCTCGGCGCGGACCTTGAGACCTATGCCGGTCTCCACTATTTCAAGGCTTCGGACTTCAATCCGGCCCAGTTGCTCACATACATGTTCATGCACTCTACGGGGAGTCTGGCGCATATTTTCTTCAATATGTTCTCTCTGTTCATGTTCGGCATGACGCTCGAACGCACTCTGGGGAGCGCCCGCTTTCTGTTTTACTACATCTCATGCGGTGTAGGTGCAGCTCTGATCCAGGAACTGACCTGGGCGCTGACCTGGGAAGACACCTTTGTCAGACTCATCGCCAAGACTTCTGACGTGGACTTCGCCGAAGCCCGCGAGTTTGTGGTCAACTCCGAGTTCACCGCCGAAGGCAGAGCGTGGCTGGCCCGCAACCTCAACATGTTTGTGACCATCGGCGCATCGGGAGCCATCTACGGCATCCTGCTTGCCTTCGGTATGCTCTTCCCGAACGCTCCTCTCTATCTGTTTTTCATCCCGGTACCCATCAAGGCCAAGTGGATGGTGATAGGCATGGGTGTGATCGAGGTTCTCATCGGTCTCAGCGAGGCCGCCGGCAGGAGCGACGGAGTGGCCCACTTCGCCCACCTCGGAGGCATGATCTTCGGGTTCTTCATAATACTTTACTGGAAAAAGAAAGGCACTTTTCATGGCGGTTTCTGACACACTGCGACAGCTGAGACGGTCGTTTTCGGCCTCTACGATGCTGATGAAGATCATCTGGATCAACATCGGTGTCTTCGTGGTGTTGCGCCTGACGGCCATCGGCGGCATATTTTCCGGCAACCCGGACTTCATCAACGCCGTGCTGGGCTACGTGCAGCTGCCAAGTTCGCCGCTGACGCTCCTGACGCGGCCGTGGACGCTGCTGACCTATATGTTCGCGCAGTATGATCTGATGCACATAGTGTTCAATCTGCTGTGGCTCTACTGGTTCGGCACACTGTTCATGATGATAGCCACACCGCGGCAGCTCCTTGCGCTCTATCTGCTTGGCGGACTGGGAGGCGCCCTGCTCTTCATAGCGGCCTACGGCTGCCTGCCCATGTTTGCCATGCATTACGGAATGCTCATCGGCTCGTCGGCCTCGGTGATAGCCATAGTCACCGCTACGGCCATACTGATGCCCGATTTCAGGATGAACCTGCTGTTTATCGGTTCGGTGTCGCTCAAATGGATTGCCATAATCACGATATTCCTCGTGCTCATAGGAGTGACGGGCAACAATGCGGGCGGAGAGATAGCCCATATAGGCGGTGTGGCCGTCGGAGCGCTCTATGCCCTGCGCATGAAACGCGGCCACGACATCACGGCGCCGTTCAACCGGGCCTTTGACCGCATGGCCAACCTCTGGAACAGTGTCACTTCAGCCGCGTGGAGCCGCAGCCGCTCCGCAAGGCCTGAGCGAAACACCCGCCAGGCCGACACAGGCACCGGTCAGAAGACAGCTAAACAGCATGAGCCCACATGCAGCCGCTCAGACCGCGAAGTGCTCGACTCTATTCTCGACAAAATAAAAAAATCCGGCTATGCCGCCCTTACACCCGAAGAGCGTCAGCGCCTTTTCGATGTCAGCCGTAAAATCAAATGAAGATCCGCCGTCCACACCGTCCTGTCAGATCGACGGTCCTCGCCATAGCCGTGGGGATCAATCTCTTCACGGCCATGCTCACCATTTTGGCGGCCTACGGAGGAACCTTCAACCCTGACACACGTGTGATCATGGCCATGATAGCCATGACCTTTCCGGCAACGCTCCTTTTAGGGCTTGTGCTGATGATCGCCGATCTGTTCTTCGACCGTCGGCTCGCTCTGATCATAGCCGGAGGATGGCTCCTCTCGATCCAGCCCATACTCAGTTTTTCGCCCCTGCACCTCTTCGGCCACAGCCTTTCGGAGCAGGAAGAGGAACGGTCATTCACGCTGCTGACCTACAACATACTCCACTACTGCGACTTCCGCGGCGAAAACCCGGAGCTGGAGGCCAACGCCACAATGAGCTACATACTCTCGACCGACGCCGATATCGTCAATCTCCAGGAAGCCGGGCCGGAACTGACCTGTCCGGGCCGACTGAACATGATGGAATCAGGCGCAGTCATCACCGGCGACTACTGGCACCTGACGCAGAGTCAGCTCGACTCGCTCTACTCCCGCTATCCCTACCGGGCGATCAACCGCGACAATCAGCTATCCGTATATTCGAAATACCCCGTCACCCCGGTCAGACTCGACATATCGCCCAAAGACCACAACGTGATGGAATGCTACCGGCTCGACATCAAAGGGCAGACAGTGCATCTGATGAATGTCCACCTGAAATCCATCGGCCTGACCGATGCCGACAAGGCCCTCTACAAGCAGACTTTCCGCAACGTGCCTGACAGCAAGCAGGAACTCCGTAGCGAGATCAACGATGTGAAATCGCAGTTGCTGAGCAAACTTGCGGCGGCGTTCAGAGACAGAGCCGCCCAGGCCAACACGGTCAAAAACGTGATCGACTCGATAGGCGGACCGTTCATAGTGGCCGGCGACTTCAACGATATCCCTGACTGCTATGCCGTGCGCCGCATACTCAGCGCCGACGGCATGAACGACGCTTACGCCGACGCAGCGTTCGGACCGGCCATCACCTATCACGGCGACAAATTCTACTTCCGCATAGACCATGTGCTTTACCGCGGGCCGTTCAGAGCCATCGACATAGAGCGCGGAGGCATATCTTCAAGCGACCACAACCCGCTGCTGACCACATTTCTCTTCGACAAAGACCTCCGGCTTCAGCCTCAATCCGCACCGTGACCGATAAACCAATACATTATATATAATACCATCCGGAAACATGAACCGATTACTAACAGCCGCCCTCGGAGCCGTATTGCTCCCGGCAGCACTAAGCACCACCGCAGATATGACTGCACAGACCCGCCAGAATCCGTTTCTGGCACCTTACGACACTCCGTTTGAAATTCCGCCGTTCGACAAGATCACCTATGACGACTATCTCCCCGCAATCGAGCAGGGCATAGCCGAACAGAAAAAGGAGATCGAGGCAATAGCCAACAACCCGGCTACCCCGACCTTTGACAACACCATCCTCGCTATGGAAAAGAGCGGCGCCCTGCTCCAGCGCGTGATGCTCGTGTTCGGCTCTCTTGACGAGACCGACAACAACGACCAGATGACCGCCATCTCGGAAAAAGCCTATCCGATGGCAGCGGCTGCCGCCGATGAGATCTCGATGAACGACAAGCTCTTCCAGCGCGTCAAATATCTCTACGACCGCCGCGACCAGCTCGGCCTTGACGGCCCGCAGAAACGCGCCATCGAGCTTTCTTACAAGAGCTTCACCCGCAACGGCGCTCTCCTTTCAGCTGAAAAGAAAGAGGAACTCAAAAACATCAACAACGATCTGACCCGCCTCTATCTCCAGTTCAACCGCAATCTGCTTGCCTCGACAAACAGCTTCGAGCTTCTTGTGGACGACGAGTCGAAACTCGCCGGACTCCCTGCCGGCATCGTGGCCACCGCCGCCACCGAGGCAGCCAACCGCGGCAAGGCCGGCAAATGGATCTTCACGCTCCACGCCCCCAGCCGCCTGCCCCTGCTCAAGTATGCCGATGACCGCGAACTGCGTCAGAAGATGTATGAAGGCTACATGAAACTCGCCTCCGAAGCTCCCTATGACAACCGTCCTGTCATCGGCGAGATCATCAAGACCCGCGCCGCCAAGGCCCGTCTGCTCGGATTTGACAACTATGCTTCATACATGACTGACAACGTCATGGCCAAGACTCCGGAAGCCGCCAAGAGCCTGCTGATGAAGATCTGGGAACCGGCCACAGCCCGCGCCCGCGAGGAAGTAGCCGAAATGCAGGAATACGTGCGCAACGAAGGCGGCAAATTCGAAATCGCACCCTGGGACTACTATTACTATGCCGAAAAACTCCGCCAGAAAAAATTCGAGCTTGACGAAAACGAAGTCAGCGCCTACTTCTCGCTTGAGAATGTGCGCAAAGGCATCTTCACTCTGGCCGAAAGACTCTACGGCGTGACATTCACCGAGCTCCCCGACGCTCCGAAATATCATCCCGAAGTCAAGGTCTATGAAGTCAAAGACCTCAAGGGCGAACACGTGGCAGTCTTCATGACCGACTACTTCCCCCGCCCCTCAAAGCGCCAGGGCGCATGGATGAGCGAGTTCAAGGGCTCGTTTGAAGATCCTGACGGAACTGTGGGCCGTCCGATCATCTACAACGTGGGCAACTTCACCCGCCCCACAGCCGACACCCCGGCCCTCCTCACAGTGGATGAAGTGGAAACCATGTTCCACGAATTCGGCCACGGGCTCCACGGTATGCTCACCCGCGCCAAACTCCGCAGCCAGGCAGGCACAAACGTTGACCGTGACTTTGTGGAGCTTCCCTCGCAGATCACCGAGCACTGGGCGCTTGAACCCGAACTGCTCAAGGAATTCGCCTTCCACTACAAGACCGGCGAGGTGATTCCCGAAAGCCTCATCAACAAGCTCCAGGCCGCTTCTACCCACAACCAGGGCTTCACCACCACCGAACTCGCCGGCGCCTCGCTGCTTGACCTCGAATGGGGTATGCTCAATCCGGCCGAAGGCGAGACCATTGACGTGGACGGCTTTGAAAAGCAGGTTGCCGAAAAGCTCAACATGCCCCGACAGATAGCCTACCGCTACCGCTCGCCCTACTTCAAGCACGTGTTCGGCAGCGACGGCTATGCCTCAGGCTATTATACCTATCTATGGGCCGAAGTGCTTGACACCGACGGCTTCGAACTCTTCAGCGAAAAAGGCATCTTTGATCCCGCCACAGCAAAGGCATTCAAAGAAAATGTGCTTGAAAAGGGCGGCAGCGAGGACCCGATGGAACTCTATGTGCGTTTCCGCGGCCATGAACCCTCGGTAGATGCTCTCCTCCGCAACCGCGGTCTCGCCCCCAAGGCCGAGAGCGCCAAAGGCGGCGACATCAAGACTCCCGGCGGCAAATAACAACCGCTGACAACTGCCCGTTTCAGTAAAAAACGTTAACAGGGGCTTTCAGACGCTGATTTTTTCGGTCTGAAAGCCCCTAATTTCAAAAAATATGACATATCTTTGCACCCGCATCAGAAGCGGCGCGTGATCCCGGCGAGACCACAGTGCTCCGGGAGAGCTGCTGACGGTGCATCTGACATAAGCAAAAATAATAAGTGAATCATAGGTTAAAATCCGGTAACTCGTGAGAGCAGCCGGATTTGTTTTTTTTAGAAGAAAGACCAAAGAAAAAATGGGAATCAAATGCCCATGACATCACGCAGCAGCGGCAGCTGGGCATCCATAGTAAAATTGCGGCTGCGTTCGAGGGCTTTACGCCCGCAGCGCTCTCTCAGATCAGGATCTGACAGCAAAGCCTGCAGCCCGGCGGCCAGAGAGTCAAGATCGCCAAGACTGTAGGGAATGCCGGCTCCGTCAGAGAAGAAATAATTGATTACAGACAGATCGGTATAGACCACAGGTTTTGCATTTCTTGCAGCCGAGACGGCAAGCATCTGTCCGGAAGCCCCGACATCTTCTCTGAGCGGGACGATCACCACCTCAGCACCCGTCAGTACCGCCTCGAACTGATCTTTGGGAAGATCGCGCATAAGAGTGACATTGGTCAGTGACGGCGGGCACTCTATGGCGTTAAGCGATGAAGCCACAAAGACAAAATGCCTGTCGGGGAAACGTCCGGCCAGTCTGAACATCAGTGGATAGTCGCGGTTGGTATATCCTCCGGTAAACACATATGAATCGGGAAGCCCGGTAGGCTTAGGATGCGTGGAAGCCACGGGAGTGAAATCGGAACAGAAAGGGATGAATTTCAGATTCACCTTTGAAGAAAGGGCTCTGTAATAGCCGATCTCGCCCTCAGACTGGGTCAAAATAGTAAAACGGCTGTCGGCAAGAAGAAATTTGAGAATCCGCTTCACCAGCGGCTTGCGTCCGAGTTCATGAAGATAGAAATTATGGAAGTAGACGCGGCAGTTGCCTAAAGCCGGTCCGGCCAAACGGCAGATGAGCATGAACGGCAGCTGGGCCGAGATGCAATAGACCACCCGGTTTCTGAAGGTAAGCGGCTGCACGGCCCATTTGAAAAAGGCCTTGGCCCATTCACACAACAGGCGTTTCTTTGAAAGAAAGCCCGGCTTGGGTGCCTCTGATATATAAAGTAATCTGACCTCTCCCCCATTGGCGGCATACCACTCGGCCACACTTGGCAGACCATAGGATTTATATTGGTTGAGAACAACCATCGTTTTGCCGCAATGTTCGGAAGAAGCCATGATATTGTGAAGATTAAGAGGGTGTCTAAAAACAACCTCTAAGGTTGTGGTGGTGGAAATAGCAGATTCTAACGTGTGAGGTCTTCATTCAGACAGACCCTTAAATAAGAAAACAAGGATTCGTCGGAATTATTGTGTGAAACATAGAATAACAGTGGTTAAAGTATGTCAATACAATTGCGCGGTCAATGATTTTTTGATACATTTGCCAATAGAAATTCCGGTTTATTGTATGCCGCCTTTATTTTAACATTTTTTAATCAAATTTACCGCCTATAGAACATTGCTACTCTAACCAATCAAACGAGAAAACAATGCAAAATCTGTCAAAGCTCGCCGACCGTGATCTGGTTGCAGCTTATGCCAATGACAACAACGATGCTTTTGACGTATTGCTTGAACGCCATCAGCAGAAAGTCTATTCCTACATTTTCCACATTGTAAAAAATAAGGATATTGCCGACGACATCTTCCAGGAGACATTCGTCAAAGCCATCATGACCATCAAGCAGGGACGCTACACCGAACACGGCAAATTTTCGGGATGGCTCACCCGAATAGCCCACAACCTGATCATCGACTTCTTCCGCCAGGAAAAAATCGAGAATGCCGTCTCGGCCGATGACGAGACCAGCGATGTGCTCAACCGCCGCGACCTCTGCGAAGGCAATATCGAGGATGCCATAGTCAGCACTCAGATCGACGAAGATCTGCGCCGCATTGTCATGGCCCTGCCTGATCCGCAGCGCGAGGTGCTCGTGATGCGTTTCTACCGCAACATGTCATTCAAGGAAATAGCCGAGGCCACATCCGTCAGCATCAACACCGCTCTCGGACGCATGCGCTACGCTATCATCAACATGCGCCGCATCGCTGCCGAAAACAATATCGCACTTGCCATCTGAGAAAAGAGTCAGGCCCTCCGTTACGCTCGCTTCTCAACAGAAAACTTTCAAAAAACCGCATCACCCAGACTCTCTCCCAAGCCCGAATAATGAAACCACTATTCAGATATCTCTGCCTCCCGCTCGCCATAGCCGCCTTATTGGCATCATCTCAGAAAAGTCTTGCTGCCGAAAACCAGCAGGCCGCCACTCAGCCGCAGACTGACGAGGTCAGCAAAGACAAGGTTAATCTTGTTCCCAAAATCCACGGCACAGTCCGCGCCCGCTGGGAGATGGACACCAAGGGGGGCGAAAACCGCTTTGCGGTGCGCAATGCCCGCGTGTCGATTTCCGGAGAAATCGCCCAGCCGATCGACTATTATATCCAGACCGACTTCTGCGACCAGGGCAAAATGAAGATCCTCGACGCCTGGGGCCGTGTCAGCTTCACCAAGCGCCTGCGCCTGCAGGGCGGACAGTTCCGCCTGCCTTTCGGCACCGACTGCTTCCGCGGACCGGGCACATATTTTTTCTCAAACCGCTCGTTTATCGGCGGCATTATGAACAACGTGCGCGGCGTCGGAGCCAAGCTGAGCTATGCCTTCCCCACGGGCGGCTCATCGCTCCTCAGCCTCGAAGCCGGAGCGTTCAACCCCACTTCGATGGCTGACCACAATGTGTGGGTGAAAGAGATGGCCTTTGCCGGAAAAGCCCTTTGGACAATCGGCGAGGTAAAGATAGCTGCCGGAGCCGAGACTCTGATTCCGGACTCTGTGCGCATCAACTCGCTCACCGGCTCCGTGACATGGACCCACGGCGGACTCACCCTTGAGGGCGAATATCTCAACAAGCACTATACCAACAATGCCCACAAGGCCGCTCACGGCTACAACGTGTTTGCCGACTACGGTTTTCCCGTAAAAGCAGGCATATTCAACCGCGCCTCGGTCCAGGCCCGATTCGACGGAATGACCGCCTACAGCAGCGGAAACAGAAATGACGAAGGGAAACTATTCACTGACTATGCCGCGCGCAACCGTGTGACCGTCGGAGGTACTCTGAGCTATATCTATAAATTCGTGCGCTGCGATCTGCGCCTCAGCTACGAGAAGTATTTCTATCACCACGATGCCGTGGTGGCTGTAGGCGAAGGAGATAAAGTGTGTGCCGAACTGGTTGTGAAGTTCTGAAAAGGGCACAAAAAAGGGTAAGCTTACTACATCGCACCGCTACAACCTGATACCGTTGCTTCGATCAAGACCTGGCGGAGTTCTCAGGGAGCTGGTCGTGTAGGACTTACCCGGCTGCAAAGGTACTACTTTTATTCGAATTCGCAAGCATTGCAGCCAATAAATTTATCAAGGCCTCCGAAAACAGCTGAATAACAGACTGTTTTCTTTATAGCAGAAATTTATCTTATAACATTCTTACAGCTTTTATCCAGTTATTCATAGTATTCTATCTGGCGTTCCACGACTTCATTATCCGAATTCTCTGCTTTCAGCCAATTGCCATTGGCATCACATCCAGGCTCGTACTTCCAAGTGATTGCATTAACTTCGATGGGATTTTTATTCACAGTCTTGGTCAGCATCCCATTCGCATTATAACTGTATGTCTTAGTCCAACTATCCCATAGTGTGGTATATTTGATTTTGGAAATCTTACCATCGGGACGAAGCGTGATGATGCCTTTTCGGATTATACATGTAGGATTTCGGCGATCAAAAATCGTATAGGATGACATTTTCCCTGCCGCATTTCTTTTTATGTCAAGTTGGGCGCTGATGACGTCCTCTTCCATCTCCTCTTCATAACATGCCTTTACAAGACGTCCTTTGGAATCGGCAGCTATTTCTTCATATTGTTTCGTAGAGCCGTCTGGTGCTATAAAATGATAACCGTTGAGAAATCCATCCTCAGTAAAATAATATACTCTCTGTCCCCAAGGTTCGAGAGTCGATTTGCTCGCCTCCGAATCAATTACACCGTTTTCATCATATACAAAATCCGTTATGCTCCACGTGAATATGTTCTCTACAAGTTTTTTTACTTTCCCTTTCAATCCGAAGAGTGGTAGATCGCTCGCTGGTGTAGTCTTGGCAATAGCCGTAGTCTTAGACGTGGCAACCCGCTTTCCAGCAGTCTTTCGAGTCTGACCATTCATCTGTGATATACAGCATATCATAACGGCTGTCACTAAAATAAAAATTCGTTTCATGGCGGTTAAAAATATGTTTTTCAATTAGTTTATATTATTCGCAAAATTAACTATTCCCACTTAAATACCAAAACTATATCACTTTTTTTGCTATTTAGCAAATACAGGTAAAAACAGGAGTTGAAAACGGTTCTCAAAACTTGCTCCATATCAAACTCTAATTGTTTTTAATTAGATCAGACCTCTAAATGACAGAAAATTACTCAAATTTAGGTATGGCAAAGGGCTATATGATGTTGTAATTTTGCATACAGATAATTATACGAGAATAACAGATAAAAACATTTGGACAATAAAGCTTATAGATAGCACATGTAATCTATTTTAATTGAATGCTATTGTTTAAACGGTATGATGCAAAGTCGTGATGACCCCTACATCATACCGGTTTTTATTTTCCCGCATAGACTTTACACTCCACGGTCTTCACATGTCTGCACTCAATAAAATCATCGGAATCCATTCAATTCCAGAGTTATGCTTTATACCATTCATGCCACTAAGCTATGGTGCTCCTTTCCCCACATAGAAAATACGATTGTCACGAGGGTCAACAAGCACATAAACATAACATCTCAGACCCTCTATTACGCTTTGCTTAAAAGATTTTTCCATATCCATTTACTCTTTGTCTTTCATTCTTTGATAATTTTCCAATGTCCACTTTTCTTTGAACCGACGCGTTGCACTAAATGCGCCATCTTTGCGATTTCACGGTCTAATGTTGATGTTCCAACTCCAATTTCTTTTGCTATTTCATCCAACGTTATTTCCGGATTATTTGCCATAAGAGATAAGATAGCATCTTGACGAGGTGTTGTTTTAGCACCATTTCCAGCACCATTTTTAGCACCATTTTTAGCACCATTTTTAGCACCATTTCTACCCTTATTATCATTTACCGGGACATCTCCATCTTCAGGCCTTCGCTGGATGGCTGATTTGAGAGGAAATGAGATTGTGGCGATGGTACGATCGCTTTCGATCGTAGGGCGTGTGCCAGTCAGAGTCTCCCAGCTTGCAAGTTTGTTCATACCATATCCGGCGTTCTCTGCAATACCTACGAAGCGAAAAAGCTTGGCAATCGTCGGGTTGCGGAGTTTTGAGTATATCTTTCCAATTATGTTTTTGACGGGGAGCGGAAAAGCTCCACCGTTCATGAACTCGATATGGTCGGTATAGACGCGGATACAGGAGCGCAACGAATCGAAGTAGTCGCAGTGCATAACCATATTGGCGAGGGCTTCGCGGAGAACTTTGTACTGACTCTCGTCTGTTATCGCAAATCCATCGTCCTTTATATGTATGGGCGCATCAACAAGTGTGCGGAAACGGCGCAGGATAATCTGAACAGCTTCCCATATGTTATCCTGCTCCGGAATACGGTAGGTGTATCTGACTTCAGCACGCTGGATTGTCGGACCCGGAATTTCGATGTAGTCAACACAGAATGTCGGCACATAGCGAAGGACGTAAGGAGCTTTGCCGAACATCAGGAGTCCGGCATAAGTGAGCAATCCATTTCGGGTTATGTTGACCTGTTCGCAGAATTCCGCATCATCCACCTCTCGGAGATTTACAAGATTCTGCGTCTGGCCAAGAGCATACCTATAACTTTTCAAAGTGTTGAGATTAAGCATATCAATGCTTGTGCCGGCTATGGGTTCCTCTGTTTTCTTGCCAAATGACTGATCGCGGAACATTGCTCGTATCTCTCCCTCTGTTGCCCGTTGGTCTCCGCTACCCATTCGGATGAATGTGTTGATTGGATTGCCGAAATAGACGGGTTTCATTTCAACCTCCGGCACATAGAACGCAAGAAGTTTATTGCCGCCAATATCATATCGTTTAGACGTTACAGCCAGTCTCTCATTAAACTTCTCTGAGCGCAGAGTGCCAAGAAAATCCTGTTCAAGTTTTTCGATGTTATCCACACCTTGTATCTCAAATGTCTTGCCTGACTGTTTCACTCCGAGCACAATCCATCCGCCGGAGGTATTTGAGAACGCGCTGACGCTTTCCCATATATTCTTCGGCAATTCAGATTTTGCGGTCTTAACCTCAAAATCTTCCCATTCTATGTCGTGCAGCTTCGCTACAAGTTCATCCTTTGTCATTTCAACTGTAATTGAATAATCGAGAGTGGAATCTTAGCGAACGCCGATCGAAAACCGATTTGCGATTCCAATGACTTTATCTATCGCAAATCTACGAAAAATCTGTTAATAAAGAGCTATGTTTGAGCATGTAAATCATACTGGTAGATGACTCTGGTTCACCAGCAGACTCTGAGTACCACTGAGGGGGCTTGTCTATCTAAAAAGCAAGCCCGGCTTCTTATTTTCAAGAAGCCGGGCTCGTTTTTTTATGATTTAGCAGACAGTGACAATCTTGAATGGCGCTTAGAGGTGATTATGCAACGGCCCTCTAAAAACGTCTTTTCAGGCTGTCGGCCTATCAGTCTGCCACGTGGAGCAGGAAGTAGTTCTTCTTGCCGCGCTGAACGAGGATATATTTGTCGTTGAGAAGCATGTCGGCGCTCACGGGTGCATAGGGATCAGAAATTTTCTCCTTGTTGATGCTGACTCCTCCGCCCTGGACCATTTTGCGCATCTCGCCCTTAGAGGGGAAGACGGCGGCTGTCTCGGTCAGAAGATCGGCAAGTTTCACACCTTCATTAATGGCCGAACGGGGCACTTCGAACTGCGGCACACCTTCCATTACGGCAAGCAGGGTGGCTTCGTCGATCTTGCGGAGAGTCTCGCCGGCATGGTTGCTGAAGAGAATCTGCGATGCTTCGACTGCGGCTTCATAGTCTGCGGCGGAGTGCACCATTGTGGTGATTTCCTTGGCCAGGCGCTTCTGCAGCGGACGTGCGCCGGGATTCTGGGCCTGCTCCTCGACAAGAGCGGCAACCTCCTCACGGGTCAGTTCGGTGAAGATCTTGATGTATTTTTCGGCATCAGCGTCAGAAACGTTGAGCCAGAACTGGTAGAACTTGTAGGGCGAAGTGTAGCGCGGATCGAGCCACACATTGCCGCTTTCTGTCTTGCCGAATTTTCCACCGTCGGCCTTGGTGATCAGCGGGCAGGTCAGTGCGTAGGCCTCGCCTCCGACTGTGCGGCGGATAAGTTCTGTGCCGGTGGTGATGTTGCCCCACTGGTCGGAACCGCCGAGCTGCAGACGGCAGTTTTTCTCCTTGTAGAGGTGGAGGAAGTCATAGCCCTGGCAGAGCTGGTAGGAGAATTCGGTGAACGACATGCCCTGCTGCGATTCGCCGCTCAGGCGCTTCTTCACTGAATCCTTGGCCATCATGTAGTTGACGGTGATATGCTTGCCTACATCGCGGATGAAGTCAAGGAAGCTGAAATTCTTCATCCAGTCATAGTTGTTGACCATCTCGGCTGCGTTTGGCGCATCGGAGTCGAAGTCAAGGAATTTGGCAAGCTGGTTCTTGATTGCCTCCTGGTTGTGGCGGAGGGTCTCTTCGTCGAGAAGCTTGCGCTCCTGGCTCTTCATGGAGGGGTCGCCGATCATGCCTGTTGCGCCGCCTACGAGCGCGATGGGCTTGTGGCCTGCGCGCTGGAAGTGTTTGAGCATCATGACGCCCACCAGGTGGCCGATGTGGAGAGAGTCAGCCGTCGGGTCGATGCCGAGGTAGGCTGTGGTCATTTCTTTCTTAAGCTGCTCGTCAGTGCCTGGCATCATCTGGTGGATCATGCCGCGCCATGAGAGTTCTTCTATAAAGTCCATGTACAATGGGTTTGTTTTAGTGTATGTTTGAATTAAGTAGTTCGTTGTTTAACAACAATCTCTAACGGGTATGGATTATTTCAGTGTGGCGAGAGTGTCGGCGATGCGGCGCATGGCTTCGCGCAGATTGTCGTCGGAAGTGGCGTAGCTCAGACGGATGTAGCCTTCCATGCCGAAAGCGCCGCCGTCGACTGTTGCAACGTGGCCCTTCTCAAGGAGATACATGGCCAGGTCGGCCGACGAGCCGATTGTGTTGCCTTCGGGAGTGGTCTTGCCGATATATGCGCTGACTTCGGGGAAGAGATAGAAGGCGCCCTGCGGGCAGTTGACTTTCAGTCCGGGGATCTGCGAGGCGAGCTCCACCACAAGGTTGCGGCGGCGTTCGAAGGCCTTGTTCATCTCTGCCACACACTCCTGCGAACCGGTGTAGGCAGCCTCGGCGGCTTTCTGCGCGATCGATGATGCGTTTGACGAGTACTGACCCTGGAGTTTGGTGACAGCCTTGGCAAGCCACTGGGGAGCCGCGCAGTAGCCTATACGCCAGCCGGTCATTGCATAAGCCTTTGAGACACCGTTGATGATGATGGTGCGGTCAGCGATTTCGGGGAATGAAGCCAGCGAGGTGAAAGATCCGGTGAAGTTGATGTGTTCATAGATTTCGTCGGCCAGCACAAGAATCTGCGGATGCTTTGCGAGCACGTCTACGAGGCCCTGGAGTTCTTCGCGCGAATAGATGCTGCCGGTGGGGTTCGAGGGCGAGCAGAGAAGAATCATGCGGGTGGCCGGAGTGATGGCTGCTTCGAGCTGGGCGGGGGTGATCTTGAAATCCTGGGTGATGTCGGCCTGCACTTCTACGGTTGTGCCGCCTGCCAGTTTCACCATCTCCACATAGCTGACCCATGCGGGCATGGGGATGATCACCTCGTCGGCGGGATTGATGGTGGCGAGGATCACATTGCAGAGAGCCTGCTTGGCGCCGTTTGACACCACGATCTGCTCCGGAGCATAGCTGACGCCGTTTTCGCGCGAGAGCTTTTCAGACACGGCCTTGCGCAGCGACATATAGCCCGGCACAGGGGTATAGAATGTATAATTCTCGTCAATGGCTCGTTTTGCGGCATCCTTGATGTGGGCCGGAGTCTCGAAATCGGGTTCGCCGACTGAAAGATTGATCACATCGACACCCTGAGCCTTGAGCTCGTTGCTTTTTTGCGACATGGCCAGTGTGGCCGATGGTGCGAGCGCCTGCACTCTGTCAGAAATGTGGGTCATTACGAATCTGTTTTAATGGTTAAGCTACTTAAGTTGATATATTTGTGCAAAGATACGGATATTTGCCGAATAAGCCGAGCAAAAAAATGTGCCGGATTCAAAAAATCCGGCACATTTTTCATTCATTATACATGAGTGGCATTGACTATTGCCAGAAGCCCTCGGTGTTTCGGGTGTGACAAGTGGCCGCTGACACTGCGTCAGGCTTTCTTGGCTGCGGCGCGGGCGCGCATGGCGGCCATGACTTTCTGTTTGCCCAGACGGACGAAGTCGACAACCGGACGCGAGGCGGGGCAGGCATAGCTGCATGATCCGCACTCTATGCAGTTGGCCACCTTGTTGGCTTCAACCTCATCCCACTCCTTGAGACGAGAGAGAGTGGCAAGCAGGAAGGGTTCGAGTCCCATCGGACATGCGTCGGAGCAGCGGCCGCAGCGGATGCAGTTTTCAACCGGACGGCGGTGGGCATAGCGCTTGTCGAGCAGGATGCCTGAAGTGCCCTTGATCATCGGAGTCTGGAGCGTGGAGGCTGTACGGCCCATCATAGGACCGCCGATGATGATCTTTTCAGGTTCCTCCAGGCCCTCGGTCAGAGTGGCGAGGATAGTTCCGAACGGCACCCGCAGGTTGCGGCCTGTGTTGCCGTCATGAAGAGTGAGCACACGGTCCATGAGCGGTTCGCCGAGCACTACGGCACGGTAGACGGCGTAGGCTGTGGCCACATTCTGGACTATAGCTCCGGTTGCGATAGGCAGACCGCCGGAGGGCACTTCCTTGCCGATGACAGCTTCAATGAGCTGCTTTTCGCCGCCCTGCGGATATTTGACTTTCATAGGCATGACCTCGATTCCGGGAACGGTCGAAGCCGCCTGGGTCAGGGCCTCGATGGCCTCAGGCTTGTTGTTTTCGATAGCGATGACTCCGCGGCTTACGCCTGCGGCTTTCATCAGAAGGCTCACACCCTTGACAATCTCACGCGGATTCTCGCGCATGAGCATATCGTCGCATGAGAGACAGGGCTCACACTCGGCTGCGTTGATGATCACCACCTCGGCCTTCGATCCGGGAGGGGGCGAGAGCTTCACGTGGCAGGGGAAGGTGGCTCCGCCCAGACCAACGATGCCGGCATTCTTGATGATGTCGATGATGGCCTTGCCGTCAAGCGCGGCAAGTTCGGCTTCGCTGCGGACCGGAGTCTCGCGCTGTTCGAGCGCCTTTGCGTCGGCCTCGCGGTCGGCCTCATCGCTCTTGATGTAGATGGCTTCCACGGGCAGTCCCTGGGGAGTGCGGCAGACGTCGATCTTGACCACGGTGCCTGAAATGGGGCTGTGGACGGGAGCCGACACAAAACCGCCGGCCTCGGCAACCATGTCGCCGCGCTTTACTTTATCGCCTTTTTTCACTATAGGCTTTGCCGGAGCACCGATGTGCTGGGCTACCGGAAGGACTACCTCGGCGGGGAGGGGCATGTTTTCGATCGGCTTGCCGGCCGCTATCTTGTTTTCGGCGGGATGGATGCCGCCAATTTTAAACGTATGGAGTTTCATGGTTTCAGGCGGGAGTTTCTTCGGTTTTCGGTTTTACCTCTGCTGCGGGAGCGGCTTTCTTCACGGGGAAGTTCACGGCATGGATGGCGTGGGTCGGGCAGACGTCCACACACTTGCGGCAGAGCTTACACTTCTCGTAGTCGATATATGAAAGATTGTTGGCGATGGTGATGGCCTCGTGTGTACACTCTTTGGCACACTTCGTACAGCCGATGCAGGCCACCTTGCACTCTTTCATTGCCAACGCGCCTTTTTCCTTGTTTGAGCAGGCCACGTAGACTCTCATGCCGCGCGGACCTTTGAAACGGAGCTCGATGATGGAGCGCGGGCAGGCCTTGACGCAGGCGCCGCAACCCACACACTTGTCTTCGATTACCTCCGGCAGACCGGTTTCGCGGTTCATCTTCATAGCGCCGTAGGGACAGGCGGTCACACAGTCGCCACAGCCGAGACAGCCGTTGGGACAGGCCGACTCGCCGGTGCCGAGCGATGCAAGCACGGCGCAGGTGGGCGCACCCTCGAATCGGGCTATCTGCGGACGCAGGTCGCAGGTGCCGTTACATTTGATCACAGCGATTTTGGGTTTGGTCTCGGCGGCTGCCAGTCCGACAATCTCGCCGATCTGTTTCATGACCGCGCTGCCTGAAGCCGGGCAGGAAAGTCCGTCGAGCGTATCGGCTCCGACACATGCGGCCGCGAAGTCTCGACATCCGCTACGTCCGCAACCGCCGCAGTTAGCGCCGGGCAGGAGGGCTTCAACTTGGTCAATACGGGGATCTTCCTGAACATGGAAACGCTTGGCCACAATGTAAAGCACGGCAGCGCCCACAATTCCGATAACCCCAAGAACAATAATGGAAGTTACAACAACATTCATGGTAAAAAATTATAAGAGCCTGTATAACAGATATATTTTAATCAGTACTATAGCCTGGTCACTTTCCAGCTGATCTTCTGGGCCAGCTGCCTGCGGAGGCGGTAGAGCAGGAGATCATAGAGCAGCAGAAGGCCGAAACCTATGGCGAGCGACCAGCCTCCAAGTTCCGGAAAACCGAGCCGGAGACCGACCACGGAGCCGCCGAAAATCAGCGTGGGGAGAATCAGCGCCCACCACGTGGCCCTCAGCGTAGAGCCTGAGCTGGCAGTGACCTCCACCCGTTCACCCGTATTGAAGTCCGAAGCAAGCGGAGTGTCAATGGTCAGGAGTTCATGGCCGCCACCTTTGGTGTTGCACAGGGCGGTGATGGCACATCCGTCACATTTACACGCCTCCTCGGTGCGAATGGTCAGCGAATTCCGGCCGACCGATTCGATCACTCCACGGTGTGTTACGTCTTCTTTGCTCATCGGGATTTTGGTTAAAATGCAATATTATGCGTCTGCAAAGTTAGCGTTTTTTCACCATTCGGACAAACAAAAATTTTATCTCCCGCTCAGACAACCATGAAAATAGCTACGCAGCTGCGCAAAATGGCTATTTAAGCAGTTTTCTATCGCTGTTACCGCTTTCAAGTACGCTCATCTGATGGATCGCTATTTGATTAAGCTTAATCAGACGTTCCTGCTGTGGCATACCCTGTTCAATAAACACCGCATTGAGGTTCTCCATGTTGGAGAGACATATAAGTTCATTGACAGAGGCGTAATCACGGATATTGCCTTTGAGGTCGGGATTGGCATCACGCCATTGTTTCGCTGTCATACCGAACATAGCCACATTCAGCACATCGGCTTCATTGGCATATATGATACTTGCCT
>CAMXAZ010000052.1 GCA_947179295.1 uncultured Muribaculaceae bacterium
TCACTCAGAGATATGCGACCCCAGCGTTAACAAATATTGGGGAACGGGGTCTTAAGAATATTATTTATTCTTCGGATTGCCATCTGTATTTAAATCATCATTAATAATAGTCCGGTCGCTGCGTTTCACCGATTCCCGGAGCCTGCCAAACCGGAAATTGACATTTATCCCAAAATCACGTGAATTCCTGCGCCAGGTCTGAGTTAGACTATTGAAATTTTGTGCATGAACATATCTGTCTATTTTTAAAGATCTGTTGAATATGTTTGACGCGAAGATAGATATTGTAAGACAATCATTTTTGAGGAATGAACGATTGAAAGTAAGTCTATAGAACGGAGCTCCTGAGCAATAACCTTGTAGATAGAGTGTACGGCTATTCAATCCTCCTGATGCCATCGCATTGATTTTATAGGGAAGTCTTTGCATCAATGTCATAGTTGCGTTGCCGCTGAATCCTGATTGCGATTGATCCAGTTTACTACTCTTCATATCTGTATAATTTCCTGACGCATTCAAATTAAGTATTGTCTTCTGCCCTAAGTTCCAATTTATATATAGGTTCAGATATACACTTTGACGCTTCACAATATTGCCGTAGGTATCGTTTACAACAGATCCATTATCTATAAATGAATAAGCTTCAATGCCATTGCCACAATATTGAAATCCCAACGATGTATTAAATCCGAATTTCTGCCCGAAAGAGCCGAAAGACAATTCCACCTGATGATTGCGTGTTGATTTCAAATCAGGATTTCCATACTTGAGATGACTTGGATCTGTATCATCAACATATGGGTTCAACATCCATATGTTAGGTCTTTGTATGCGGATATTGTAAGCCAATTTCAGATTTCTCGTATCGCTGATTCCATACGCCACAAGCAATGAAGGCACCCAGTCATTTAGGTGCGTCACATAATGCTCTTCCGGATTCTTGTCTACGTTCGTTGATATGGACTGACGGGAGTACTCATATCTAAGTCCACCGATGGCAGACCAATGAGATTTGTTGAAACGGTATTCTCCATACATTGCATAAATGTCGTTATGCTGTTTAAATTCGTTTTCATACAACTGCGTTTGCTGCTCAATTCCTAACTGACTATTTTGGGTATGATTTCTTCGTCCGATATATTTGACTCCTGTCGAAAGGGTATGTGCCGAATCAAATGTTTTTGTATAATCGATTTGCCCGGTATTTTCTAATCCCTTTATTGAAACTATATTCTGAAAACCGGAAATATCATCCGTCGTTCCCCATATATCGTAAAATTCAGTCGATGTATTTTCTTTTGACGGGACATTGGTAATTCTGTACGATACTGTAAATGTGCCGCCATTATGATTCAATATATGCTGGTAGTCTATGCCTACACCAAGTCCTTTTATTATATTCTTATCAGGTGTAAACCTTGAGTAACCAAAGCCACTTCCTTGAATATCCGAAATTGAAGCATTTTCATAGGTGGTAATTTTACCATTATAATATTCAATATCACCGTTTAATGTCAGAAGATTGCGGCTATTGAAATCGAAACTCGCATTTAATGATGCATAGTGGCTTATTGTTTTCCTTTTTATTTGAGAGTCATAATGGTCAGAGACAGAACCAACGTTGTCAGTATGATTGATTGAGTTTTTGTTTATATCGGATCGTGGAGAGGAATGGCTAAGGCCATACATAAATGAAGCAACCATTTTACCGGACTTAAAAGTAGCGGAAACATTACCACTCTCCCCGTTTTTTGTCAATCCCCCGGAGATAGAAGCTGTCAGACCGTCCATTGCAGATTTGCGTGCTGTAACCAGATTGATTATTCCTCCCACTCCTTCGGCATCATATTTGGCTCCCGGATTTATAATGACTTCAATTTCCTTTATCGAAGATGCCGGCAAACTTTTAAATGCCTCCGTCACATGAGAAGTCATCATCCTATTTTCTTTCCCGTCAACATACACTTTGAAATCAGTCTGCCCATTGAGTTTTATTGATTCATCACCGACAACTGACAACAACGGTACTTTGCGAATCAACTCTATCATACTTTGATTTTTTGCGTCTCCATCAGCAGAAACATCATATACAAGTTTGTCAGCCTTTACCTTGACAGTTGGGCGATTGGCCGTAACCACAATATTTTGCAACAAAATTTCAATTGAGTCTACCGCATTACTTACCTGGGCAAATACTGGATTTGCTGACAAGGCCATAATAATTATTAAAAATTTTTTCATACTGAAAGAACTGTCACTGAAAATGATATAGGCAACTCTGAAAGCATTAACAATTGTTTGAAGAGCCGTTTTACTAAAATTGTGCGTAAAGATATAAAAAAAGGAAATGCAGGATATCGCCAAAATGAATTTTACTTTTTTTAACAAATGGGATTTCTAAATGAATTGTTTATATATCAAATGGTTATTTTGCAACTAATTTGTGAATCAAGAAATTTGTATAACAAGTCTTTAGTTTAAAATTTGTATTTTAGCAAAAATTCTACGATATGCTTAAACCCTCTACACTCCTATTGTTGCCGTTGTTATACGGTATGGTAAATGTTGCCCATGCCGATAAACAGCCAAATAATGTCATGTCTCGTAACACAGTGTATCTGATGACCAATAAAAGCATATATGAGACCTCTGAGGACTTATGGTTCAAGGCATTCGCTTTTGACGGGACAACATCAAGGCTGTCAGACAATAATGATCAGACTCTTTATCTTGTCATTCAGAATCCGAATGACAGTGTTGTGTGGGCTGAGAAATATCCTCTTTCCTCAGGCATGGGAAATGGGCAGGTCTATATTGGAGATTCTTGGATGCCGGGCGAGTATCTGATATCGGGATATACTCGGTCTTCTATTGGTAAGAGCGATACTACAACGTTGTTTCCACAACGCATAACGGTAGTCAATGAGTTGCGCGATGTTCCAAAGACAGTCAAAAAAAGCATGAGAAACGATGTAGCCTATGTTCAAGTGAAAGATTCCTTTCCAAAAAACAGTGACGAACTTTTAAATATATGCATTTCCATTGATAGTGCGGATTTTCACCCAAGGGCTGAAATTCCCCTTAAGATATCAGTCAAGGATACTGACGGAAATCCGGTAAATGCAAACCTTGTCATAAGTGTGTCGGATGCTCTTTATCATAACCCATATATATGTGACAATATAATAACATCCCTTAATGGAATAAAGCATTTGATGACGGAAGATGACAGCCCGAATGTCATTGATGTGTTTCTGTCAAATGGAGTAAAGGGTAAAGAGGTCATTGGGAGTAAACGTAAGGCTAAGAAAGTATCTGAAATCGGTAAGCAATGGCTGAATGTATTTTCCGATGGAGGGACACCGGTATTCGTCAGTACAGCTCCCGATGGCGATTTTGAGATTGAGCCTTCTGATGTGCACAAAATGTCTCGTTTCTTTTTCATCAAGCCTGTGTCTGGCAAAGAGTTCAAACCGGAACTCAGACTTGAGCATCCTTTTGACTCCATCACTCGATACACAGACGGCAGGAGACGAATTGTATTTGCTTCCGAACATGAAGCAGACAAAACAGACTCGGTGGGCAATATGTATTTCGGACGAGGCACTGTACACCTTTCAGACGTAGAAGTCTACGCCAAAGTACGCTATCCAAAACGCGATAAACTGATGGGCTATCTTGATAGCATATCTTCATTAGCGGGAGGAGCATGGGTGTGTGGTTGTGAAAGCGGCAATGGCGGCAGTTTTCTTAATGACTATGAGGTTGGTTACACACATCATCCGGCATGGATTAATGACTATCACCCGAAAGAACACACCAAGCCGGTCAAAGGTCAAACATATGAGATGATAAAGTATTTGCCGGGGGGTGATTCCGGCAGGGGCTATGTTGCGGATATAAAATATATAACATGGCAAGGCGATGAATATTCAGAAGAGGAATTGCTTCGAATGAACGGTTTATGGAAAGCGTCAGGATATTATAAATCCCCGCAGTTCCATGTGCCGGATGAAGAGGAAAAGATGTCTTCATTGGCAGATATTCGCAATACTTTGTTGTGGCTGCCTGATGCTGCGACAGATAGTGACGGGATATTTGAAACCACGATACCATCATCGGACATATGCTCTCGTTTTATCATAGATGTCATTGCCACAGATCTGAATGGGCATATCGGCACAGGCAAATGCTCATTTAATATTATTACTGTCCGCTAAACTTTTTTTGAGCGTATGAAAATTTAGGGCTGACACCTATTGCAGGAGTCAGCCCTAAATGGTTATTTTGCTTTTGCGACAAAACATATATAACCATGCGCAAACGTAGTAATTTCTTCGGACAGCCGATATATGGACAGTTGATAAAATCACTCAATCGTGAAAAAATTGTTGAATTCAGCCGAAAACACGGCGGAGAGAAGTATGTAAAGAGCTTTGACGGCTATACGCATCTGCTTACGATGCTCTATGCAGTAATCTTTGCCACTATCTTTCCCTCACGTTGAGCCATACCGAAAACAGGTGTTTTTGTTTTCAAAGAACGACCTTGTGTTCCCTCCGTTTTCTTTGAGGCGTGTTTGTATTTCTCCTGCCCCCATATATGCCTCATCGCATTCAACATCATCAAATAATTTAAGAGATTCCTCTTGTGAGAATAATGTACGAACCTTATGTAATATGTACCATCCACTCTTTTGAGTAACGTCTATATCTCTTGCAAGTTGATGACTTGAAATCCCTTTCTTATGAGAAGATATAAGATACATTGCCATAAACCATTTCATCAATGATATTTTGGTATTCTCAAAGATGGTACCTACAAGAACGGAGAAATTCTTTAAACAGTTAGGGCAACGAAATTTTCCGTCTGTACGTTTATAGCAATGATGCTGACCGCAATATGGGCAGATATAGTCACCATTGTTCCAACGTTGTCTTTAAAGAAAATCCTTGCAGACAGAATTATCCTTGAAATAGGTAACGAGGGAAATCAAACTGTCGAATTTGTCTAGGTTGAATATATCTGCCATATCATTGTTTTATTAATTATGTTACAAAGATACAGCTGAATATTCAAATACAGGAATCTTCTAGCATTCTTTAGCTTTTTCTAGCTTTAGATATCTTAATTCAATAAGTTCTGAGGAACAGTAAATGAATATTCAACAATACCAACAATATCTTTTATTGGATGAATTGAAAAACGCACTCCTTTTTCATTATCCGTATGCCATGTGGTTGAGATAATTATGTCATGAAACTCTGATTTCTCATTTTCTGCATCGGGAAAGTTTTCCTTATATCGCTTTAAACGAATATCAAAAAAATCGTCTATCAATTCCTTCTTTGTTGGACATTCATCTGCGCTTAAAACATTTTTGAATTTATTTGATTCAATTATCTGTTTTAATATTATAGATAAATCATCTGTAATGGCACACCTTGTCCATGTTCTGCGAACCTTAAATTGGATCTCTTTGGAATGAGCATCTCTTCGTTTAATTACAAGAATCTTTGGAAAATCGATTAGGTTATTAGTGCTAAATTCTTTCGATACAAAGAGCAAGTTCTTATCAAAGATTCCACATAAACTCATCGAATTACCAGTCACCACAAACTGTTTATATACCTTTGGGTTTATCTCAAGTCCCTCAGGAGTATAGAAATGGTTTATATCTATTGACGCAGAGACACCTTCTTCTCCATATCCAGAAATATAAGATCCTGCACAAACGAGTGGGAATAAATTTCTTTTATTCTCTTTCCTTGCCTCAATACGATTATTAGTTAAACTCTTGATAATACGCCAACAATATCGCAAGAATAATACTAGCGACAGGCATAATATTATTAATAATATATATGAATAGGTTGTCATTATATCTTTAAAGTATTAGCAATTATTGTAAATCCTTCTTCCTTTATTACATATTCACTCATATTATTGTTCAGGTGAGCAATTTCCCATTTAAGCCAACACATAATGCCAACTAAAAGCAATAATAAAAACGAATATTTAAATTTATAAAAGAGAAAAGAAATTATTAAAGTGGAAATTATTATGATAAAAAATCTTGCAAATATCCAAAACACAGTACCTTTAATTCTATCCTTTTCATGAATAGCTGCAGTATCAATGAAACTTAAAACGACCTCTCCTAGGAATATTGAGAATACACAATACGCTGAAAACAAATATATAAATTCAGTCGAATGATTATTATCATCGAAAATTGATAACCCAAATAGAGATAAAGCCAATCCTATGCCCCATATAACGGCATATCCAATAGGGACGCAATGAGTATGTATATTGTGATTTGTCATTACTAGTGTTAATTATTTAATTTACAAAGTTACAACATATTTCACTAATAGCAAAATAATGAGTAATAAAAGCTTCTAGAGCACTATTATCACCATCATTAAAAACATTTGAATGCCTGATTATTCAATCTCTATCACCAATATATTTAACTATAAATGTCATTGCCACAGATCTGAATGGGCATATCGGCACAGGTAAATGCTCATTTAATATCAAACTTTGATTTCCTGATTGTTCGGCGAATTTTAGCCACAAACGCATTTTGGGCTTTTGTTCAGTAAGCATTAGAACTGAACAAAAGCCCAAAAATCATTCCTTACACTAAACCGGCTCTTATCCGCAGCGTGAGGAGCCGCATGATGTACAGATCAGACATCCTTCCTGGTAGACAAGAGTCTCCTGACCGCAGTTAGGGCACTTCTGGCCTCCGGCCGGAGTGCCTGAAGGCAGATATTTTTTCAGCGCGCGTTCAACACCCATTTTCCATGTGTTGATCGACTGAGAGTCGAGTTCAAGGCCATTGACAAGTTTTATCACCTGATCAATCGGCATTCCGTAACGGAGCACTCCGGAAATGAGCTTGGCATAGTTCCAGTATTCGGGATTGAACTTGTCTGAAAGGCCTTCGATGGTTGTCTTGTAGCCTCGCTTGTTGATAAACTGGAAGTCATATCGCTTGTTGCCCTTGTCATCGGTAGCCTTGATGATTTTGCCTTTCGATACTGACTTCGGGCAGAAGATACCGTCTTCATCATCGGCAAGACCGGTAAAGATCTCATACGGCTGTCCGTTTTTCAGGCCGACAAACGCAATCCATTTCTCTTTGTTGTTCTGAAATCTGACCACATCGGCTTCCAGTTCGATCGGACGCTTGCCCACAGGATGAACGGCAGGCATTTCCGGTGCGCCTGACTGCTTTCCGTCTTTCGCTTCCTGATCAGCCGGAGTATCCACGCCTTTCTCCCGGTCTTTCTTTTTGTTTTCATCAGCCGAGATCAACACACCTGAGCGGCATCCGTCGCGGTAGATCGTACAACCTTTGCAGCCGGCTTTCCAGGCTTCCATATAGAGGCGGTTGACAAGTTCCACATCGGTATCGGCCGGAAGATTTATGGTAACGGAGATCGAATGGTCCACCCACTTCTGCACGGCGCCTTGCATTTTGACCTTTTCAAGCCAGTCGATATCATTGGCCGTAGCTTTGTAATACGGTGAGCGCTCCACCAGTGAATCGAGTTCAGCCTGGGTGTAGTCATCGCGCACTTCTATGCCGTTGATGCGCATCCATTCAATGAATTTCGGATGGTAAACCACAAATTCCTCAAACGCATCGCCTGACTCGTCGACGAAATCAACATGCACATCCGCGTCATTGGCGTTGACCTTGCGGCGGCGCTTGTAGACAGGCATGAACACGGGCTCGATTCCCGATGAAGTGCGTGTCATGAGCGATGTGGTTCCCGTAGGAGCTATGGTCAGGCAGGCGATGTTGCGGCGGCCGTTGGCTTCCATATCGGCCACAAGCTCCGGACAAGCTTCACGCATACGGCTGATGTAAGGGTTGTTGCGTTCGCGGGCAGCGTCATAGACCTCGAAAGCTCCACGCTCCTTGGCCATCTGCACCGAAGAGGCGAAAGCCGCCAGCGCCAGGGCGCGGTGCACTTCAACCGACTTCGCGGTGGCTTCGGATGTGCCGTAGCGAAGGCCGAGTGCCGCGATCATGTCACCTTCAGCTGTAGTGCCGAGGCCCGTACGGCGTCCCTTAAGAGTTTTTTTCTTGATCTTGTCCCAAAGATTCAGCTCGGTAGCCTTTACTTCTTCGTTTTCCGGATCGGCTTTGATCTTTTCGATAATTGCATCGATCTTTTCCATTTCAAGATCAATGATGTCATCCATGAGCCTCTGGGCTTTTCCGACATGCTCTTTGAAAAGATCGAAGTCAAAATAAGCCTCGGATGTAAAAGGCTTCTTCACATATGAATAGAGGTTTATGGCAATCAGACGGCAACTGTCATAAGGACAGAGCGGAATCTCTCCACACGGGTTTGTAGAAACTGTCTGGAATCCGAGATCGGCATAGCAGTCAGGCACAGATTCGCGCAGAATTGTGTCCCAGAACAGCACTCCGGGCTCTGCCGATTTCCAGGCGTTGTAGACAATCTTATCCCAAAGGGCCTTGGCGTTTATCTCGGTCTTCACCTGCGGGTCTGAGCCATAGATCGGAAACTGGCAGGTGTATTTTCCCTCACGCTCCACACTGTTCATGAAGTCATCGTCAATCTTGACCGAGACATTTGCACCTGTAATCTTGCCCTGTTCGAGTTTGGCGTCAATGAAGCGTTCAGAGTCCGGATGCTTGATGGCCACGGTGAGCATCAGCGCGCCGCGACGTCCGTCCTGCGCCACCTCGCGGGTCGAATTGGAGTAGCGTTCCATGAACGGCACAAGTCCGGTTGAGGTCAGCGCGGAATTTTTGACCGGCATTCCTTTCGGGCGAAGGTCACTGAGATCGTGGCCCACTCCGCCTCGGCGCTTCATCAGCTGTACCTGTTCTTCATCCACCTTCATGATACTGCCATACGAATCGGGATGTCCGTCAAGACCTACCACGAAGCAGTTTGACAGCGATCCGGTCTGGAAGTTATTGCCTATTCCGGCCATAGGGCTGCCCTGTGGAACCACATATTTGAATCCGTCGAGAAGTTCATAGATTTCCTGCGCGCTGAGCGGATTGGGATATTTGTTCTCAATCCTTGCAAACTCGTTGGCAAGACGGCGGTGCATGTCGGCAGGAGTCAGTTCATAGATGTTGCCGAATGAATCTTTAAGCGCATACTTGCTGACCCAGACTTTTGCAGCGAGCTCGTCTCCGTCAAAATACTTGACAGACTCGTTGAAAGCCTGTTCGAAAGTGTATTTATCTATTTCCATTAGTGATATTTAAGAAGCGGTTTTAGAGACTGCAAAGTTGAACATTTATTTCCGATAAAGCAAAATTTCGCACTTAAAGTTATTTACATCTTGACGGAAAGTTGTAACTTGCAGCCCGATTTCAATTCTGATTATTGTCAAACTCTGATAACAGCATAAATGGATAAAAATAATTACTTTTCTACCCGACGGACAATCCGCAAATACGATCTCTCCCGCCCCGTCAGCGAAACTCTTCTGCGCGAACTGCTTGCAAAGGCCTCGCGCGCGGCCAACACCGGCAACATGCAGATCTATTCCGCAATCATAAACCGCGATCCGGAAAAGATCGCCGCTCTTGCTCCGGCCCACTTCAGCCAGCCGGCCATCAAAGGCGCCGCCGCAGTGCTTACATTCTGCCTCGACCTGAACCGTTTCAACCGCTGGTGTGAACTCAACGGCACACAGGGCGGCATGAACAACCTCCAGGGATTCACCTGGGGAGTAATTGACACTTCAATCTTCGCACAGCAGTTCTGCACCGTGGCTGAAATGGAAGGCCTCGGCACCTGCTATCTCGGCACCACAACCTATAATGCTTCTCAGATTTCCGAGGTGCTCGGACTGCCGTCAGATGTCATCCCGGTCATAACCGTCACCGTAGGTTATCCGGCCGAGACTCCGGAACTTCAGGACCGATTGCCTCTTGATGCCGTGGTCCACTCGGAAAGCTATCACAATCCGACTGACGCAGAAATCAGCGAGTTTTATGCTGCTGAAGAAGCCAATCCGGCATCCATGAAGTTTGTAGCCGAAAACGGCAAACAGAATCTCGCACAGGTTTTTGCCGAAGTCCGCTATCCCAAAGCCGCCAACGAGCAGTTTTCACGCGTCTACAAAGAATTCCTCAAAGACAAAGGAATTTCTCTGTAATTTCCCAATACCGATTCCCGAAAACAGACAGCCGTCTGTGACTCTTACATTCCGAGTCACAGACGGCTGATCTTATCTGTTTTTCAAAGAATTCCTTTTATTCAGTGATCATCTCAAGGAACTGATCCTCATTGATGACCGGAACTCCAAGCGACTTGGCTTTTTCAAGTTTAGCCGGCCCCATATTATCGCCGGCAAGGACAAATGAAGTCTTCTTTGAGATCGAGCCGGAATTTTTACCTCCGTTGCGCTCGATCATCGCCTTATATTCCTCACGTGAATGCCGGGCGAACACCCCGCTGATCACTATCGTCTTGCCCGCCAACAGATCAGACTTCTCCGACTCCTCTTCTTCAGGCAATGACATCTGCAGGCCATACTCTCTAAGGCGGTTTATGATCTCACGATTTGATTCAACGCTGAAATATTCTATGACAGCATCGGCTATGCGCGGGCCGATATCATCGATAGCCACCAGCTCATCACGGCTCATGCCCATCAGAGTGTCGATGTCGCGCGTGCCTTTTGCAAGCTTTTTGGCCACAGTCTCACCGACAAACGGAATCGAAAGCGCATAAACTACTCTGTCAAACGGCACGCTTTTCGACTTCTCCGCGCCTTCCAGAATCCTCTGCGCCGAACGCGGACCGATGCGGTCGAGTTGCTCCAGGTCAGAAGCCTGCAAGGTATAGAAATCGGCTATGTTTCTGACAAGTCCGGCATCATAGAGCAGAGCGGCGTTTTCCTCGCCCACTCCGTCAATGTCCATCGCGTGGCGGCCTACATAATGCTCAAGACGTCCGATGATCTGCGGACGGCAACCATATTTATTCGGGCAGAGCCATGCGGCTTCACCCGGAATGCGCACAAGCGGAGTGCCGCAGTCCGGACAGTGGGTCACAAATTTTATCGGCGCCGCACCCTCTTCACGCGCCGCCTCGTCAACTCCGGTTATCTTGGGAATGATTTCTCCTCCTTTCTCTACATAAAGCATGTCATGCTCATGGATTCCAAGAGTCTTGACAATATCTTCGTTATGAAGGGAGGCCCGCTTCACGATCGTGCCGGAGAGCAACACCGGTTCAAGATTGGCCACCGGGGTTATCACACCCATGCGGCCGACTTCAAACGAGACGAAGCGAAGACGAGTCAGAGCGCGCTCAGCCGAAAACTTATACGCGATCGCCCAGCGTGGCGACTTGGATGTATAGCCAAGATTCAACTGTTGGCGAAGGCTGTTAACCTTGAAGACAAGTCCGTCAGTAGCTACCGGCAACTCTTTGCGCTCCCGGTCAAGGCGGGTGATGAAACCGTCGACCTCCTCGATCGAATCCATCAGAGTCATCAGATTGCTGACTTTGAATCCCCATGACCGGGCGGCCATCATATTATCATAATGATTGTCAGCCGGAAGCTCATCGGAAATCAGATAATAGAAATATGCGTCAAGTCCTCTGCGCGACACTTCGGCCGAATTCTGCATCTTAAGGGTTCCGGCCGCTGCATTGCGCGGATTGGCAAACAGAGGTTCTTCATTGAAAGCCCGCTCCTCGTTCAGACGGTCAAAAGCTTTCCAGGGAAGCACAATCTCGCCACGGATCTCAAATGACTGCGGATAGCCTGACCCTTGAAGCACCAGAGGGATGCTGCGTATGGTCTTTACGTTTTCAGTCACATCATCGCCCTTCTCTCCATCGCCTCTGGTCACAGCTCTGACCAGACGTCCGTTTTCATAGATGAGCGAGATACTGGTCCCATCAAACTTCATCTCACCGACAATGGGCACCGATTTAAGTCCTTCGAGATTTCCGAGCATGTCATTGCAGCGGCGTATCCAGTCATCCACCTCTTCCACGCTGTAGGTGTTGCCCAGCGAAAGCATCGGCCTGACATGAGCCACTTGGGTAAACCCTTTGGTTATATCGGACCCCACGCGGTGTGACGGCGAAAACGGATCGTCAAATTCAGGGTGTTCGGATTCAAGTTTTTCAAGTTCTTTCATCATCATGTCATAATCATAGTCACTCGCCAATGGCGAATTCTCTACGTAATAGGCATGATTCAGGCGGTCGAGTTCTTTTCGGAGTTCGGTGATACGTTGCTGGGCAGACATAACTACAGTGTGGTCTGAGGGTGATATTATAGAAATGATTATATATTACAGTTCATTACTTGCTTGCCGATGGCAGGCGGAGCGTTTAGCCGCAATAGAAATAGCGGTTGACAAGCTTTTGCAGCTCTATCGGATCGGAATTCACTCTGGCAGCGAGAGTCTTGTCATCGAAAGCCTTGAGCTGGCTGATCAGATCGTCAAGCATCGCAGGCGCGAACACATTGCGGCTCTCATAGATCGAACGCTGCTTTTCAAGACACTCGGCTGACTCCATGCAGCAGGTGGGAAGAGTTTCAAGTCCTGCAAGCTTCTCGGCATTTTCTTTGGCATGGATATTCACATCGACATAAGTCCGTGACGCTATGTCCAGAGCCTCTTTCTCGTCCATCTCGAATCCGAGGCGGGCAGCCACACAAAGCGCGGCCATCAGCTGATAGACATTAGCCGAGCAGTCAGGCGAACGCATCTCGAAAGTCTGCTTGCCGTAGGTCTCGATCTCACATCTGTCAGCCGGATTGACCTGGACACACATATCTTTGCCTGAAGTCCAGCCAAGAGGCACTCTGACAAGTACCGAGCGGTTTCTGTCGCCCCAGCAGATGTTGGTCGGCGCTTCCTGATGAGGCACGAGGCGCAGATAGCTTGTCGGGTTGGCATTTCCGAAAGCTGTGATTGAGGGAGCGAGAGTCATGAGGCCGGCAATGGCGCGGCGAGCTTCATTGCTGAGAGTGCGGTCGGCGCTCTGGGTCATGTTATGACCGTCTTTCATCAGACGCATATGGATATGGAAGCCTGATCCGGCTTTGCCGACAGTGATTTTGGGCGCGAATGTGACGTTGAGTCCTTCCTTGGCGGCAAGCTCTCTGATCACCCACTTGGCAAGCAGAAGGTGGTCGGCGGCACTAAGTGCGGGGTTTGGCAGAAATTCTATCTCATTCTGCTCGTATATAAGGGAATTATGCTTGAAATTGCCTACTTCAGAATGTCCGTATTTGATCTGGCCGCCGGTTGATGCGATCAGCGACATGGCTTTGGTGCGGAAATCATTGAACTTCGCAAACGGGCCTGATTCATGATAACCCTTCTGATCTGTGGCAGGAAACATGCCGGTATCGGCTCCGATGACATAGAATTCCAGTTCGCCCATACATTCGAACTCCAGGCCTGACACCTCGGTGAATTCTTTGCAGGCACGTTCGAGAATACGGCGCGGATCGCTGTCAAGAGGCTGTCCGTCTTTGTCGAAATAACTGCACAGGAGCGTCAGCGTAGGCAGTTCGGCAAACGGATCGCGGAAGGCCGATGAGTAGCGGGGTATGACATAAAGGTCACTGCGGCCGGCTTCGATAAACGGAAACAGGCTCGAACCGTCGACACGCTCGCCTGTCGACAATATGGTCTCCAGATATTCCTGGGAATTGATCACAAAGTTGAGTGTCTTCAACCGCCCGTCAGCGGCGGCATACATGAAATTGACCATCTCGATTCCTTCACGCCTGATATACTCTATGATATCGGCCCGTGTGAACTCGGATGCCGGTTTTCCCAATGTCCGCTCCACATGGTTGCGGCTCATTGTCATGTTCTTGTTATTTTCCATGATAATAATTTGTGTGGTACAGGTATGTTGTAAGGATAACTATTTCTGATTTCGTTTCCGCAAAGATAAACCTTATTTGAGATATTTCAAAAAATATTTTACCGGCTTCTTCATTGCTTTTCACGCACCAGAATGCGCGCCAGAATGCTCATAATTGAGTATCTTTGTAGCGATATGTCAACAATCACCCCCGGCAGTTTGTTCCATGATCAAAGGCATCTGAAATAAGCGAGCCGGTTTCACGTTTCACTATTTGTTTCCCGACAGACTATGTTTCTCGACATCATTTTTCTTCTGTTAGGCCTTGTGCTCATTCTTGTAGGGGCCAACGCGCTTACCGACGGAGCCTCGGCCATAGCCCGCCGATGGGGAGTCAGCGATCTTGTGATCGGTCTGACCATCGTGGCATTCGGCACGTCGGCCCCGGAGCTTACAATCAGTTTCATCTCAGCACTCAACGGCAGTGCCGAGATGGCCGTCGGCAACGTGGTCGGCAGTAATATTTTCAACGTTCTTGTAATTATAGGTGTCACCGCCTTGTTCTCTCCTATACGGATCGAACGCAGCATCATGACCAATGAAATTCCGCTCGTTATCCTCTCGGCTCTTGCACTGCTTGCCATCGGCAACGGTCCGCTGCTCGACGGAGATTCCGCACCGGTCATATCACGCGTCGACGGCATTCTCCTGCTGCTCTTCTTCGCTATCTTCATGCGCTACACCTTCTCGCAGGCCAAAGCCGCTCCGCAGCCTGAACAGACACCTAATTCCGTGACTCCGGCAAAGGGGATGCCGCTTTGGAAAGCCGTCACATGGATCATAGGCGGTCTTGCGGCTCTGATCTATGGCGGTGACCGCTTTGTGGCAGGTGCCTCAGGCATAGCTTCGGCGCTCGGTGTCAGCGATGCTATAATCGGTCTGACCATAGTAGCCGCAGGCACTTCACTCCCTGAACTTGCCACATCTATCACTGCCGCGCTCAAAGGCAAAACCGGAATAGCGCTCGGAAATGTCATCGGAAGCAATATTTTCAACATATTCATGGTGCTCGGCGTTACGGCTACCGTAAGTCCTCTGCGCTTCGGCGACATCGGGAATCTCGATCTGCTTGTACTCACGGGCGCAAGCCTGCTCTTCTGGATCTTCGGTTGGTTCTTCAGACAGCGCACAATCACCCGCGCCGAGGGAGCGTTGCTCACGCTGGGCTATATAGCCTACGTCACCGTGCTCATCTCACGTGCTTCATAAAAAAACAATCAGTCCAATCCGCAATATCGCCTATGTCTGCATCATCAGCAACAACCGGTCCGGATATCCACAGAGTCTCCTTTTCCGCACTGCTCGTAACAATCGGCATCGTATTCGGCGACATCGGCACCTCGCCGCTCTACGTCATGAAGGCCATCATGGGTGCCAATCCCCATGCCGGAACCGACTATATCACAGGTGCTGTGTCATGCGTGATCTGGACTCTCACCCTGCAGACCACACTCAAATACGTTATCATAGCACTCCGTGCCGACAATAAAGGCGAGGGCGGAATCCTTGCTCTCTACTCACTGCTCAAAAATCTGCGTCACCGCTGGCTCTATATCCTCGCCGCCGTAGGCGCAAGCGCTCTTATAGCCGACGGAGTGATCACACCGGCCATGACCGTGACATCTGCCGTGGAAGGTCTGCGCGACATTCAGCCACAGGCTCCGATACTCCCGATAGTCCTTGTCATCATCTCCGGAATTTTTCTTGTCCAGAGACTCGGCACCAAGACCATCGGCAACTTTTTCGGCCCCTTCATGCTCGGCTGGTTTCTGATGCTCGGCATTCTCGGCTTATGCCAGATGCCTGCCCACTGGGCCATTCTAAAAGCGTTCAATCCCTGGTATGCAGTGAAACTTCTGATCGACTATCCCGGATGGTTTCTGATACTCGGAGCCGTTTTTCTGTGTGCCACAGGAGCCGAAGCCCTCTACTCTGACCTCGGCCACTGCGGGCGCAAGAACATCACCTACAGCTGGGCCTTCATCAAGACAATGCTCATACTTAACTATCTCGGTCAGGGCGCATGGCTGATCACACAGGCCGATGGCTACACGGCCGGCATCAATCCTTTCTATGCCATCATGCCCCGCTGGTTTCTCCCGGCCGGAATCCTGATCAGCACAGGAGCGGCCATCATCGCAAGCCAGGCCCTTCTGAGTGGCTCGTTCACTATTTTCAGCGAGGCCATGAGCCTTGATTTCTGGCCAAGGCAGCGTATCAAATATCCCTCCACAATCAAAGGTCAGTTATACATTCCGCTGATCAACCTCGCCCTTTTCATAGGCTGTGTGCTCACCATCCTGCTCTTCCGCACATCTTCGCATATGGAAGCCGCCTACGGACTGGCTATCACCATAACCATGCTGATGACCACCATACTCCTCGCCTTCTATCTCCATCTAAAAGGAGTCAGACGATGGATCGTGGCGCTCTTCACCCTGACATTCCTGCTGATCGAAGGAGCCTTTTTTGTGGCCAACATGTTTAAATTCATGCATGGCGGCTGGTTCACTGTGCTCATAGCCGGCATAGTCTGCTCGGTGATGATCGTATGGTACAAAGCCACTCTGATCCGCGGCAAATTCATAGAATATTACCGCTTTGCCGACTACACGGACATTATTTCCGACATCAAGGCTGACAGCGAAATACCGAAATACTCCTCGAATCTCGTTTATCTCAGCCGGTCGCGCTGCGCCGACGAAGTGGAAAGCAAGCTGATCTACTCGATCATCAACAAGCGTCCGAAACGCGCCGACCACTACTGGATTGTACGTGTTGAATTCACCGATGCCCCTGACACACTCGAATATGAGCCTACCGTGCTCATCCCCAGCACACTCATCAGTCTCAAATTCCGCATCGGCTTCCGTATCCGCCCGCAAGTGAGTGTCTATCTGCGCCAGGCCATCGAAGACCTTGTGGCTTCAGGAGAAATCGACCTCACAAGCAGCTACGCCTCTCTCCGCCGCCACGGCATCACCGGAGATTTCAGTTTCATCATCATCCACCGTCTCTTTTCACAGTCGAGCCAATGTGACGCATCAGACAAACGCCTGATGAATCTCCATTCGCTCCTGCGCCACATGGAAATGGACGCGTCTGAAGCCTTCGGCCTTGACACCAGCAACGTCACCATCGAGAACGTCCCCCTGATCATAGACAACCGCCCCACCCGCCGCATCACCCCAATAAAACCCTGATTACAGATTTTTCTATCCTCCCCACATGAAAGCCATTATAGCGTTGATTATCAATAGGGTTTTATAGAAATGGATACGTTGGAGGAACAAATTTTGAGAATATGTTGTGAAATTATGTTCCCTTGGGTAAGTTTTGTGTTTTCAGGTAGTTAGATATTATGGGCTAAATTAGGTTTTTTGGATTAAATACCCATCTTTCATTAAGCTTATTCTATATATATATATTTACAATATTAACGCAGTAAAGTAGATATCAGATAGCTATAGAAGAGGCTGTGTCAGTTACACCTTTTGCCTTATGAATCACTTTAGTCCCGAAAATTCCGGTGGCTTTAAAATCCACTGCCACAGGAATGCCCTGTAGAGGAGTCCCTTCAGGCGTCTTGATATAACCGGATATAATTGTACTTGTTTCCGTCGGCTGAGGAATAAGTTCATCGAGTTCCCTGTCACAGCTTGTTGCAATAAAACATAATGATATCAATACAGTTGGAATACTAATCATTATGAGAATACTGTATGAAGATTTCATAAATTAGTACAGTAAAACCATATGAATTATTTGGAAATTTTACGAGCCTTAAATCTGTAATATCTCTTATCTTGATTTGGGTATATCACTGGATCCTGTGGAGCTTCCTGCACCCACAGTTCATTGGAAGTAAGCTTTTCAATAAGCCAGTATCCTTCCACGACATGACCTGCCATGTATATTACTGAAAAATTCTCGGTTGTGAATGTCCATTGAAAATATGAGATTTCCTCTTTTTGGGAAACATTGGAAAAAGAACCGGAAGCAACCCAACCTTTACCTGTTTTCTCAAATCTATAGATGCGAGTATCATCATCATACTCATATTCATTTCCAAAACCGGGATTATAATACGACATGAGCCATTCCGAATCAGTCAGAAGAGAAACTGTAGATAGTTGTCCTTCTTCAAGATACCCCGTGCGACCCTCACAGGATACAAATAATATTCCCATGAGGGCTAATAATGAGAGGATGCGTGATTTCATCTGGAAATTGAGACTGATATGTTTCCTGCGCCAATTACCGTCATTCCACTGATAGTCTTATTGCTGTCAACTATTGACGGAGATACAAGTCTGTAGGAATGTTCAGGAATAAAGGATTTTACTCCAGATATGTAGATTATTTCAGCATCCTTGTCATTCTGATCTCCGAGTGTCACCTGTGCACAATAGAAAGCAGAGGAATTTCCGGCACTGACAGTCATCACCATATCTGACTGAGAGAAGAAGTTGGTACTTTTTCTCTCACCCTCTGTCAATGTCAATGAGGCAAGCCTATTCCGAGTATAAGGCTCCTCGATAAGTCTTGACAAAATGAACGAGTCATCTTTATCACCGTCTATCACTACATCTGCTGTCTGTGTTGAATAGATGAACGCACTTGTCAGACCTGAACGTTTGACTACCGACAGCTGATTGTTGACTTCCTCCATTTCTCTGAGAAAGCGGTCTTTGTTGATCTGGCTGACTTCCATTAGTTCCTCCCGGCTTCTGTTTATCACATAGTCGGAGGCTGTGATCTTCTTATCAGGGTTGAGCACATAAGTTCCGGTAGTCTTATCTACCTCCACGAACTGCGACAGTATCCGGGCATCAGTCTCGTATGCCCTGATTGCTTGCGGTTCATTGAACATGGTGTTGTCGTCACTACAACTGGCAAGGAGTGAAAGCACACCTAACATTGTGGGAAGAAGAAACCTTTTCATATCTTACTGTTTTATCCCCACTGACTCAATGGAGAGGTTAATGAAAAATACGTGAGCCAACTATGCCACGTCTTAACTTGAAGGTCGTAGGAAACCGATTGTACTCAGATGTGGTTGACAGCAGCCCACGCTATGCGAGGGAAGCCATCATGCCATCTTTGAGTACTATTGAAAATTTCCTACGTTTTCAAGTTCAAGATAAGCATAACGCTTCTTATTTTCTAAAATGTCATGGACTGACCACTGTCAATCCAATTACAAAATTACACTAAAGAGTTGATATAAAAAATAATATGGCCTGAAAATTTGCATGTTACAGAGAAGAAGTACAAATAAGGGGCAAAAAGGACTTTTAAGCGTGCAAACTATATTATATTCTCGCAGCCGGGCAGGTTTTCAACAGAGTTGAAATTGAGGTCGGAAAAAGAGAAGTCCATAACTTTGAGTTTGCTGGCTCAAAGTTATGGACCTTATGAGGTTAGCGAAAAGACGCTGTTATTCTGTCGGATTTATCTCACCAAACGTTCTATCT
>CAMXAZ010000053.1 GCA_947179295.1 uncultured Muribaculaceae bacterium
GCCCTGACGGTTGTTGTTGTAGCCGCCCTGACGGTTGTTGTTGTAGCCGCCCTGGTTGTTATAACGGTTATTGTTGTAACGGGGCTGATATCCTCCGCCACCTGCGTTTTCGCCTTCTGCTGAAGTTGCGCTCACGCTGCCTTCCGGTGAAGTCTGAGGTTCGCCTTCGTGCTGCGGATTGGCCTGCGGACGGGGCTGGTAATTATTGTTGTAGCGGTTATTGTTGTTGTAACGGTTATAGCCGCCTTGATTGTTATTGTTGTAACGGTTGTTGTTATAGCCGCCCTGACGGTTGTTGTTGTAGGGACGCGGCTGATACGGACGGTTGTTGCCATAAGAGTTGTTGCCGTAGGAAGACTGATGACGTTCCTGGCCCTCATGTCCACCTTCCTGTGATGAGAAGTCACTGCGGTTTTCTACACTGTCTGAATTGATGGGGCGAACACCGATACGCGGGCGTTTGCTTTTCTTTTCGTTGCTGTCCATGAGTGGTTTTCTGAATTTTGGAAGTTTGAGATACAGTATGGATTAATTTTTTGATCAAAGCCTCGCGGCTTATTGGTTACGGTTGTTTTTTTGATTTTCAGCTATTGGTAAGCTGCAAATTTAAATACTTGATAGTTGAGTGAATAGAATATCGTTATTATCGTTATTATCGTTGATTTCCTATCGGATATTGTAATTGTGAGGCCAGACTCTCCTGCTTGGCCAACACAACTGCAAAAGTAATCATTATTTTCATTTTTTCCTATATCCGGGCAATGAAAATTTTGCTAATTTTTTCACTCCTTTTTCGCAGCAACGCCGAGCGGACATCAGCTGAACACAACGGTTTTGTTGTTATATGTCAGTATTTTGCGCTGTATATGCTTCTCAACGGCCCGCGAGAGCACTATTTTTTCCAGATCACGGCCTTTCTTGACAAGTTCGTCAATGGTGTCCTTGTGTGAGATCCGGGCCACATCCTGCTCTATGATAGGTCCGGCATCAAGATCGGCCGTGACATAGTGGCTTGTAGCCCCGATGAGTTTCACCCCTCTCTCATAGGCCTGATGGTAAGGCTTGGCTCCTACAAAAGCCGGAAGGAATGAATGGTGAATGTTGATGATGCGGTTGGGATAGCGCCTGATGAAATCCTCTGAAAGAACCTGCATGTAGCGGGCAAGCACTATGAAATCAACCTCGTAGCGGTCAAGAATCTCAAACTCGCGTTTCTCCATCTCCTTCTTGTTGTCGCGTGTGACCGGAATGTGCTCGAACGGTATGCCGAACTGCTTTCCGGCTATGGCGAGATCCGGATGATTGCTGATGATCACAGGGATATCAACATCCCACTCGCCGGCCATATGGCGCGCGAGCATATCGTAGAGACAATGCGACATCTTGCTGACGAAGATAGCCATGCGCTGCCTGCGGCTCGAAAAACTGATGCGGTAGGTCAGTTCATAGCGACGGGCATAAAGGGTGTTGAAATATTCGTCGATCTTTTCGGTCGGGATCATGAAATTTTCAAGCTCCCACTCCACGCGCATGTAGAATATGCCGTTCTGACGGTCTACATACTGGTCGAGATAGATGATATTTCCTCTGTTGGTTGTGATGAAATCTGTGATTACAGCTATGATTCCGGGCTGATCCGGGCAGTGCATACGCAGGATGGCGGTAGGTTTCTTTCTGTTATCCACGACGGTTTGGGTTTTCAGTTATTTCAATATTCCGCAAATATACTCAATTTTCCACTCCCCAAGAAACATCCGCATAAAAAATCCGCGCTCCGGAAGCCTTTGGCAGCTTCGGAAACGCGGATGGATATATTTCTTTTCAAGATTGTCTGAGACCAATCTTCTACTGCGGCAGGGCGAGTATGAGAGCCGAACGCGGGGCCACTGTCATTTTGCCGCCCTTGCTTTCGCCAAGTCCGGAGGCGGAAATGCGGCCGTCATCAGCTATCACAAGCCACTTGCCGCGCGGAATCTTCACCTCACGGGCTTCATCGGCTCCGTTGAACACCACTTTGATCTCTTTCCACTGATCGCCGTTCGCATGGTCTTTCAGTGAATAGGATATGAGATTCGGCTCCTTGACATTGTCGAATTTCAGATGACGGGCCACCTGGTCGGCGGTTGCCATTCTGAATGCCGGATGCTCCTTGCGCAGCTTGATCAGCTCGCGGTAGTAATCAAACTGCTCGCGGTTGACATGCTTGAGATCCCAGTCGATAGCGTTAATCGAGTCAGGCGACTTGTAGGAATTGTGGACACCCTTCTTGTCACGGAAGATCTCTTCGCCGGCAAACATGAACGGTGTGCCCTGCGAGGTGAACACTATGGTCTGGGCCAGACGTGCCGCACGCTGGCGGTCGGCCTCACTCGCGTCGGGCATCGACTTGCGCAGCTTGTCGGTGAGCATCAGATCGTCATGACATGAAACATAGTTGATGATCTGTGTCGGAGCCGAGGCATAGGCGAATTTAGAGTTGTTGCCTTTTGAATAGTCTACATGCGGATGGGCAGTGGCACCTACAATGCCGATTTTCACAGTTTCTTCCAGTCCGGGCTTTCCGGTGGCGAACCCGCGGTCCGAGGCATCGGTATAATGACCCTTGACGGCGTCACGGATGTCATCGCTGAACACTGCCACCTGGGGCATCTTGCTGACATTCTCTTTCAGGGCACGCTGTTCGACAGGCAGAGGCGAGTCACCGGCTGTCCAGCCTTCGCCATAGACAAAAATATCAGGATTGATCTCTTTCAGCGCGGCAGCAACCTCGTTCATGGTCTCGATGTCATGAATAGCCATCAGGTCAAAGCGGAATCCGTCGATGTGATATTCCTTTGCCCAGTATTTGACAGAGTTGACAATAAAGTCGCGCATCTGCCGGCGGTCAGAAGCTGTCTCATTGCCGCAGCCCGACGCATCGCTGTAGCTGCCGTCAGGACGGTGACGGTAATAGTAGCCGGGGGCGGTCAGAGAGAAATTGGAGTTGTCATTGTCAGCCGTGTGATTGTAGACCACATCCATGATCACTCCGATGCCGTTGTCATGCAGCGACTTGACCATCTCTTTCATTTCGCGGATTCTTGCTGACGGATCAGCCGGATTGGTCGAATAGGAGCCTTCAGGCGCATTGTAGTTGTAGGGATCATAACCCCAGTTGTACTGGTTGGAAGGCAGATTTGCCTCGTCTACACTGTTATAGTCATATGACGGAAGAATATGGACATGCGTGATGCCAAGTTCTTTCAGATGGTCAATTCCGGTTGCTTCGCCGTCGGGACTGGTGGTCGACGGTTCGGTCAGAGCGAGAAATTTTCCTTTGTTGACTATACCGGATGACGGGTCGACCGAAAAATCACGGTGGTGCATCTCATAGATCACGGCATCGTTGATATGCGCGATGGCCGGGCCCTTGTCGCTCTCCCACCCTTCCGGATCAGTGGCGGCAAAGTCGATAACCGCCGCACGGTGGCCGTTGGTACCGACGGCCTTGGCCCAGACTCCGGGAGTTTCATCGAGCCACTTTCCATTGTCGAGAATCGAGAAGGTGTAGAATGAGCCGTAGAGCTGACGCGGCACTGCCGCAACCCAGGTTCCACCCTCGCCGCGGGTCATGTCAATCGTATCGACGGCCTGTGTGTTACGGTCGCTGTCATAGAGAATCACTCTCGCTGCCTGGGCTTTAGGCGACCACAGGCGCCAGTGTGTCCCCTTGCTGTCCACTGTCAGTTCGAGATCTTCACCTGAATAGGTGGGATAAGTCTGAAAGACTGCGTCGGGGTTCTCTGCCTTTGCGGCTACGGATGCGCTTAATGCGAGCATTGTCAGATAAATTGAACTTTGGTGCATTGGATTGAATGATATGGTATTAAAATGAAAAGAATCGGGAGCGCGAACTCCCGATCGGTAAGTATGTATATAATGATATTTTTTATCAATCCGAGCCGGTCATCAGTCAACCTCGATCACCAGGAAGTCTGAAAGCTGCCAGAATTTTGCAGGATCTGAAATTCTGATTACTTTCTGACCGTTGACGTCAACGATCGTGTAGGAATCCTTGGGCTGTGAGGTGAGCACTTTGGCCTTCTTGCTGTGAGTGGGGATCTCGGCGAGAGTGCGACGGTCACCGGCGGTGAAGTAGCTCATGTCGAAATTGCCTTCCATCACTTTGGTCTTGCGGAGGAAACCGGACTGAAGAATTTTCTTTTCTTTAAGTTCCTTGCCGGTTCCGATGGCATAATATACGGTGTTGAGCTCGTTGGTAGCGGCGGTGGCAGCTTCCTGTGCGGCTTCTTTCTGCTCGCGTTCTGCTGTCAGACCGGTGTTGAGCGAGTCAACGTCGCTGTTCAGATGGGACACCTGAGTGTTGAGTTCCTCGATGCGGATATTGGCGCTCGCAAGCTGATTTGTCAGAGTGGCGATTTCAGTCTGCTGCTCGGCCATCTGCGCTTTCAGATTTGCGATTGTGCGTTTGAGAGTGCTGCTCTCGCCTCCGTTGTCGGCAAGCTTCTTTTCGAGTTCGGCAAGACGTTCACGACGCTCCTGAAGAGCTTTCTGGATGGCGATCATGTCATTCTTGATCTGGTCTCTGCGTGACACCGATTCACCGAGTGAGCCGGGAGTCGAGATGATCTTTTCGAGATCTTTGATCTGATTCATGCCGTCTGAAATGTCATTGACAAGCACCAAAAGACTGTCCTGAGTGGCAAGCGTCTCACGAAGATCGCCTTTCAGCTGTTCATTCTGAGCTTCGGCCTCACGAAGTTTTCCCCCGTTACAGGCGCTGAGTATTGCAGTAGCAATAACTGCCAAGGTTGCAAGCTTTTTCATAAATCTGTTGTTGAATGTGAGTTTTGTCTATATTTATTCTTATGTACTTTAGGTGCCTTGTCATCCCGTGCACCTACGATTATAACAATTTCTCCTCGCGGAATGTTTTCGGTGAAGTAATTCTTCAGTTCGTCAAGCGTTCCGTTGACGGTGGTGTTGTGCAGTTTCGAGATCTCACGGCTGACGGAAGCTTCCCGCTCTCCGCCACAAGCAACTGCAAGCTGCTCAAGTGTCTTCACAAGTCGCAGCGGTGATTCATAGATGATTGAGGTGCAGTCACTGGCTGCAATTTTCTCCAGCCTTGTCTGACGTCCCTTTTTCGGCGGGAGAAATCCTTCGAATGTGAATCGGTCTGTAGGAAGCCCTGAATTCACCAGTGCGGGCACAAAGGCCGTGGCTCCCGGCAGGGTTTCCACCTCGATTCCCTCGCGCCGGCACTCGCGTGTCAGCAGAAATCCCGGATCACTGATGCCCGGAGTGCCTGCATCCGAGATCAGCGCCACTGTCTCTCCGGCAAGAAGCTGGTCAATGATAGGCCTGACTGTGGCATGTTCGTTGAACTTATGGTGGCTCGAACAGGGGGTGGTGATTTCGAAATGGCGCAGAAGTACTGCCGAAGTCCTTGTGTCCTCGGCATAGATGCGGTCACAGGTCTTCAGCACCTCGATGGCTCGCGGTGTCATGTCGGCCATATTGCCGACCGGTGTCGGAACTATATAGAGTCTGCCCATCAGAAATGTTTTGCAACTATGGCCATGAATTCCCTGACCTCTTCTTTTTCAGAATCCCAGCAGAGATCGTTGTAGAAATATTCCTCGGCTTCATCCATATCGGCCATCGAGCCTATCACTTCAAGTGTTTCCTTGAACTCCTCGTTTGAGTTGCGGAAAAGTTCACGGCAGAAACGGAAGCGGTCATTCAGAGTGAAGGCCTTTGAGATATCGGCCGCACGTTCGCGGGCGAGTTTTTCGTCAAGAGTCAGACCTGACGGCGCCTCATCGGCATCAGCCTTTTCTTCAGCCTCGGTGCTTTCTGCTATTTCTGATTCCGGAGTCGGGGCGGCGGCTTCCTCTTGGCCGGCCACCGCTGTCTCGGCGGTAATCTCAGCCTCGGCTTCGGCTGCCTGCTCCTCAACTGCGGCCACGGCTTCGGCTTCCGGGGCGTCACAGGCTACAGCGGAATCACAGGATGCAGTTGTGGCATCGCAGGCTTCTGTCGCGGCATCGCAGGCTGCAAGCGCGTCGGCAAGCTGCTTTGCCTTGCCGGCAAGAAGTTCTTTCATTTCAGACGGAGTCTCGTCGCCCCGGTTTATCCGGAGCAACAGCAATCCCTCTATCTCGTAGGCCAGGTTCAGCAGGCCGGTCATATCATTGTTCATCATTCGGATTTTCAGTTACAGTCTCTTCTTCCGAGAGATTTTCAGACTGCAAACTTACGTCAAATTTTTCTAATAACAATCTCTCTATGTCACTTTTTAATGCCGCACGGCTGCAACGGAAGTTGTTGACCATAAAAATTATCACATGGGTCGGATGGCCGTTTTCATCAAAAAGATAGCCCGCATAGCTCTGCACTCCTCTCATCGAACCGGTCTTCATTGCCACGCGCCCTTCCAGTGAGGTTCCCAAAAGGAAATTGCGCATCGTGCCGTCATATCCGGCCCGCGGGAAGAGCGAACTGTAGTCACCGCCGAAAGGATCTGTGATCATATACTGATAGATTCCGGCAAGGAAACGCGCTGTCAGACGGTTGTCACGCGAGAGTCCGCTGCCGTCTTTGATCACTACGCCGTGAGGGCTGATTCCGGCCAGAGTCCACACCGCCATCTCTTCCTTTATGGCATCCTCGCGGGTGCCTCCGGGTGTGATGGCCCGCAGAATTCCTTCTGCCATAAGATTGTCTGACCGGAACATCAGGCTGCGCATGATTTCTCCGAGGCTCGGCGAATGATGTTCATAGACCGTCTGCGAGTCCTGAGAAGCGGCGGTCTTGCTGCCTCCGACTTCAATTCCGCTGTCACGCAACACGGTCACTATCTCATGGCGCATGGCTTTCCACGGATTAGGCATGGAGAACACGTCGTTAAGTCCGCGGCGCTGGTTTCCGCTGACAATGAAGGTCTCAGATCCGTCCTTGCGGTCTATCTTGACCCCACGGCGCTTTGGATTCGTATAGGAAAACTTCAGATCAGGCACAAAAGGCACAGTCTCTTTCGAAGGCAGACGCAGTCTGAATCTGTTGTCGCGGAAATTGGCACCCTGGAGTCTGGCTCCATAAGGCCACGGTATGTCCTCGTCCATCCATCCCGGAGGTGTGGTGGCATCCGGAAAATCGGAGGAGTCAATTATGACATCGCCGGTGACGGATGTGACGCCAAGACGGCGCAGACCGGCGGCAATGCTGTCGGCAAAGCCCTGGGATGACGGCAGAAACTGTGATTCGATTGTAGGATCACCACAGACTCTGACCACGATATTGCCTGAAAGCACTCCGTCTCTGATGCTTCCCTCGGCCACCACGGGTGTGATGAAACACTCACTCGTGTCAGCGAGGTTGAGCATCGACCCTACGGTCACTGACTTCATGACTGACGCCGGAATCAGTGACCTGTCTATGTTTTCCGATACTATATCAGCGCCGAAAAGCAGATCGCGGATAAGGATTGCGGTGTTGACCGAGTCAATGCCGCTGACTCGCAGCGGAAAGGCAGAGGCTGAGACTGCCCCGCTCAGAAAAATAACGGCGGTGACTGCTATGCGGCAAATTTTCTTGATTCCCATCAGCCTTTGAATTGCATATGGTCCATCATGACGTAACAGAACGGCCGCTCTCCCACCGCGCGGAAACCTACACGCTCGTAGAGACGGCGGGCGCGGTCATTGTCTTTGTCAACCAGCAGTCCGGCCGGCTTGCCTGCCTTGGCCGCTCTCTCCACGGCTCCCTTAAGCAGCATCGCGGCTATGCCTTGCCCGCGGTATTCGGGAAGCACTGCCAGTGTGTCAAGATAGAATTCATCGGCATCGGTCTCATCCTCGACATCATCGAGATTCTTGTCAAGAACTGTCTTGACAAGTTCGAAGAACGGTTTGCGCAGTTCGGCAAGACGTGCCCCGTCATAGGACACTATGACTCCTACGGCCTTTCCGTCATCATCGACTGCCACAAGTGTATTGAGGTAGCTGTACTGGCTGTCATCTCTTTCAGCCAGCGCGGTGAACAGGCGTTCCACATCGGCAAGCGTTCTATTCTCGCCTGCAAGATTCTCACATATTTCCTCCCCCACGGCATCCATTATCGAACGGGCTATCAGGGGGGCGTCAGCCTTTCGGGCTTTTATTATCTCCATTTGTTTCTATATATTATGATTCGATGACCGTCAACAGTCTCACTGTCTATAACAAGCGGGTGCGAAATAAGATCGGGTGCTTTCACTTGACCATTGATACACTCCGGCGAGATTTCCACCCTGATTTCATCCCAGAGGCCCTCTTTCATGAACGATTCGAGCACCTGTGCTCCGCCTTCGACAAGGACGGAGGTTATTCCCTTTCGGTAAAGTTCCGACATGGCGTCTCCGAGCGACCCGTAGTCCGACAGTATGATCACCGGAGTATCTCCTTTGAATATTCCGGCTTCAGGTCCGATGCGCCTGCGTCTGTCAAGCACTACCTTGACCGGCGATTTTCCGGCGTAGAGACGTGTTGTGAGCGATGGATCGTCGGCAAGCACCGTCCCGCTCCCCACAAGGATGGCATCATGCGTGGCCCGGAGCTTGTGCACGAGCATGGAGGTGAGTGGTGTGGATATCTTTCCGTCGATAAAACCGTCGCCGCTCTGCGCCCATTTGAGGGTGATGAACGGACGCTGTTTTTCATGAGCGGTCATGAACTTAAGGTTCAAAGCCCGGCATTCGTCTTCAAGGACACCCGTGACCACCTCAATCCCGGCTGCTTTCATCCGTGCTATACCCCTGCCTGATACCTTGGCAAATGGATCGGCCGTACCGACCACAACCCGCGGTATGCCCCGCTCTATTATCATGTCGGCGCAAGGCGGTGTCTTGCCATAGTGGGAGCAAGGTTCGAGAGTGACATACATTGTAGAGTCACGCAGGCTATCCTTATCTTTGACAGAAGCTACGGCATTGACCTCGGCATGACCTTCGCCACAACGGCGGTGCCAACCCTCGCCTATGATCCGGCCGTCGCTCCCCACTATGACCGCTCCGACCATCGGATTGGGCGATGCGTCAAGCAGTCCGTGGCGCGCGAGATCGAGTGCCCGGCGCATATATTTTTCATTTATATCCATCCGCAGTTTTTTATCGCATTGAGCCTGACAGTCCGGCCGTCAGACCCAATGCGTGATTCGAGTCAGTTTTTAGAGGTTGTTTAAAAACAAGAGTCCCTTAAGGTTCAACCCAGTCGCCGTTGGCCTTGATAAGGCTGACAAGGTGACCGATAGCCTCTTCGGCAGGAATGTTTTTTTCAATGCACTCTTTGCCTTTATAGAGGCTGATTTTACCGGCGGCGGCGCCTACATAGCCATAGTCGGCGTCGGCCATCTCGCCAGGACCGTTGACTATACAGCCCATGACTCCTATTTTCAGACCTTTGAGATGTGAAGTGGCGGCTTTTATCTCTCGCAGAGTGGACTGGAGATCGTAGAGCGTACGGCCACAACCGGGACATGATATGAATTCGGTTTTCGAAATTCTCAGTCTGGTGGCCTGAAGTATATTCAGAGCAAGCGCTGTCAGCCGTTCACGGCTTTCTCCTGCGGACTCGATCCAGATTCCGTCGGCAAAACCGGCAAGCAGCAGCGAACCGAATTCTACCGATGCGGCAATGGTGCGCTCCTGCTCACTCAGGCCTGTATAGTCACGACGGACTATCACCGGATTTTCAAGCCCCTCGCTCTTCAGCGCGGTAAGGAATGCCCTGAGGTGGCCAAGCGCGTTGGAGACTTCGGAACCGAGCACTACCACGCGGTCAGGATCGGCCTTAAGCTCTTCAACCAGTCCGGACGCGATTCCGTCTTCGGCTTTGAGTACCAAGGCTCCCGCCAGCGATTCAGCTTCGATATCAAGACCCACAACCTGCGGAAGTCTGTCAGCCCAGCGGCTTTTACGCCGTGAAGGTTTATAGCTGTCATAATCCTCTCCGACTGTGACTGCCGCGACTTCCGGTCCGGAAGAAAGCGATGTGATGAACTTGACTATGCCGGTGGCCGGTTCGATCTCACATTCGGGCTCTTCGCTGAGCGAGACTCTGATTGTGTCACCTATGCCTTCGGCAAGCAGGCTTCCGATACCGACGGCTGATTTTATGCGTCCGTCCTCGGCATCGCCGGCCTCTGTCACTCCGAGGTGAAGCGGGAAGTGCATGTCTTCTCGGTCCATCGCATCGACAAGACGGCGCACGGTCTCGACCATCACGCAGACATTGGAGGCTTTTATTGAAATGACCACATCGCGGAAGTCGTGGCGCAGACATACACGCAGAAATTCCAGGGCACTCTCAACCATTCCGGCTGGAGTGTCGCCGTAGCGGCTCATGATGCGGTCTGAAAGTGATCCGTGGTTGACACCGATGCGCAAGGCGGTGGAATGTTCCCGGCATATGTCGAGAAGCGGAACCAGCCCTTCCTCTATTTTTTCGATCTCGGCTGCATATTCCTCGTCGGTATAGTCGATCTTTTTGAATACACGGCCCGGATCTACGAAATTGCCCGGATTGATGCGTACTTTTTCAACCCGTGAGGCTGCCGCGAATGCAGCCCGCGGGTTGAAATGTATATCGGCTACAAGCGGCACCGAACAGCCATCGGCCCGGAGTCTGGCCGATATTTCAGCCAGATTCTCTGCCTCACGAACTCCCTGGGCTGTCAGACGCACTATCTCGGCTCCGGCATCAGCTATACGCTTGATCTGTGCGACGGAACCGTCGGTGTCCATAGTGCTTGTAGATGTCATCGACTGAAGGCGCACCGGATTGTCGCCTCCAATAGTGACATTTCCGACTTTCACTGGCCAGGTAGCTCTCCGCCGGTAGTTGAAATCAAGAGTCTTTGATTTTGGTTCTGTCATCTGTCAGTCGACCTTAAAGTCATATTTAACATCCTTGAGTTCCTCGTTTGCCTTGACGATCTTCTTTGAAAGGGTCGCACGGTAGGCTTCATAGCGTTCGGCAAGTGCCGGATCGGAAAGCGCGAGGATCTGCACGGCTGTGATGGCTGCATTCATGCCGGCATTGATTCCGACTGTAGCCACAGAGATGCCCGGAGGCATCTGGACTATCGAATAGAGAGCATCCATGCCGCTGAGGGTCGAGTTGATGGGAATGCCGATCACCGGCAGCGGTGTCATCGCCGCGATCACTCCCGGCAGCGCGGCTGCCATGCCTGCGGCGGCTATGATGACCTTGATGCCTCTTTCCTGCGCTCCGTGGGCGAAACTTTCAACTTCCGAGGGAGTGCGGTGGGCCGACAGTGCGTTCATTTCAAACGGCACTTCCATCTGGTTGAGGAAATCGGCGGCTTTCTTGAGTATGGGAAGATCACTGGTGCTTCCCATTATTATACTTACGATCGGTTTCATGATATATTAATATATAATATGTAGAGGTTAAATTTTTCAGATCATTGACATCAGATAAACGCAGATGAATCCGTTGGCGCATCCGGCAAGCACCTGCCACAATGTGTGGCGTCCGAGATATACACGGGCGGTCATCACAGCCCCGGCCAGAATTATTACGGCCGAAAGCCAGATATTCATATTATAGAGCGCGTAGTGCGATGCTACAATTCTGAACAGCAGAGCCACGAGTCCGCCCATCGCTGCTGCGTGGGCACTGATTTTCCACCAGTAGTTGACCGCGACATTTATCACCGTAGCCAGTGCGGCACCGGCAAAGAACATAGGCAGCCACAGCGGGGCGCTCGCCTTGAAAAAGAAAAATCCGCAGCCGAGATAGCAGAGAACCACAGCCCCGTAGGGCACATATCGCTCCTTGCGCTCGTTGAGACCCGGATCAGAGACCATGCCTGAGCGGAAGAGTGCCATGATGACAGACACCGGAATCAGACATGTGATGACAAAAGTGATTCCGACAGCCGTGCAAAGAAGATTTGTCGGCAGAAATCTGAGTATGGTAAGGAATGCGGCCAGGATCATGCCGTAGGTGGGGACCAGCAGCGGTGAAAACAAGACCGACAATATTTCCGAAATTCTTTTCATTATTCTCTGATTATAAATATAACGTCAATTCATACTATATGCCTTTCCGCAGACGCGCCACAGGCAGGCCAAGGCGCTCGCGGTATTTCGAGACTGTCCTGCGGGCAATCTCGTAGCCTCTGCCGTTAAGCTCTTTCATAAGCGCGTCGTCACTGAACGGATGACGCGGGTCCTCACCTTCGATGATCTCGCGGATCACTGCAAGAATCTCACGCGATGATGTCTCTTCGTCATCTCCTCCCACACGCTCGTTGAAAAAGAATTTCAAAGGATAGATACCGACCGGGGTCGAGACATATTTCCCGGCCGTCGCTCTTGAGATCACTGAAAGGTCATAGCCTGTCTCGCGCGAGACATCTTTGAGAATCATGGGCCGCAGGCGTGTCTCGTCTTCGCTGACAAAAAAATCACGCTGAAGTCTGACTATCGCCGCCATGACATTGTAGAGAGTCTGCTGGCGCAGGCGCAGCAGATCAATAAAGTCTGTGGCATCCTCACGCTTGCGGCTGACAAACGCCATCGCATCCTTCCGTGAGGCGGCTGTCGAAGCCACTGAAAAGCTTTCACCATCAGCGGAAAAACTCTTTTCGATGGTGAGATCAGGGATGTTGTTAAGCAGTGTCAAGGTTATGTTGTCGCCATCTACTTCTACATTGAAGTCGGGTATTATATGCCGCGAGCGCACGTCGGCGTCACTGTCACCGATAATGCCTCCCGGTTTGGGATTGAGCGAACGGATCACGTCAATGGCCTCACGCAAGCTGTTACGGTCAATGCCCAATGCCGCTCCGAGACGGTCGTAATGCCGCAGAGAGAAGAGATCGAAATAATAGTCTACTATCTCCAGCGCGATTTTACGTGATGGGGTCGGGTCAAGCCTTTTGAGCTGCAGTGACAGGCAGTCTCTTAGATCATATGCACATACTCCGGCCGGATCAAGGGCTCGGATGCGGTCGGCTATAGCGCCAAGCTGTTCCATAGTCAGTTCAAGCCCGGCATTTATGGCAAGATCGTCGAGTATCTGAGGGAGTGTGCGTGTAAGATATCCGTTGTCATCAAGATTACCGATGATATAGCCGGCGGCAAGAAGTTCTGTGTCGCTTATATCTGTTTCCCGTAACTGGTTCATAAGCCATTCGCCGAGTGAATTCTCTCCGGCTACGGCCACCGGTTCATAATAGACATCATCACGCGAGGTGTTACGCGCTTCAAGCCGATAGGCCGGAATTTCGTCTTCGTCCTTGTAATCGGCAAGCTGCATCTCTTCGGCACTTTCGTGAAAATCATCCTCCGGGGTTTCGCTTTCGCTGCGGTCGGCAATCTCAAGCGCCGGATTGTCATCAAGCTCGCGCCTGACCTCTTCCTCCACTTCCGGACCGGTCATCTCAAGCATACGCACAAAACGCATCTGCAGGGGCGAGAGCCTCTGCTGGAGTTTCTGGGAAAGCGATAGTCTGAGTGATTCTTTCATTTCTGTTACATTGCCGTGATGACTGCTGCTTTTTACTGTCGCCGATTCGTCGCCGTCGCGCTACAGTTCGATCAGAGAATCATATGCGAAATCCTTTTTAGCCACCTGCCCGATCACACTGTCCCACAGCATTGGACTGATGCCATTGCCGGGACGCTTGACCGTGATGTTCTCCTCTGTGAACACCTCACCCCTGACAATGGTTCGGGCGGCGACAATGCTCTTGCGGGCGACTTCTATATTTGACCGCTCCGAGTCTGCTACAGCTTTCACACCGCTGCCCAACGCTTTTTCTATATGGCGCACGGCCTTGACCATCGCTGCGAGTTCAGCCGGATCGAGCGAGGCTCGGTGGTCAGGTCCGGGCAGATTTTTGTCAAGCGTAAAATGTTTTTCTATCACCTTTGCTCCAAGTGCGGCGGCTGCTATAGGCACCTCGATTCCAAGAGTGTGGTCGCTGTAGCCCACACCACCGGTGTTCAGCCGGCGCAGACTGTCCATCGCTTTGAGGTTCACATCGCTGTAAGGTGTGGGATATTGGGTTGTGCAATGCAGCAGTATGATGTCTTTGCGGTCTATGCCTCCGGTTTCGAGAACATCGACCGCAGTTGCTACCTCGTCAATGGTCGACATCCCGGTCGAGAGTATCACCTTGCCGCCTGTCTTTGCAATCTTGCGCAGATATGGCAGGTTGGTAATCTCGCCGGAAGGGATCTTCCAGTAGTCCATGTCAAGAGGAGCAAGGGAGTCGATGCTGACAAGGTCAAACGGAGTGCTCATGAAACCGATGCCTTCCTCGCGGCAGAGTTCCGCCAGTTCCGGATAGGCCGAAAGAGGCAGATGGATTGCCTTACACATCTCAAGCTGTGATTCGGCCTCTCCGGTGGTCTCTTTCTGATACTCGGCCTTGGGGGCTATCGACGAGATCACCAGTTCAGGCACCGCAGTCTGGAATTTGACATAATCCGCTCCCGCGCGGGCGGCTTCCACCACCATCCTGCGCGCCATTTCCATCGAGGCGTTGTGATTGACTCCCGCCTCGGCTATGATGATTATTCTTTCTGCGTCGTTCATATGGTCAATGGAATGTCTCACTGTGGACATTCCGTTTCTTTTTAAACATTAAATACCGCTTCTTCAAAGTAGCGGCAGATCATTACTCCACTTCTGACTTCACGGCTGCCGTCATAAGGCTGTCCGCAAGCTTCCGTAAGAATCATCGCCGGGATATCTGCCCCGGCATGGACTGAGCATACCACTCCGCCGCCAAGCCGCGGATTGATCTCCATAAGCATCAGCCGGCCGCTTTCAAGGTCACGCAGATACTGCAGTGTCACGGCTCCGCGGAGTCCGAGACGCTCTATGGCCTGACGTGAGGATTCAAAAATATCCCGGTCATCGATTGTAACAGTTCTGGAAACTTCGCCGCCTACCACTTCGAGTCTGCGCCGCGGGCTGACGCACAGGACTTCGCCTTTCTGAGTGACATAACAGTCTACCGTATATTCCTCTCTCTTCGGATAATAAGTCTGAAGCAGGTATTCATCGCTGACATTCTGAAGCCGGCGGAAATCGCTTATACCGTTCAGAACTTCAATTCCCTTGGAAGCCGATCCGCGTCGCGGTTTGGCTATCAGAGGAAACACCGGCTTACCTCCACGATAGGTTGTCGGTATGTCCAGGCCTGCGCTCTCGAAGGCACGGGCTGAAAGCACTTTGTCAAACAGCGTCTCGGCCAGCCCCGATCTGACTACCGGTGACCACGCATCGCCGTAGGTAGCCACATAGGCCCCGGCTATCGAGATCGCACCGTCGACAAACGGAAGCAGCACGTCGATATGATAGGCTCCAACAATCTGATGGATATGATCGAGTATGTCAGGAGCTCCCCAACGGCGGCCTATGATTATCCCGCCGATGAGTGCTACGGGCACTTCAGCTTCAAGTTCATAGCTGTAGATTCCGATCTCAAGCCCCAGCCGCTTTCCGGCCTCTATCAGTTTCCGCCCGAAAGAGACCCGTTTGGCTCCTCCGAGAAAAAGAATATTGATTCTCTTTTTATCCTCTGCCATAAGCCTCAGACGTTATAGATGCCGCTCTTGTATCTCGACAGGTTGTCACCCTTGGTAAACCACTCCACCGTCTCGCGCAGTCCGTCTTCCAGATTGTAGCGCGGACGCCAGTCGGTCAGAGAGGTTATCAGACTGTTGTCGCCGCAAAGCCTGAACACTTCGCTGCCAGACGGTCTCAGACGCTGCGGATCAGTAACATAGTCTACCTTTTCGCCCATGATCCTGGCTATTGTTTCAAGCGTCTCGCGCATGGTCACCTCTGTGCCGGTGGCAATGTTGATCTCACGGCCTTCTATGCCCTCCGCGCGACCGAGAGCAATGAATCCGGCTGCCGTATCCTTTACGAAATTGAAATCACGGGTAGGTGTGAGATCGCCCACTTTTATCTCGCGCATTCCTGATGCGATCTGAGTGATTATTGTCGGAATTATGGCGCGGGCGCTTTGACGCGGACCGTAAGTGTTGAACGGACGCGCAATCACAACCGGCAGTCTGAATGCGTTGTAGAAACTGAGAGCTATTGCGTCGGCTCCAATCTTTGTCGCGCTGTAAGGTGACTGCGGCTGACGCGGATGCGATTCGTCGATAGGCACATATTTTGCCGTTCCGTAGACTTCACTGGTCGAGGTCACAATCAGGCGGCGCACTCCGCAGTCGCGGGCGGCCTGACACATATTGAGCGTTCCCTTGATATTAGTGTCTACATAACTGTCAGGCGCTACATAGCTGTAGGGAATTGCAATCAGTGCGGCGAGATGATAGACTGTGTCACAGCCTTCGCTTATATGACGGCAGAAATTCGGGTCTCTGACATCGCCTGTGACCACTTCAAGATCCGGGCTGCTGACATCTTCAAGCCAGCCCCAGTTATTGAATGAATTATACTGGCTAAGCGCTCTGACTGCATAGCCTTCGGCCAGCAGCAACTCGGTCAGATGAGAGCCGATAAATCCGTCGGCTCCGGTAACGAGCACTTTTGTTTTTGCCTTATCCATATCTCTTATTATATATATAATGTCTGTGTTAATAGGGTCTTCTGAGATAATACGTATAGGTGACATCGTCAGTTCCGACATAAGAGAGCACCATACGATGGTTTTTAAACCGATCGATGTGCAGACGGGTTATGCCGTCGCTCACCAGATGCAAGGCAGCCGGCGCCCGGTAGCCCGGTTCGTGACCCGGCTCGTCATCACTGTGGCTGAAATTCAGTTCAAGCACATCATTGTCTTCACGCCATGAACCGGTATGTTCAACATACTCATGACGGGGCAGCATCTCTACAATCTGAATGATCTTGCCCTGAAACGCCCATGTATAAAGCTCGATACCGCTTTCCTCTGTGTAAAGCGGCAGGGCCTCTCCATCAGCGGTAAGCTTTTCAAGACGCCACTCGCCGAAATAATCGCCAATGTCGCCATCATTCCTGGTACAGCCGCATGTGACCAGCACCAGCAGCAATGCAATAAATATATCGGTCAGTCTGTGTCTCATTTCTGTCTGCTTATTTTATATTTGACTCCTACAAGAGCGCCGAATGCATTTCCGGGCATAGTACCGCGGTCAAGCTCAAGCTGCATGTTAAGGCTAAGGCCTTTGACAAGCGTAGCCGGATGCCAGTTCGCTTCCAGCATAACCGCCGTTTCATGGATCGGAGTTTTCAGCATCGCTTTCCCTGTTCCCCACGCCTTGCGGTAACCGCCTTTCAGTCTATAACTGATATCACTGCCCAGTTCACCCTCCACTCCGATGTGGAAACCGCGCAGACTGTTGGCGATGAAACCGGGGTAGCCGTCGCGGTTATAGATCGGCGCCATGATGGCAGGTGTGCCTAACGACTGGCCGTAGTAGGCATATGAGTTATGCGAGGCATTGTTATAATAGTCATCGGCACCTGAAACATGGTCAGGCACTGTGGTTCCCGGACTGTCACCGGGAGCAAAATGTATCGGTCCACTCTGATTCGTGAAATCAAGATACTCCACAACTGCACCGCTTACCAAGCCTCTCGATTTTGCCTTATAGACAAGGCCCCAGAGGCCGTCCCAGCCGTTGAGTTTCCCTATGCCTGAGCCATCTTCCCAAAGCCAGGAACAGTAGGCCGACAGTTCGGCTCCATTGGAGAAAGCATATCTGGCTTTGATATCCCATGTGCCGAGATGGTTCCCTGACACAAATCCTTCACCTCCGTCTTTCGAAGGGAGCAGCATCATGAAAAACTCCTTTATACCTGCGGGATACTTGTCTTCAAGTACAAGCTCTCCGCGCCGATAGTAACGGTTCGTACCTCCGAAAACGGCAACGGCCTGCATACCGAACGTAACAGACAGCGGCTCTGTCGGCTTGGTGCGGAAATAGCATCGCTTGTAATTATAAAGTTCGTTCTCGGCTATGTGATATGTATAATAGTTGTAATGATCACGCCACCATGAACTGTCCATCATTTTACCAAATGCCACTTCACCGGAGATTTGCATCCATCCCTTGGTGAAAGGAATGTCCTGAAAATCCCAGAAACCGGCTCTTATCTGCGGAATCGGTCTCGCGTTTCCGCTCTCCACCAGATCGCCGCTCGTCAGCGACTGAGGCAGAATAGGAGAATCATGCTCCTTCATACCGGCTTCGACAAACACCCCACGGTATTTTATCTCGCCGTAAAGCTGCTGGATTCTCAGCATTGAAGGACGCTCCGAATGATAAAACCATGAATTACTTTCCCGGTCATAGCGCTCATAGCTCACCGCAGAAGAGTAATCGACTATCACGTCAAGCCCGAAACCAAACGAAAAGCGCCGGTCATAGTCCATGTCATGCCAGAGACGGGCTTCCGCCTGCACATTGTCAGCCTGAGTGAAACGTCCGTGACGCAACGACGAAATATAAAACGGCGCAAAATCACCGCTCCCGGCTCCCACACTGAACTCTCCCTCATAATTCATCGGAAGTTCAGCAGAAACCGTAAAAGGCAGCACTAATGCAAAAGCCACTGCCGACTGTCTGAATCGCCGTCTAAAATTCATGCCATCACAGGATTCTAAATTGCAAATAATAATTTTTTAATTTCTTTTGGAACAGATAAAACTATTCACGATACAAATTTAGGCAAAATCCGTGAGAATCCCCCAAGCCGCTACAAAAACATAATTCAAAAATTATATTCCACAGACAAAACCATCTTTATTTCAGCTATGGATAAAATAATGTATAAGCTGCTGCGGGGTGCGGATGGCGAGGATTGCGGGTGTGATTGCGGATGGTGGATGGCTGAGTGATGTCAGGTCGGATTGCGGAGGAGTGGTTTCGGGGGGATATAAAAAAAGCGGGCCGGAATCTGTCGCTGTGACAGGTTCCGGCCCGCGGTTTAGAGGGGGCGGTTATCTACTTTCCCACTTTCGTAGTATCATCGACG
>CAMXAZ010000054.1 GCA_947179295.1 uncultured Muribaculaceae bacterium
TGATCGTGACCACCAAGTCGGCCCAGGAAGGCAAGACCACTGTGTCATTCAACGCACAGGGCTCTGTCAGCCAGATCACAAAGAAGATGGATCTGATGAACGGATATGATTTTGTGAACTACCAGTGGGACTACGCCACAGGCCACTCTACCCGTAACTCACAGACCCGCCTGTTCCGTTACAACTTCGGCCACCCGCAGGACATGGACCTCTACAAGCAGGCTCCATCTCATGACTGGCAGGACGAGGTGATGGGCAACAACCCCTTCTCATACTCAGCTAACGTATCGATAGGTGGCGGCAACGACAAGACCCGTTACAACATTTCGCTTACCCAGTCTAACGACGACGGTATCATCATGGGCACCGGCGTACGCCGTACCAACATCCTGACCAAGCTGTCTACGAAGATTCTCCCGAATCTTACCCTCCAGTACAACCCCAAGATGACCTATCGCCGCGACGAAGGTGCCGGAGGTGACAACGTGGGCACCGGCGGTATCATCGACGTGCTCCGCTACCGCCCGACCAACGGTATCCGTGAACGTGACGGCGCATGGTGGCCGGAAGAGACAATCGACCCCGACCAGGAGCAGATCTTCTCTTACACAAACCCCGTGTCAGACATCAAGACAAACGTGCGCAAGCGTCATGCTTACACTTTTGCCAACCAGGCCGCTCTTGAATACAAGCCCATCAACGGTCTTACCCTCCGCACCGAAGGTGTCTACACCGTACAGTTCAAGGATGACAAGCGATTCTGGGGCCGTCTGACTTCCGAAGGCAAGAAATACAACTCAAATCCTGTCGCTTCGATCGAAAAGACTCAGACCAATTCCTACACCTGGACCACAACTGCGTCTTATGACTGGACCATCAAGGAAAAGAACAATTTCTATGCCCTTGTAGGTTTCGAACTCTACAACAAGCAGGGTGAAAAGACCTATCAGAAGAACTATCACTTCCCGGACAACATTTCAGCCGACAAGGCCTTCAACAACATGCAGCTCGGCGAAGCTTACCAGTCATCTTCAGAACTCGGCACCGCCAACCGCACTACCTCTTACTTCGGTCAGCTCAACTACAACTATGACCACAAGTATCTCCTTTCGGCTACCTTCCGCGCCGACGGTTCCTCAATGTTCGCACCCGGCAACCAGTGGGGTTACTTCCCCTCAGTTTCCGGCGCATGGGTTATCTCAAGCGAGGAATTCATGAAAGACCTCACCTGGCTCAACGAACTCAAGTTCCGCGCAGCTATCGGTAAGGCCGGTAACAACAATATCGATGCCGACATGTGGCGCTATCTCTACACATCCAATGCAGAAAATGGTCCTGCATTCGGAGAGTTAGTGACTAACGGCGAACTCTGGTATGGCCCCGACAAATATCTCCCCAACCCCGATCTGAAATGGGAGACCACTCTGACCCGCAACTTCGCCTTTGACATCGCGCTGTTCAACAACCGTCTGCGCATCACTCCGGAATACTACTGGAACACCACCTCCGACCTTATCTATAAGGCCGACATCCTCTCTACAGTAGGTTACACCCAGCAGTATCAGAACATCGGTCAGGTGACCAACCGCGGTTTCGAACTCTCTGTCAACGGCGACATTCTCCGCGGCAAGGACTATGTCCTCTCTGCTAACTTCAACCTCGGAGCCAACAAGATGAAAGTTGACAAACTCAACGGCACAGACACCTATCTCTATGACACCCACAGCCGTTCAAAGGATGGCGGTTACAACTACCGTCTTGAAGTAGGCGGAGAAGTTGGTCTTATATACGGTTTCGTATATGACGGCCTCTACAGCTTTGACGAATTCAATTTCGATTCTGCCAAATCGGTTTATGTTCCCCACCCCCAGGTGTTTGACGAAAACGGCAAACTTGTTTCCGGAACAATCATCATGGACAACATCTATGATGGTTCACAATCAGGTGATGCCACCCTTCCCGGCAAGCCCAAGTTCAAAGACCTCAACGGCGACGGTGTGATTGACGACAACGACCGTACCGTCATCGGCCGTACCACTCCTAAACTCCAGGGCGGTTTCGGTCTGAACGGTCAGTGGAAGAACTTCGACTTCACTGCAAACTTCACTTACTTCCTCGACTTTGACGTCTACAACGCTACTGCCTACTATCTGTCATCGTCAATCGACAACAAGAACAACTTCAAAAACGTGCTCAGCTCTTTCAACAACCGCTGGCGCTATTTTGACAACACAGGCGCAATCCGCATGTATGAAGTAATGTATGGCAATACCTGGAACGACGGTGCTAAGGAGTACTACGAAGTTATGAACGCCGGTCAGACCATGTGGAATCCTATGGACATGAACAAGGATGTGACCATGAGCTACTTCGTTGAAGACGGTTCATTCCTCCGCTGTACCGACATCACCCTCGGTTATACCCTGCCGGCCAACATCATCAGCAAGGCAGGCATGTCGAAGTGTCGTTTCTACGCTTCCGTAACCAACCCCTTCATCATCACCAACTACTCAGGCTACGACCCCGAAGTCGACGTGCAGAGCGGTCTGACCCCCTCGTTTGACTTCAACCGTTATCCGCGCAGCCGCAGCTACGTTCTTGGTGTGAATGTTACTTTCTAACATAAATCTTCTACCATCTTTTATAAGAAAAGTAAACAATGAAATTACACAATATATTATTAGCCGGTCTTTCGGCAGCGGCTCTTGCCTCCTGCTCCGACTATCTTGATGTAGACGCTCCGTCAAAACTTGATCCGGATTATGTCTACACAGATAAGAAAGAAATGAACCGTGCACTCAACGGAGTCTACGCCGCCATGCTCTCCAATGACACCTACGGACAGAACTTCGTTGAAAAACTGATGTTCAATACAGACGTTGAATTCGTTACGAATGCAACTCATTCAGCAACCTCCAATTCCTACCGCCGCTATGACTGCGACCCTGACGGAAGTGAGATCAAGAAAGCATGGGACGCGCTTTACACCGGTGTTGAACGCGCCAACATGCTTGATGCCGGCATTCGCAACTCTGAGATATTCAACGAAGAAGACTCAGAACTTATGCAGATGCTCGGTGAAACCAAAGTGCTCCGCGCCATCTTTTACCACGACCTCGTCTGGTATTTCGGTGACATTCCTTTCTCTTTGCAACCGTCATATGAAGCAGCAAGTCCGGTATATGATGTTGTAGACAGAACAGAGGTTCTCAATACCCTCATAGAGGATCTTAAAGCTATCGCGCCCCATATGACCCTGACAACTGAATCAGGTTTCTCCGGCGGTAGCGAACGCATCGGCAAAGAAATGGCTTGGGCCATGATCGCCCGTCTGGCCATGACCGCCGGCGGATACTCACTCCGTCCTGACGGCGAGACCATCGGCAAGATGATGCGTCCTGAGAATTATACTGTCAACGGAAAAACATATAATTATAAGGACTTCTATAAGACAGCTGCTGACTACTGTGACTCTGTCATCACAAAGAGCAACCACACCCTTGCCGGCGTGGCTTATCATGAAGTCTTCGTCAAGGAATGTAACCATGTTGTTACCACCGGTGAAGATCCTATTTTCGAAATACCTTTCGGCAAGGAATCTACCGGAAATATCGGCTACGTTCAAGGCCCGAAGATGGATAACTCGGCAGGTACGACTGTTCACCCCTGGGGCAAGGCTTCCAGCTCAGCACAGCTCAACGCACTCTACCGTTTTATGTTTGATGAGGATGATGTCCGCCGTGACTTTGTCAATCAACTGTTCTCTTATGACGGACAAGGCGTTGCTACACTGAACAACGGCCGCACAAACTACAATGGCAAATGGTCGAAACTCTGGAACACAACCGGTCTCGGCGCAGCCACTGAAGGCAGCACCGGCATCAACTTCCCCTATATGCGCTATGCCGACGTGCTTCTCATGTCAGCCGAAGCTCTCAACGAGATAAACAACGGTCCGACACAAGAAGCTATCGACCGCTTTGAAGAAGTACGCAAACGTGCGTTTCAGGAAACCAATCCATCTAAGATCTCCCGCTACGAATGTTACGGTTCAAAGGAAGACTTCCTCAAAGCCATCCTTGACGAACGCAAGTTCGAATTTGCAGGCGAAAACATGCGTTGGCGCGACCTCGTCCGTAACAACATGCTCAACGAGGTTGTCTACTGGACATTCTTCCGCTATTATAATGCAGCCGAAGGTAACGGAGATTTTGCTGATGCCGTAGGTCTCTATGACTTTAATGATGAGAATGCATGGCCCAGCAAACTCATGTATTCACTCTATTACTATAATGATGTCAAGAATGATCCTTCGTTCTACGGTGATACCAACTCCGGCTCATATTACCTCTCAGCCAGACAGTTCCCGCAGAGATCTTCCAACATAAATGTTGTCCGCATTCTTAATCCCTACTCTCAGCCGACAACCGCTGATGCCAATACCCGTATGACAATTGACGGAAAGGCAACAGCTCCGTCTCGCGCCGATTATATGAGCTGGCTTGTTGATGAACGTATTCCTCGTGAAGAACTTCTCTATGGCCTGCGTGGATACATCTATTGCGACTACGACAACGGCGGCTTCTATATCAAGAACAAGAATGGTGAATATGAAGGTTGTCCTGTGCCGACATCCAACCCTGACATGTCTGCACTTCCTCCCGTACGTTATATCCTTCCTTATCCACGTGTGATAATCACTCGTTCGCAAGGTAAGTATAAGAACTACTATCGCTATAGATAATCATCAGCCCTTAATCTAAAATCATTCGAACAAAAATGAAAAAGAAATTATTATATTGTCTGACATTTCTCTTTGCATTAGGCCTGGCCTCTTGTCAGGAGGATCTGGACACTTTGCGTCCGGCAAATCCGGCTGAGGATTTTGACCGCATGCCGATGACTATGTTCCGCCTTGAGGAAAACACTGGTGTTTCCAACGACCCGTATGGAACTCGTGTGATCACCGAGGAACTCAACACCGTAGAACTCGCCTGGTACGGCGTTGAAGGCGCAGCCGGATATGAAATCAAATTCGGTCTCATGCCCGGCCTCACTTCCGGCCTCGAATCAGACTGGAACGACGAAAGCCGTCTCTATCAGTGGGAAGATGGAAAATATTCTAAAATCCTCCCCCCTGATCAGCTGACTCTACGCATTGAAAATCTTGAATATGGCACAGACTACCGTTTTGCTATCCGAGTTCTCAATCCCGACGGAATCGAAGAACACCACTCTCGCTGGTATGGCTACGGTGATGGCCGCCAGTGGGCCGACCAGTGCGGCCTTCGTACCGAGGACCGTTACAACACTCCCGGTGTGATGAACGTCACTGACATTGCTCCTACCAAAGACGCTTTCACTGTTGTCATAAACATCAATGTAGTTGATGCTCTTGATTCATATTGCGTCTTTGAAAAGGAAGACACTGATGCGCAGAAAGAAGCCAAGCGTCAGGAAGTATTTGAAGATTTCAAACGCAATTTCGAACTCGTTAAAGACGGAACCGAAAACGATTTCCGCACAGCGAAATTCAAAATTACACATCTTCAGGTGAATCCCTCTTCTGAAACGCCTAACGCAACTATTGACACCAAATGGAACAACTATGTGCTTTCTGACAATGACTATGTCAACGGAGTTGCAAATCTTCGTGTGACAGGTCTTGCTGAAAACTCCATTTATCTTGTCAATGTTGTCAACAGTGATATTCCAGTGGCTGTTGACTCCCGCTACAATACTGTGCGCAAACCTGTCTACGGTGAACCCGGCGAACCTATCCTCATCGAGCACAAAGTACGTGCCACCGACTCAATCCCCGGCGAAGTCAAATATCAGGCTTGCTATCTGGATGAGATCATCGGATCGTTTGCAACCAATGTGATGCTTGCTGAAGGTCAGACATTCTATCTTGAAGGCGGCAAGGCCTATTACTTCTATGCCAATCCGACTCTGAGCAAGGGCTTCACCCTCGAAACCCGTCCGGAAGACGTTGCCGCAGGCAAGCGTGCCAAAGTCTACATGGGTGGCATCGGCGTAGGTCTTAACTCCGACGGAACCAAGACTGCAACAATTGCAACCAGCAACTTCATGTTCGGTAAGCAGAAAGGCGCCGGCGAAGCTGACTGTCCCATCGAAGTAGGTTCAGTGATCTTCCGCAACATCGACTTCGACTGTCCGGAAGCTCTCAATTACGGACATCAGGCCGAAGGTGCAGGTTCTGCATCAGGCAACTATTTCGCCAACATGTATTCCGACGGTATGGAAGTGGTATTCCAGTCATTCGAAGTCTACAACTGTACATTCCAGCGTATGGTCCGCGGATTCTTCCGTGTGCAGGGTTCGAAAGACAAGACCTTCGAAAAGATCGTCATTGACGGTAACCTCTTCTACAACTGCGGTTACTACGCAAATGACGGACGTGGCTATGCTTGGTTTGCCGGTGACGGTGGCCGTGTATCGTCAAATATCTACAAGAATTTCTACTTTACCAACAACACCGTCTATGACAGCCCGCGTACATCTTTGATTACCGACAATGACAAAAATATCGAATACACCGATAATGTCAAGTGGAATATCAACATCGAGGACAATACATTTATCAACTTCTCTACCCGTTCTTCAGGCCGTAACTTCTTCCAGACCCGTTATGTGCCCGGCGGATCGTATTACTCGTTCCAGCGCAACCTCATCGTGCTCGCAGCCGATGACAATGACCAGCGCGCCCTGTATCAGACCGGTGCTGATATCCGAGAAATAAAGGGTAGCGGTTTATTCTCATTCGAAGTCAAGGACAATTACTCTCTTGGCTGCCGCGATTCGCATCTTGCAGACAATAAGATCTTCACCGGTAGTGAATTCTCCAACACCAAAAACAGCTTCGGAGCTGCTACATGGAATCCTGGCAATCTTGGTGCTAAAGAAGATCTGACTGTAAAGGCCGTGGTTGAAAACGGAAAAGCTTTGAAAGCTACTGACGTATTCAACAGCCCGAATCCCGGTTACACTAACGGAAGTGCTTCTGTTTACAACCATCGTGATCATGAAGCCCCGGCTAACATCTACAACGCCCTCAAATACAAGAGCACACCCTCTGTTCTCCAGAACGTAGGCGACAAGCGCTGGATGTCAGCTGAACCCGAACACTACTACGACAATCTCTAAAAGATAGTTTAAAAAGTAAATACCTCAGGCTTCCCGACCCCTCAAAAGGCCGGGAAGCCTTTTTTGCACCTACCGGAGGTCTGGTCTCATTGATCTGATTACCCAATTCTCCCAATCCTCCCAGCCCTCCCAACTCTCCCAGTCCTCCCAGCTCTCCCAGCTCTCCCAGTCCTCCCAGTTCTCCCAATCCTCCCAGTTCTCCCAATCAGCCCCGGTCTCCCGGCCCTCCCGGCTCCCGCTTACGTTAATTATTTTAAAAGTTTGTTGAATATCGGGTGGAAATTATTACCTTTGGCCTTTAAATACGCTACAATCAGTAGCATCACATACCTGAAATCAATACTATATTTACCTTATTGACCTATATGAATCTAAGCAAACGAATCAGTCTGCTGGGCCTCGCAGCCGCAGCTACCATCGGGGCGTGGGCCGACGGAAAGCCCTATGTGTCTCAGGTTTGGTCGCCGGATCTCGGCAACGGACAGTATATAAATCCGGTCATCGATGCCGACTATTCCGACCCTGACGTGGTGCGCGTCGGTGATGACTTCTACATGACAGCCTCAAGTTTCTGTGACATCCCCGGACTCCCGATTCTCCACTCGAAAGACCTTGTCAACTGGACTCTTATAGGCCATGCAATCACCGAAATGCCCGAATACGCCCAGTTTGCCAAAGACCCCAGCCACGGCAACGCCGTATGGGCTCCCGCAATCCGCTACCACAACGGCGAATTCTATATATATTATGGTGATCCCGATCTTGGCATCTTCATGACCAAGACCAAAAACCCCGCCGGACCCTGGGAACCGCTCGTCCACGTCTATAAAGCCAAAGGAGTCATCGACCCCTGCCCGATCTGGGATGAAGACGGACGCGCTTACATAGGCCACGGCTATGCCGGCAGCCGCGCCGGTGTCAAGAGCATCCTCGGCATGATCGAGATGACCCCTGACGGAACCAAGGCCATCGGTCAGGACAAAGTGGTCTATGACGGACACCTCGAAAACGAAACCATCGAAGGCGCAAAACTCTACAAGCGCGACGGTTGGTACTACATCTTCTCTCCCGCCGGAGGCGTAGCCACCGGATGGCAGGAAGTGCTCCGCTCGAAAAACATCTGGGGTCCCTATGAAACCCGCAACGTGATGGAACAGGGCTCGACCGACATCAACGGCCCCCACCAGGGCGGATGGGTCGACACCCCCGACGGAAAAGAATACTGGTTCCTCCACTTCCAGGACAAAGGCCCCTACGGCCGAGTGGTACACCTCCAGCCTATGGAATGGCGTCAGAACGGATGGCCTGTGATCGGTGTTGACCCCGACGGCGACGGCCGCGGCGAACCCGTCAGAAAATACCGCAAACCCAACGTAGGCAAAACCTATGCTGCCGTCAACCCCGCCGAGAGCGACGAATTCGACTCCATCGAACTCGGCAAACAGTGGCAGTGGAAAGGCAACCCCAACGCACTCTGGTACTACACCGACGCCAACGCCTCGACACTCCGCCTCTTCTCTCAGCACAACGAAGGCGCAAAGACCCTCTATGACGCCTCCAACCTCCTGCTCCAGAAATTCCCGGCCCAGAACTTCACAGCCACAGCCAAAGTCAAATTCTTCCCCCGCAAGAAAAACGGCAAGATCATGGCAGGCGAACGCGCCGGCCTCATCGTCACCGGCTATGACTTCGCTGCCCTCTCGCTCGTGAGCCGCGAAGACGGAGTCTATCTCACCGAAGCAGACTGCGTAAAAGCCAGCAAGGGTGCCGACGAGACCGAAGTGGCCTCTGTGAAGATCGACCCCGAAAAAGAAATCTATCTCCGCGTCCAGATCCGCATGGTAGGTCCCAAGAAACCCATGCAGAAATCAGACTACAAGACCGAAGCAACCTTCTACTACAGCCTCGACGGCAAGAAGTTCACCAAGTTCGGCCGCCCCTTCAACGTGCGCGAAGGCCACTGGATCGGCGCCAAGCTCGGTCTCTTCTGCACCCGCGACTGGGTCAGCAACGACAGCGGCTGGCTTGACATCGACTGGTTCCGCATCACAAAATAACGCGCCAACCGTCCCACTCCACTCCTCTCTCCTCGCCTCAGTCCACACAATATAATCATAACCTTAGAAATGAAATATCGTCTTGCCTCGCTGCTTCTGATGGTCTGCGCCCTGACAGGGCTGAAAGCATCGGCCGCCGAATGGAAACACGACATCTACGTCAACCCCGACGGATCAGCCGACTACACCACCGTCACCGAAGCCCTTGACGGCATCCGCGCCTACATGGACTACAACGTCACAGTCCACATAGCCAACGGAGTCTACAAGGAAAAGATCGTCATCCCCTCATGGCTCAAAAACGTGACATTCGAAGGCCAGAACGCCGACTCGACCATAATCACCTTCGACCATCACGCCAACATCGACAACATGGGCACCTTCCGCACCTACACCGTAAAGGTAGAAGCCTGTGACGCCACCTTCCGCAACCTCACCATCGAAAACAACGCCCCACAGCTCGGACAGGCCGTGGCGCTCCACACCGAAGGTGACCGCCTGCGCTTCATCAACTGCCGTTTCCTCGGCAACCAGGACACCGTCTTCACCGGAGGCAAAAACAGCCGCCTCTACTTTGACAGCTGCTACATCGAAGGCACCACCGACTTCATCTTCGGCCCGGCCACAGCCTATTTCAAGAACTGCGACATCCTCTCCAAGCGCGACTCCTACATCACCGCTGCATCGACTCCGGAAGACGTGAAATACGGCTACATCTTCGACTCCTGCACCCTGCGCGCACTGCCTGAAGTGACCAAAGTGTATCTCGGACGCCCCTGGCGCCCCTATGCCCACACCGTATTCATCAACTGCGAGATGGGCTCACACATTCGTCCCGCCGGATGGCACAACTGGAACAACACCGACAACGAACGCACAGCCCGCTACGGCGAATACGGCTCGCGCGGAGCCGGCGCCTCCCAGGAAGGCCGCGTCAGCTGGGCCATGAAAGTCTCTGACACAGAAGCCGCCGACTGTCTCGACATCGCCAAGGTCTTCGCCGTCACCACCGGATGGAACCCCGCCGAATAAACCAGCGTCACCTCTCCGCTTTATACCTCCTCACACACTCAACAATAGCAGAAATTAAAAAACAATCAACAATATCACTAAAATCATGAAAGCTTTAAACAAACTCACCGCACCCAAAGCGGTTGCACCCGAAAGAATCATCCAATTCGGCGAAGGCAACTTCCTCCGCGCGTTCGTTGACTGGATCATCAAGAATATGAACGACAAGACCGATTTCAACTCATCGGTTGTAGTCGTACAGGGCACCCCCGACGCATTCGTGATGCAGCTTCTCCAGGGCCAGGACTGCCTCTACCATGTAAACCTCCAGGGCCGTCTCGACGGCGAAGTGATCAACTCCTTCACCCGTGTCGACGTGATCAGCCGCGGCCTCAGCCCCTTCACCCAGTTTGACGCCTTCCTCGCGCTGGCCGACCAGCCCGAAATGCGCTTCGTCATCTCCAACACCACCGAAGCCGGCATCGCCTTCGACCCCGAATGCAAGCTCAACGACCGTCCCGCCGCATCTTATCCCGGCAAGCTCACCCAGCTCCTCTACCGTCGATTCAAGACCTTCAACGGCGCAGCTGACAAGGGCTTCATCATCATGCCCTGCGAGCTTATCTTCGAAAACGGCCACCATCTGAAAGAAATCATCTTCAAATACATCGACCTCTGGAAAGAAGATCTCGGCTCTGACTACGAGGCATTCCGTGCATGGTTCGAAAACCACTGCTACGTATGCGCAACTCTCGTTGACCGCATCGTCCCCGGCTTCCCCCGCAAGGAAATCGACCAGATCCAGGAAAAACTCGGCTACAAGGACAACATCGTGGTTCAGGGCGAAGCCTTCCACCTCTGGGTGATCGAACGCGCCTCAAACATGAGCCTCGAACAGCTCCGCGCCGAATTCCCCGCAGAAAAAGCAGGTCTTCAGGTGCTCATCACCGACTCTGAGGCCCCCTACCACGAACGTAAGGTGACCCTGCTCAACGGGCCGCACACCGTGCTCTCGCCCGTAGCCTTCCTCAGCGGTGTCAACATTGTCCGCGACGCCTGCAACCACCCCGTCATCGGCAAGTACATCCACAAAGTACAGTTCGATGAACTCATGCAGACCCTCAACCTCCCGATGGAAGAACTCCAGAAGTTCGGCGCAGATGTCCTCGAACGCTTCAACAACCCCTATGTTGACCACCAGGTGACATCAATCATGCTCAACTCCTTCCCCAAATACCAGACCCGCGACCTGCCCGGCCTCAAGACCTATCTCGAACGCAAGGGCGAACTCCCCAAAGGCCTCGTGCTCGGTCTCGCAGCTCTCATCACCTACTACAAGGGCGGCAAGCGTGAAGACGGCACCGAAATCGTGCCCAAAGACGATCAGAAGATCATGGATCTCCTCACCGAACTCTGGTCAAGCGGCGACACCCGCAAGGTAGCCGAAGGCGTCCTCGCAGCCAAAGACCTCATCTGGGGCGAAGAGCACGGCGATCTCAACCAGATCCCCGGTCTCACCGACCTCGTCACCGAGTATCTCGACTCGATCGCAGCGAAGGGAATGCTCGAAACAGTCAAGGAAGTTGTTGAAGCCTAACATCCCCCCGACTGACAGATGAAAGACTTTCTCAAGATCAATCCCGCCGACAACGTAGCAGTGGCCATCAACGCGCTCAGCGCCGGAACAGCCCTTAACGTAGACGGCGAAGAGATCACACTTGTGGCCGACATCCCCGCCGGCCACAAGTTCGCTCTCCGCGACATAGCCGAGGGCGAGAACGTGATCAAATACGGTTTCCCGATCGGCCACGCGCGCCACGCCGTGAGCCGCGGTGCATTCCTCGACCACAACGACATCAAGACCAACCTCGAAGGCCAGCTCGACTACTCCGACATAGCCATCGACAACCCCTCGGCTCCCGCCCCCGGATCGGCCCGCAAAGGCGCCGAAGCCACATTCATGGGCTATGAGCGTGCCGACGGCCAGGTAGGCATCCGCAACGAACTCTGGGTCATCCCCACCGTGGGCTGCGTCAACGGAATCGTCAAGCAGATCGTAGACCGTCTCAACGCCGAAACCAAAGCCGAGGGAGTGGACGGTATCTTCGGATTCCCCCACAACTACGGCTGCTCGCAGCTCGGCGACGACCACGAAAACACCAAGAAGATCCTGCGCGACATGGTGCACCACCCCAACGCCGGCGGCATCCTCGTGGTAGGACTCGGCTGTGAAAACAACCAGCCCAAGGTATTCGAGGAATTCTGCGGCGACTATGACCGCTCTCGCGTGAAATTCATGGTATGCCAGGAAGTTGAAGGCGACGAAGTTGAAACCGGAGTAAGAATTCTCCGCGACCTCTACGAACAGGCCCGCAACTTCAAGCGCACCACCGTTCCTGCCTCCAAACTCCGCATCGGCCTCAAGTGCGGCGGATCAGACGGATTCTCAGGCATCACAGCCAATCCGCTGCTCGGCGAATTCTCGGACTGGCTCTGCGACCAGGAAGGCGGCACAACAGTGCTCACCGAAGTCCCCGAAATGTTCGGAGCCGAGACAATCCTCATGCGCCGTTGCGCCGACAACCGTCTGCTCGGCCAGACCGTCTCGCTCATCAACAACTTCAAGGAATACTTCCTCAGCCACGGCGAACCCGTAGGCGAAAACCCCTCTCCGGGCAACAAGGCCGGCGGCATCTCCACCCTTGAGGAAAAAGCCCTCGGCTGCACCCAGAAGTCAGGCAAGAGCCCCGTCTTCGGAGTGATGGAATACGGCGAACGCATCAGCAACCACGGCCTCAACCTCCTGTCGGCTCCCGGCAACGACCTCGTGGCCTCCACAGCTCTCGCCGCCGCAGGCTGCCAGATGGTGCTCTTCACCACCGGCCGCGGCACACCGTTCGGCACCTTCGTCCCCACCATGAAGATCTCCACCAACTCCGGACTCGCACAGCGCAAGCCCACCTGGATCGACTTCAACGCCGGACGCCTCGTGGAAGACAGCTCGATGGCCGACGTACTCGCCGACTTCATCGACTACGTGCTCAAAGTAGCCTCAGGAGAAGAAGTCAACTCCGAAAAGAGCGGCATCCACGAAATAGCCATCTTCAAAAACGGCGTGACACTCTGATCACCTCTCCTTATCACCCAAAAACAATAACCATTAAAAATCCATTTCTGCATGAAACCTTTCATGGACGAAAACTTCCTGTTGCAGACCGAAACCGCACAGAAGCTATATCACGAACACGCGGCTAAAATGCCCATCATCGACTATCACTGCCACCTCATCCCCAAGATGGTAGCCGATGACCACCGCTTCAAGTCAATCACCGAAATCTGGCTTGGCGGCGACCACTACAAATGGCGCGCAATGCGCTCCAACGGTGTTGACGAACGTTTCTGCACCGGCACTGACACCTCAGACTGGGAAAAGTTTGAAAAATGGGCCGAAACCGTTCCCTACACCTTCCGCAACCCCCTCTACCACTGGACACACCTCGAACTCAAGACCGCTTTCGGCATTGACAAGCTCCTCAACCCCGAAACCGCCCGCGAGATCTTCGACGAATGTAACGACAAGCTCCTCAACGACCCCAACATGACCGCACGCGGACTCATGCGCCGCTACAACGTGGAAGCAGTCTGCACCACCGACGATCCCGTCGACACTCTCGAATACCACAAGCAGGTACGCGACAGCGGCTTTGAGATCAAGATGCTCCCCACCTGGCGTCCCGACAAGGCAATGGCCGTTGAAAACCCCGCCGAATTCCGCGCATATGTTGAAAAACTCGCCGAAGTTTCAGGCGTTGAGATCAACAAGTTCCAGGACATGATCGACGCCCTGCAGAAGCGCCACGACTTCTTCGAGGAAATGGGCTGCCGTCTCTCTGACCACGGCATCGAGGAATTCTACGCCGAAGACTTCACCGACGGCGAAATCGAAGCCATCTTCGACAAAGTCTACGGTGGCAAGCAGCTCACAGCCGAAGAGATCAACAAGTTCAAGAGCGCCATGCTCCTCGTGTTCGGCGAAATGGACTATGCCTCAGGCTGGACCCAGCAGTTCCACTACGGAGCCATCCGCAACAACAACTCCAAGATGTTCAAGCTCCTCGGCCCCGACACCGGCTTTGACTCGATCGGCGAATTCACCACTGCCAAAGCCTGCGCCAAGTTCCTTGACACCCTCAACTCTCGCGGCAAGCTGACCAAGACCATCCTCTATAACCTCAACCCCTGCGCCAACGAAGTGCTCGCCACAATGCTCGGCAACTTCCAGGACGGCACCATCCCCGGCAAAATCCAGTTCGGCTCAGGCTGGTGGTTCCTTGACCAGAAAGACGGCATGGAGAAGCAGATGAACGCCCTCTCGCTCCTTGGCCTGCTCAGCCGTTTCGTCGGCATGCTCACCGACTCTCGCTCGTTCCTTTCATATCCGCGCCACGAATACTTCCGCCGCACACTGTGCAACCTCGTGGGCAACGATGTGGAAAACGGTCTCATCCCCTACACCGGCTATGAAGAAAACCGTGTCAACCAGATGATCGAGGATATCTGCTACAACAACGCCAAAAACTACTTCAAGTTCTAATCTATGGCAGCAGCAACCTCACCCCTCGCAGCAGCTAACCAGAAGATGACCAACTTCCGCTGGACCATCTGCGCACTGCTTTTCCTCGCAACGACCGTCAACTACATGGACCGCCAGGTGCTTTCGCTCACCTGGAAAGAGTTCATCTCCCCTGAATTCCACTGGACCGACGCCAACTACGGTCTGATCACCGCCGTCTTCTCCATCGTCTATGCCGTGGCCAACCTCCTGGCAGGCCGCTTCATTGACTGGATGGGCACCAAGAAAGGCTACCTCTGGGCCATCGGCGTATGGTCAGCCGGTGCCTGCCTCCACGCAGCCTGCGGCATCGCCACCGAAGCCACACTCGGTCTCCATGACGCCACCGGCCTTGTAAAGGCCACCGGCGACCTTGCAATCACAATCGCCACCGTATCGGTCTACTTCTTCCTCGCAGCCCGCACCATCCTCGCCCTCGGTGAGGCCGGCAACTTCCCGGCAGCGATCAAGGTGACAGCCGAATACTTCCCGAAACGCGACCGCGCATATGCCACCTCGATCTTCAACGCAGGTTCGGCCGTAGGCGCTCTGATCGCACCCTTCTCCATCGGCCCGCTCGCCAAATACTTCCAGAGCATCGGCTGGGGCAACGGCTGGGAAATGGCCTTCATCATCATCGGTGCCCTCGGCTTCGTCTGGATGGGCTTCTGGATTTTCCTCTATAAGAAACCCGCTGAAAACCCGCGTGTCAACGCCGCCGAGCTCGCCTACATCGAGCAGGACGACGACGCTGCCGACGAAAGCGCCAGAGAGAAAGCCGAAACCGAAGACAGCAAGACCGCTACCATCCCCTTCCTGAAATGCTTCAAGTATCCGCAGACATGGGCAGTGTTCTTCGGCAAGTTCCTGACTGACGGTGTCTGGTGGTTCTTCCTCTTCTGGACCCCCGCCTACATCACCGACGTCTTCAAACTGTCGACTTCATCGGGCGAAGGCATGATGATGATCTTCGTGCTCTACCTGATCACCATGCTCTCTATCTACGGCGGCAAGCTCCCGACCATCTTCATTGACCGCGCCGCAAGCAAAGGCATCACCGTAGACCCCTACTCGGCCCGCATGAAAGCCATGCTTATCTTCGCCGTGTTCCCCCTGCTCGCCCTTCTGGCCCAGCCCATGAGCTCAGTGTCGCCCTGGCTCCCGATCATCATCATCGGTATAGCCGGAGCCGCCCACCAGTCATGGAGCGCCAACATCTACTCAGTGGTAGGTGACATGTTCCCCAAATCGACCATCGCCACCATCATCGGTATCGGCGGCATGGCCGGCGGTATCGGATCATTCCTGATCAACCTCTGCTCAGGTGTGCTCTTCGACTATGCAGCCCAGACCAACATGTCGTTCATGAGCTATGAAGGCAAGCCCGCAGGCTACTTCATCGTGTTCTGCATCTGCGGCGTAGCTTACCTCGTAGGCTGGTGCATCATGAAGCTCCTCGTTCCCCGCTACAAGAAGATCGAAGCCTGATCCCTGAAAGGTTTCCATCAGACATAACTCACAATTACCAAGACAGACTGCCTGAAGCCCGCATTCAGGCAGTCTGCTTTTTATCCGCACCTGACACCTGATGCACCTGAAGCGCCCGCATGAACCCGCCTCAGACAAAATAGAGCCAAATTAAGCCAAAATAATTTCACCGGGACCGATTTTTTCTGAGTTTTTTAGCCGATAATTCAGCGAAAAGCGTTACTTTTGCATCATCTATCCGGTGGGCCTTCGGGTTACGCCGTGTCCAAAAAATTTTCGTATCAAATTATCTAACAACTCAAATTTATCAGATCATGGCTTACGTAATCACTGACTCTTGCGTGGCTTGTGGCACTTGCCAGCCCGTTTGCCCCGTTGACGCAATCTCTGAAGGCGACATCTACCACATCGACCCCGATACTTGCATCGAATGTGGCTCTTGCGCTGAAGTTTGCCCCAGCGAAGCTATCATCCCCGGCGAATAATCCGCCAGCGAGAAGTCTCAAGATTTTACTGCCGCTGAACAGAGATCACCTCTGTTCGGCGGCAGCTTCTTTTTATGCAAGACTGAAGCAGCGAGGTCTGGCGCCCTCACGCATCAGGCATATCTCACACATATATATTCCGGCGACATCGCATAGCAATCTGATTCCTTTTTCAGGAATATCCGGCATAATCCACACTTTTGTCACCATCGGCTGACACTTTCATTCCAAAACCCCGTCAGGGCTGACAAATAGTCAGGCCAAACATGCCTCTGAAATAGCTGAGAAGCCATTTTTATGTTTAATTCTTATGCTTTATAACATCAAAAAAATCTCACTTTTTTTGATCCACCATATTGAATTTAGTGTTACATTTGCAGCGTTAACCAAATCACCAATACCCTTTAAATCCATCAATTTCTTTTTATCATGGATATTAACAATATTCTGAACAGCCTGGAAGCCAAGCATCCCGGCGAAAAGGAATACCTTCAGGCAGTGAAGGAAGTCCTTATCTGTGTTGAGGACGTCTACAATCAGCATCCTGAATTCGAAAAAGCAAAAATCATCGAGCGTATGGTCGAGCCCGACCGCATCGTCACCTTCCGCGTGACCTGGGTCGACGACAAAGGTGAAGTCCAGAACAACATCGGCTACCGCGTTCAGTTCAACAACGCCATCGGCCCGTATAAAGGCGGCATCCGCTTCCACGCATCCGTCAACCTCTCTATCCTCAAATTCCTCGGTTTCGAGCAGACTTTCAAAAACGCTCTGACCACCCTTCCGATGGGCGGCGCCAAAGGCGGCAGCGACTTCTCGCCTCGCGGCAAGAGCGACGCTGAAATCATGCGCTTCTGCCAGGCCTTCATCCTCGGTCTCTGGAAAAACCTCGGTCCTGACCGCGACGTGCCCGCAGGCGATATCGGCGTAGGCGGCCGCGAAGTAGGCTACATGTACGGCATGTACAAGAAGCTCGTCAACGAATGCACCGGCACATTCACCGGCAAGGGCCTCGACTTCGGCGGTTCACTCATCCGCCCCGAAGCAACCGGTTTCGGCGCTCTCTACTTCGTACAGAGTATGCTCGACGAAAAGAAAGACAACATCACCGGCAAGACTATCGCCATCTCAGGCTTCGGCAATGTGGCATGGGGCGCAGCCCTCAAGGCCACCGAGCTCGGCGGCAAAGTAGTCACCATCTCCGGTCCTGACGGCTATATCTACGATCCTGACGGCATCTCAGGCGATAAGATCGACTACATGCTCTATCTCCGCGCCACCGGCGAAGACATCGTGGCTCCCTATGCCGAAAAATATCCCAACGCCACATTCTATCCCGGCCGCAAGCCCTGGGAACAGAAAGTGGACATCGCCCTCCCCTGCGCAACTCAGAATGAAGTCGACGGCGAAGACGCCAAGAAGCTCGTGGCCAACGGCGTTGAACTCGTGGCCGAAGTTTCCAACATGGGCTGCACACCCGAAGCCATTGACACCTTCCTCGCCGCCAAGGTAACCTATGCCCCCGGCAAGGCCGTCAACGCAGGCGGTGTGGCCACTTCAGGTCTTGAAATGAGCCAGAACGCCGAACACCTCCAGTGGAGCGCCGAAGAAGTTGACCGCCGTCTCCATGAGATCATGAAGAACATCCACACCCAGTGCGTGAAACACGGCACCGAGGCTGACGGATATATCAACTACATGAAGGGCGCCAACATCGCAGGCTTCATGAAGGTTGCCAATGCCATGATGGGCCAAGGCATCATCTGATCTCCCCCGCAGACACTACTCATAACCAGATAGAAAACGAGGCTGTGTCAAAATAGGCGCAGCCTCTTTTTATAAGCTGCTGTAAAACATA
>CAMXAZ010000055.1 GCA_947179295.1 uncultured Muribaculaceae bacterium
TGGATCGATGCCGAGTAGACCACGGCCGAGCCGTCGGGGGTGAAGGCCCAGGGAGGGTGGGTGGTGAAGTTTGTCAGTCGGCTTGCCTTGGAGAGGTCGTCGACGGGTGCGGAGTAGACGTTGAAGCTGCCACCGTCACGCTCGCTGAGAAACCAGACGGTCTTGCCGTCGGGGCTGACCACGGGGTTGCGGTCTTCACCGGCACGGGCGGTGAGGTTGGTGTGGCGGCCGGTTGCGGCGTCGTATTTCCAGAGATCGCGGGTTACTGACGAGGTGTGGTGCTTGCGCCATTCGTCTTCGAGGCCCTTGCGGTCCATGTAGAGGAATGATTTTCCGTCGGGGAGATAGCTGACGGCTTCGGCGGGAGTTGAGAGGATCTGCATGGGGCGTCCGCCGCTGACGGGCACACTGTAGAGCTCGGTCTGCCATGCGGTGGGGAAGAGGAGCGATCCGGGAGCGTCCTGGATCGATGCCGAGTAGACCACGGCCGAGCCGTCGGGGGTGAAGGCCCAGGGAGTTTCAGCCACGGAGTTGAAAGTCAGGCGTGTGGCTTCTCCGCCTTTGGAGTCCATGATGTAGATGTCGGCATTGCCTTCGCGGTCGCTGGTGAAGGCGATCTTCGAACCGTCGGGCGACCATACGGGCATGGCCTCGTAGGCTTCATTGGCGGTAAGGCGTGTGGCTTCGCCGCCCTTGGCGGGGACTGTGAAGATGTCACCCTTGTAGGTGAACGCGATTTTTGAACCGTCAGGCGAGATGCGCACATCTCGGAGCCACATAGGGGTGACGGCTCCGGCACCGAGTGCCGCGCCTGCAAGAAGTGTGGCGAGGAGGTTTCGTCTGTTCATAAGTGGTATAGCGTGATTGGTTATTGATTTTTTTGTCATTATTGTGAGAGCGGGGCGCAGGGGGGCGGATCAGTGGCGCGTTGCGGCGCGCGATCCGCGCTTCTGCAGATAGTCTGCCAGCCAGACTCCGAGCAGAATCATGGCGCAGCCGGTGGTTCCGATCAGCGTGATCTTCTCGCCGAGAATCAGGAAGGAGAAGACGAGGGTGACCACGGGCTGGAAATACATATAGTTCGAGGCCTTGACGGCACCGATCTTGCCGTTGATCACTGCCCACATCAGATAGGCGAACAGCGAGCAGAAGAGTGCGAGGAAGAGAATGTTGAGCAGCAGTTTGGGCTGTATGAGCACGGCGGGAGAGGTTACATGCGGCTCGATGAGCAGGAAGGGAAGGGCTGTAAGGACTCCGTAGAAGAAAGTCTTGCGGGTGATGAACAGTGCGCTGTAGAGGGGGGTGAGCTGCTTGATGATGATGCTGTAGATGGCCCAGCAGAGGGCTGCGAGCAGGGCGAGGAGGTCGCCGAGGGGGTTGATGCTCAGTGCGAAACTACTGTTGAAGATCACGAGCCCCACGCCGATGAAGGCTATCGACGATCCGAAGATCGTGGCTTTGCCCGGACGCTCCGAGCGGTAGAGGAAGCCGATGAGCAGCACCGTGAGCAGCGGGGAGAGTGAGGTGATAAGCGAGACGTTGCTGACCAGGGTGTACTGCAGGGCCACGTTCTCGGAGATGAAGTAGATCGACCCGCCGAAGAGGCCCGCGAGCATGAAGATGAATTCATGGCGCCAGGTGTTGCTTCTGATCTGCTTGTGGCAGAAGAGCAGCAGGGCCAGATAGGCGATGGCGAAACGGTAGATGTAGACTTCGATCGGCGAAAGGCCGTTGTCCATCAGGACTTTGGTTGAAATGAACGAGATACCCCATCCCATGACTGCCACAGCCGCGCCGGCATGATAGATGAGGTTGCTTCCGGCTGAAAAACGCTTCGTTGACATAAGAAAGCCAAAAAATCGGACACCCGCGCGCCGGTGTTGTGATAGGTCTGAGGTGAGCGCGCAAGGCGAAAAATTTAAGGTTAACCTTCGTTTTAGACGCGCAGCTGTCAGCTGACCGGTGTCAGTTATGCCGACGGAAGGATTTTACGTCAACCATAACTGCTGACAAAATTAAGAATTTTTTGTCAAAGAACACAGTCCACGCGAAAAACTTTATAGCTCTGCCGGGCGTATTATCTAATGTAGACGCAAGAAAGCGATAAAACAGTCCCGATTATAGATTTTATTGGGATATGTTGAGGGAATTTTCTATTTTTGCGTCTGAATTTAACACGTTAACTTAAAAACATTAAAAAGCAATGAAACTCGCAAAAGCATTAGGAATTCCTGCAATGGCACTCTGCGTGCTTCTCTCCACGGGATGTTCTTCATGGTCCAATACGGGCAAGGGCGCTGCCATCGGCGGCGGCGGCGGTGCGGCTCTCGGCGCAGGCCTCGGAGCTCTCATCGGCGGCGGTAAAGGCGCTGCCATCGGTACCGCTATCGGCGCTGCAGTAGGTGCAGGCGCAGGTGTGCTCATCGGAAAGAAGATGGACAAGCAGCAGGCCGAACTTGAAGCCGAACTCGCAAAGCAGGCCGAGATCAAGCAGGTGACTGACGAAAACGGTCTCCAGGCAATCCAGGTGACTTTCAACGGCGGAATCCTTTTCCCCACCAACGGCACAACCCTCAGCGCCAACGCGCGCACTGACCTGAGCAAGTTTGCCGCTTCGCTCATCAACAACCCCGGCACAAACGTGCAGATTTACGGCTACACCGATGACACCGGCACTCTCGCCGTGAACGAGCGTGTGGCTACCGGCCGCGCTGACGCCGTGCGCAACTATCTGCTCAACAGCGGTGTGCAGGCCAACCGCCTTTCTGCCGAAGGTCTGCCCATGCAGGACTATATCGCATCAAACTCAACTGCCGAAGGCCGCGCGCAGAACCGCCGTGTGGAAATCTTCATCACCGCAAGCAAGGAGATGATCGACCAGGCAAACAGCGGCACTCTGAAATAAGCCGCAAGCGTCTCGACAATTAGCAATCATCAATTCTACTATCCGTATATGGCAGCCCTCCGCCTGAGCGGTGCGGTCAATGCCTGAACAGAAAGGAGTCTGTGTCACACATCAGCGCGACACAGACTCCTTCGTTTTTTTCTTTCAGCAGACCTGTCATTTCCGGTGGCCCGCACCGGATCGCGGCCCGTAATCAGATCTTGACTTTGCCGAGCTCGATGACTTCAAGGCCGGTGACCGAACCGCTGTCGATGGTCAGGCGCACGAGAGTGCGCTCTTTCTGCCATCCGTGATAACCGGCGGCGCCGGGGTTGACGTGAAGCAGGCCGAGTTCGGCGTCGGGCATCACTTTAAGGATGTGGGAGTGGCCGCAGACCATGAGGTTGATGCGGTTTTCAACAAGCTGACGCTTCACGCCGGGAGCGTAGCGTCCGGGATAGCCTCCGATATGGGTCATCCAGACGTTGACACCCTCTATCTGAAAGCACTCCACCTCCCGACACCTGCGGCAGACATCGCCGTGGTCAATGTTGCCGCGCACGGCCCTGACCACGGGCACCACCTCTTCGAGGCGGCGTATCACACCGATGTCACCCACATCGCCGCAGTGCCATATCTCGTCGCAGTTTTTGAAATGGGCGGCATAGCGGTCGTCCCAGCAGGAATGGGTGTCAGAGATGATTCCGATAGTTTTCATCAAATGTCTTTGTTTATGCGGTTGAAGGCCACGGAGCGCGCAGGGGGGCTAAGGGACCTTTTTCAGTAATGTTATTCTGTTGAGCAGCATGGTGCCGCCGATGTAGGTGAGCGCAATCTTGTTAGGGCCTTCCTGCAGGGAGACCACCACGGTGTTTGACGGTCTGACGGTCACCCAGTCGTCATGATGGAACGAGGGGCAGACCAGAGTGGCCACATCGCGGTCGTTGATGCTGAGGGTGCGGAGCGCGTCGTGCTGCGAGCCGTTGGAATAGCCCACGGTCAGGAAATATTCACCGTCGGCAGGGATGTTGGCATAGCAGGTGATGCGGGTGTTGTGGCGCGCGGCGAGTTCGATATAGCCGTCGGCGATCCGGCGGTCTCTGATCAGATGCAGAGGCGGCCGGCGCGGTATGACTGACGATGCGAGTATAGTGATCTCCGACTGGCCCGGAGCATAGACATGGCTGCGCGGCGAGAATCCGGTGAGCCCACCCGCAAGCGAGGGCACTATCGCGGTGACTGAAGGCCCGGACGGAGGGAGCGAATAGCGCTCCGAGCCGAGCACCTGGGTCATTACTCCATTCTCAAAGAGACTGTAGCGGATCTCAGGGTCAAAATCCATTATCTCTACAGATCTGCCGTCGTCGCTCCATCTGAGCCGCGGGACGTGGAGCAGATCTCTGCGCTCGACGATGTTCACTCCCGGCTCCGGTAGATCGTTGCCTGACAGGGTTATGTCCACCCGGTGATGTCCCTCCAGAGTGGCCGGCAGACGCGGGGTCTCCAGCGATACGGAGTCGACGGCAAAGGTTGCGATACGGTCGCCCGTGCCGTGCATGACGATGTCAAACACCGCATCTCGATAGCGGAAGCCGGTCAGAGTCTTGGCTCCGCCGAATGCCGCGGGCACTATGGGTCTGAAATCAATGCCGTCAGGGGTGAAGTCCATCCCGAAAAAGCCTTTGCAGACCACTGCCGGCCATTCGGACGTGAGATTACCCTCTACGGCCATGTTCATAAGCGATGCCACTCCGAGCACAAAGGCCTGCGGGTTGCGGACCTTGGCGGCGGCAAGCGCAAAGAGGGCCTGGGTGAGCGGCGAGTAAGAGCCGGTTGCCGGGTTGATCTGCGGACAGACGTCAGGGACTCCGTCGAGGTAGACCGGCATGGCGCTGACCAGAGCCTCGGACATCTCCGCTGTGGCTATGCCGTCGAGCACACAGAGCGCGTTTGCACGGCTGTCAGACACGGCTGACAGCACCGGATAATAAACTCCGTAGAGATACTGGCCGTAGCGCTGCTCGTCGGGAATCCACAGGCGGTCATTGATCGCCGATCGCATGGCTGAGAACGGGATCTGATGCTCACGCTCGGCATAAAGTCGCAGCTCTCCGGCCATACGCGAGGCCACGGCATGAGCCGCCGCCTGCGAGACGTTGACCGCGAGAGCCAGAGTCTGGTAGCGGTCCATCGCTGTCATCCACTCAGGATAGTAGTCTGCCGGGTTGTCAATCCGCGGAAGCTGCCCGCACACCAGGGGGGCGATTCTTCCGGAGGGCTGTTTCCACTGACTGCGGATTGAGGCGGTCAGTATGTCATATGCCTCTTTGAGCCACTGGCGCGAGCCGGTCACACAATACAGTTCCCAGGCGGCAATGGCCCAGCAGCCTATGTCGGAAACCTTCGGGAAATTCTCGGCGCGGATGCAGCCGTCGGCCACCTCCGCCCTGAGTGCGGCCATTGACTCCTCCGGCCGCAGAAAGGCACCTGCCAGCCTGACATCAGCTACTGTCAAGGCCGAAGTATCGGCGAGCGCGGCGGCAAACAGAGCGTCGGCCATGCGTCCGGCCGAAGTGTAGACCACGGTTCTGTGAAGCGAATCACTCCCCCCGGTCGCGCCGGCATCGGCTGTCAGGAGGCCTGAGGCGGTGTAGATACGGTCGCCCCTGACAATGCTGTCGGGGTACAGTTCGAAGCTTCCGCCGTCATAGATGGCATCCTTTTCCACACCTGCATGTGAGCATGACACTGCAAGGAGCAGCGTCAGAGAGCAGACCAACAGTAGGAATATGCGCGACATAATCAGCAGGCGGGATGTTAAACGTGAGTGATGCCCTATATTATTAATAAATATAGGTGTATATATTATATAACGTTTCAAGTCACAACAATAGCGATGAAGAGTTGCAGTCTGCAATCTTCACCGCCATTGAATATGTTTCTTTCAAATAAATTCGGGTGATTTCCGGGTGTTTTCCTGACCTCCTTTCGGTTGATTGTCTAAAGGTAGAGTGTCAATCAGAAAAATCTTATTCTTCGTTGGCACGAAGCTGCTGAACGTAAACAGCCTTCATCATTTTCTTACGGTTGGTCACAGAGGGCTTCTGGAAAGCCTGACGTGAACGAAGCTCACGAACGATGCCGGTCTTTTCAAATTTACGCTTGAATTTCTTCAGTGCCTTTTCGATGTTTTCACCTTCTTTTACTTGTACGATGATCATTTTGGTTTCTTGATTATTGATATTTAAGTTATTGAATAGTGAGACGGCCGCAAAAACGCCCTGTTTCAGACAGTCCCGACGGACGCCTCACGGATTTGCGCTGCAAAATTAGCAATTCTTTTTCGTATTTCAAAACATTTTAGCTTTTTAGCTGAAAATGCCGCTGAAAATTACATGAAAAGAGTTTCGAGGGCATATGCTCCGATACCTGCGATATAACCGACGAAGGCAATCCAGGTGAAACGGCGCAGATACCAGCCGAAGCTGATTTTTTCGAGGCCCATGACCACGACTCCGGCTGCCGAGCCGATGATGAGCATCGAGCCGCCGACTCCGGCACAGTAGGCAAGCAGCTGCCAGAACAGGCCGTCGCAGGCAAAATCGCCGGTCGGAGCGATGGCATACATGTCCATGCAGCCGGCCACGAGGGGCACGTTGTCAACGATGCTTGAAACCACGCCGATGACACCGGTCACAAGATAGTGGTTGCCGTTGGAGACTTCATTGAGCCACTGGCCGAAGGCGGTGAGCACTCCGGTTTCCTGGAGGGTGGCCACTGCGAGGAGAATGCCGAGGAAGAAGAGGATGGTGGCGAGGTCAATGCGCGAAAGCAGTGTGGTCACTTTCAGATGCGAGTCGCCGGCAAGGATCGAGCAGCGGTTTGAGCGCCATTCGCTGACGAGCCACAGCACACCGAGGGCCAAGAGTATGCCCATGAAAGGAGGCAGGCCGGTGAGCATTCTGAAGATAGGCACGAAGATCAGGCCGCCAACGCCGAAGATGAGTATGATCTTGCGGTCGGCCGGTGAGTTTTTGAGTTCGTTGGCCGATGTCTGTTTCGGAGCCACGACCTCGCCTTTGAGGTAGAGCGAGACGCAGAGGGCCGAGACGATAACCGATACAATAGAGGGGATGATGAGCTGTGAGATCACGCCGCCGGTCGAGATCATGCCTTTGATCCAGAGCATGATGGTGGTAACGTCGCCGATCGGCGAGAATGCTCCGCCGGCATTGGCCGCGATTATGATGATGCCGCCGTAGATCATGCGGTCTTTGTGGTCTTCGATCAGCTTGCGCAGCACCATGATCATCACGATCGAGGTGGTAAGATTGTCAAGTATGGCCGAGAGGATGAAGGTCATGGCAGTGATGCGCCACAGAAGAGCTTTTTTGCTTTTGGTGGCCAATGCGTCATGAACGAAATAGAATCCGCCGTTGGCATCGACGATCTCTACGATGGTCATGGCGCCCATAAGGAAGAAGAGAATCTCGCAGGTCTCTCCGAGATGATGGAGCAGACGTCCGGAATAGTCGGCGCTGTCACCCACGCCACAGGCGTAGAGAGTCCAGCAGACAACACACATCAGCAATGCGGGTACGGCTTTGTTTATTTTCAGCACACTCTCAAGTGCGATACACAGGTAGCCGAGGATAAAAAACGTGACAATAGCTGTTACCATTTCTAAAGTTTTTATTTCATGGATTATGATTGATTTTTCAAAAAAACGTGAGTTTAAGGTAAAAAACAGCAGGCCGGGAGACCTGTCGGTACTGACAATTCGGGCGCAAAGGTCGGAATTATCAACTTCAAAACAAAATTTATAATAATGAAATATTTCCTTAATTGATGGAGACTTAAGTCAATGGAGACTTAATCCGCTTAAGTCCGCTCAGCCAATCTTCCCGATGGCGTCGCGGATGACAAGAGAGGCAAGAGTGATTCCGAAAACGGCCGTAATGTGCATGAATGCTCCGTTGACCGCCACCTTTCCGTAGGTCATGGCCCCGCTCCTGTCAGCGAGCGTTGCCGCATCGGGATGATTTGCCACCAGTTCGTCGGAATAGACACAGCGGAACTTGCGGGCCGGAAAAACGCCCGATTTTTTAAACTTGCGCCTCAGAGCCGCCGCAAGCGGACAGCCTTTCACCTTCCAGAACTCTGCCACTGCTATGCGCGAGGGGTCGAGCTTGAGAGCCGCTCCCATCGAGGAGTAGAAGTGGACCGGGCGGGAGCTTCTGGCCGTCTCGGCCATTGCCGCCGTTGCGTTCAGAATGAGCAGTGCCTTGTCAGCGAGCGAGTCAATGGCATCTATGATATAGTCATAGTCACTGAGATCGTAGCGCGACTGGGTTTCGGCGTTATAGAAATCATGGATGGCTTCAATCTCGGCATCAGGGTTGATGTCAAGCAGGCGCTGCTTCAACACTTCGACTTTCACACGGCCTACTGTCGATGACGTGGCCGGCAGCTGACGGTTGATGTTGGAGGCGGCCACTGTGTCAGCATCGACAATAGTCAGCCGGGCTATACCGCTGCGCACCAGAGTTTCGGCAGTCCAGCTGCCCACTCCGCCTACGCCGAATATTATGACCCTGCGCGAGGCCAGAGTCCCGAAGGCCTCGGTGCCGGTCAGAAGGGCCACACGGTTGAAAGAATCCTTTATCATTACAGGTAATTACTGGAATAGCGGCCGGCCGGTCAGTCACTGCAGAGCAGCGAGTCTTTGATGCGCGACCATACTGATGGTTTTTCCATGCGCAGATGCACATTGACTTTAGAGTCTGACTTGCTCAGAAACATAATCGAGTTGCGCAAAACGATTGCTATCTGGTTTTCAAATTCAAATATCTCGTGTATATGTCTGAGCGGAATTCTGGCAAATGGCGATGACGGATCAACACTTCCTATAAACAGTTCATCCTCATCAATGACGATGCCGTGATTTTCCAGCGCATAGTCAAAAAGCAGAGAAAAGTTAAGCTCGTCTGTCGACGCCGGAGGCCGATTGTATTTCCGGTAGAGAGCATCAATAAGTTTTCGTGTTACCATAAATCAGAATGAATGGATAAATGTTCCGGAGCTCATTGTCCGGTTTGAATCAGGCCTGTCGATTCACTGTGCACTGTCACTGTGCCGCATTGGCGAAAAAAGAGGTCTGTAGTCGAAATCAAACGCATACGGATGTGAGAATTTCTATTCTATAAACACCCCTGCCGCCACAATGGTTTTCAATCGAGGCCGGATTTCCGGAACAATTTTTATTACAAATAACTTATCGCAGGAAAGTAATCATTAAAAACGCAGAGGCATAACATTTTATTCAGCTAAAATTTATGCCCCTGCGTTTTTATGAGGGATATTCAGATACTGATACTATCAGGCGAGGAATCCGAGAAGCACACCGGCAGCCACAGCCGAACCGATCACACCGGCCACGTTCGGGCCCATAGCGTGCATCAGCAGGTAGTTGCTCGGATCGTATTCCAGACCGAGGTTGTTGGAAATACGAGCCGACATCGGAACGGCCGAAACGCCGGCGTTGCCGATAAGCGGATTGATTTTCTTGGATTTCGGAAGAACCAGATTGAAGAGCTTGACGAAGATCACACCGCTGGCCGAGGCGATGATAAAGGCCATGAAACCGAGGAGGAAGATGCGGATGGTCTCCGAGGTCAGGAACTCAGATGCCTGGGTCGATGCGCCGACAGTCATACCCAGAAGGATGGTGACAATGTCGGTGAGGGCGTTGCTGGCAGTCTTGGCCAGGCGGTTGGTGACACCGCACTCACGCAGAAGGTTGCCGAAGAAGAGCATACCGAGCAGCGGCAGGCCCGAAGGCACAACGAAGCAGGTGAGGATCAGACCCACGATCGGGAAGATGATCTTTTCGTTCTGCGACACGGCGCGCGCGGGCTTCATCTTGATCAGACGCTCGTTTTTGGTGGTCAGCAGGCGCATCAGCGGTGGCTGGATCACGGGCACGAGAGCCATATAGGAGTAAGCCGACACGGCGATGGCGCCCATGAGGTTCGGGGCGAGTTTCGACGAAAGGAAGATTGCGGTCGGACCGTCGGCACCGCCGATGATGGCGATCGCACCGGCCTGGTCAGGCGCAAAGCCCAGAAGAAGGGCCACCATGTAGGCTCCGAAGATACCGAACTGTGCGGCAGCGCCGATGAGCATGAGCTTCGGATTGGCGATCAGGGCCGAGAAGTCAGTCATGGCACCGATGCCGAGGAAGATCAGAGGCGGATACCAGCCTGCGCTCACACCGTTGTAGAGGATATTGAGCACGGAGCCTTCTTCATAAATACCGATTTCCAGACCGGCGGTGGTGTTGAAAGGCACGTTGCCGATGAGGATACCGAAACCTATAGGCACGAGGAGCATGGGCTCGAAGTTCTTCTTGATGGCAAGCCAGATGAAGAACAAGCCCACCACCAGCATCACCAGATGCTGCCACGTGGCGTTGTAGAAACCTGTCAGATGCCAGAACTCCTGAAGGTTTTGGGTTAAGAATTCGCTAAACATAATTGATGCTGTTACTTGGAAGTGAGGTTTTCAATCAGATTGTCAGACTACACTCACTCTTTTTATTCGAGGGTAATGAGGGCTGCACCCTGAAGTACGGAATCACCTGCCGATACAGCGATCGAGGCAACTGTGCCGTCCTGACCTGCATGGATGGCATTTTCCATCTTCATGGCCTCAAGCACAACTACTGTGTCAGATGCCTTGACCACATCTCCCACTTTGACGTTGACCGAAACGACAACACCGGGCAGAGGAGCCTCGACGCTGTAGCCTGCGGCTGCGGCTTTGGGTTTGGCGATCACCTTGGCGCCGCTCTCTGTGCGGGGAGCAGCCGAGGGACGCGGAGCGGTTACGATGGTCACAGGCTTTTCGGTCTTTTCGAGTTCCACCTTGTAGGGAACACCGTTGACCTCCACCTTGGCGATATTGTTGTCGATGTCGCCGACTTTGACGGTGTAGGGGTTACCGTTGATTCTATATTTATATTCTTTCATTGTCGTGATAGTGTTTCAATGGTTGAAAGTGTTAATGAGGTGGATCGGATCATTTGCGGGGAAGTTCGCGCAGGTTGTAGATCTTCGAGCTCCAGGGCGAGTAGGCACGACGCACCTTGTTGATGGTCAGGATGGTGCTTTCGCGGTCATGGGCGTCGAGATGCTCGGCGAGAGCGGCCGAAATAGCGGCGATGACTTCGCCTGAATCCTGTTCGTGGTGGTGGTCAGCCAGCTCTTCGTCGTCAGAAGCAAGGGCCTTGATCTTACGCGAGCGCGACACGGAGGCACCGATGCGGCTGATGATGTAGAAGCAGATCGAAAGCACGAGCAGCGCCGAGAACACGATGCACATCGCCATCACAGCCATCGCAAATCCGTGGGGATCGTTTTCAGCGAAGCTGTCAACCTTGTTGTTGGTGCTCTTGATGATGTTGTTGCTTGAAGGCGTGATATATTTGGCTTCAGAGCCGTCACGCACTTCCCAGTCCTCAGGGTTGTTGATTCCGCCTTCGCCATCGGCCTTGCGGGCATATGACTGGCCGGGGAGGAGGTTGCCGGGCACCACGATCTCGTCAATGAGCGAGAGGCCGTTGGCGTCATAGATGGCAAGATAGTTGTCCTCGCCGGGAGTGAAGGTGAAATTCAGATGGAAAGTTCCCTTGTTGGGCTCTCCGTCGGCCCAGAACAGCACATGCTGACGGGCGGGAATCTCGGTATTCACGTCGCCTAAAGGCACGGGATAGAGAGTATTGTTGCTGCGGTCGTTGGTGATGAAGACGCTTGAGATCTCCAGCGGTGCGAAAGTCGAGTTGTAAAGCTCAACCCAGGCACTGTAACGGCCGAAGTCGTCCACCACACTGGTGGAGTCGTTGGCGATCATCACCTCGTTGAGGCGCAGACCGCGGCGACCTTGGGCCGACACTGCCGTGACACAGGCGAGAGTCACCAGCAACAGCGTTAAAAGTCTTTTCTTCATAACTTTTTTCTGATGTTTGTTTTATCGGTTTGGGGTGACCTTCCCTCGCGGTTTAGAGAGGTATGTTGCCGTGTTTCTTGGCCGGGTTGACAACCTTCTTGGTGGCAAGCTGCTGCAGGGCGCGGATGATGCGGAAACGGGTGTTGCGAGGTTCGATGACGTCGTCGATATAGCCGTAGCGGGCGGCGTTGTAGGGGTTGCAGAAGAGCTTGTTGTATTCGTCTTCCTTTTCGCGGAGCACCTTGGCGGGATCTTCGGCGGCCTTGGCTTCCTTGGCATAGAGTACTTCAACAGCGCCTGCGCCACCCATAACAGCGATTTCGGCTGTGGGCCATGCGTAGTTCATGTCGCCGCGGAGCTGCTTGCATGACATCACGATGTGGCTGCCGCCGTAGCTCTTGCGCAGTGTGACTGTCACCTTGGGCACTGTGGCCTCGCCGTAGGCATAGAGGAGCTTGGCACCGTGGAGGATCACGCCGTTGTATTCCTGACCGGTACCGGGGAGGAAGCCGGGAACGTCGACGAGTGTCACCAGAGGAATGTTGAAGGCGTCGCAGAAGCGGACGAAGCGGGCACCCTTGCGCGATGCGTTGCTGTCAAGCACACCGGCGAGATATTTGGGCTGGTTGGCAACCACGCCGACTGCCTGGCCGTTGAAACGGGCGAAGCCGATGATGATGTTTTTGGCGTATTCGCGCTGGATTTCAAGGAATTCGCCGTTGTCGACGATTGCGTTGATGACTTCATACATGTCATAGGGACGGTTGGCCGAGTCAGGCACGATCTCGTTCAGAGAGTCTTCCAGACGGTCAATGGGGTCGTTGCATTCAACCAGCGGCGGTTCTTCGAGGTTGTTCTGGGGGATGTAGCTGAAGAGCTTGCGGATGATGCGCAGGGTTTCTTCGCCGTCTTCGGCTGCAAAGTGTGCCACACCGCTCTTCTGCGAGTGCACGGTAGCGCCGCCGAGTGCTTCCTGGGTCACGTCTTCGCCGGTCACGGTCTTGACCACCTTCGGGCCGGTGAGGAACATGTAGCTGATGCCCTTGGTCATGATGGTGAAGTCAGTCAGCGCGGGAGAATACACCGCACCGCCGGCGCAGGGGCCGAGGATGCCGGAGATCTGGGGAATCACGCCTGAGGCGAGGATGTTGCGCTGGAAAATTTCGGCATAGCCTGCGAGGGCGTTGATGCCTTCCTGGATACGTGCGCCGCCTGAGTCGTTGAGACCGATGACGGGGGCGCCCATCTTCATGGCCATGTCCATGATCTTGCAGATCTTGAGGGCCATTGTTTCGCTGAGAGAGCCGCCGAACACGGTGAAGTCCTGAGCGAATACATATACGAGTCGGCCGTCGATTGTGCCGTAGCCGGTCACAACGCCGTCGCCGAGATAGCTTTTCTTTTCCTGTCCGAAGTTGTAGCAACGATGACGGACAAACATGTCGATTTCCTCAAAAGAGCCTTCGTCGAGAAGCTGTGCGATACGCTCGCGGGCTGTGTATTTGCCTCTCTCGTGCTGTTTCTGAATGGCCTTTTCGCCACCGCCTAAGCGGGCTTCTTCTCGAAGGGCGATAAGCTCTTTTACTTTTTCAAGCTGGTTACTCATTTGTTTCGAAGTAAAATGGGTGGAGTTCTTGGTTGTAGGTTTCTTCTGTCACCCCCCCCTCTCTCTGCGTTATTGCTGACGGGGTAGGGGAGATGGATGTTACTTGTTGGGGTCCTCGCAGAGTTCGATGAGGGTACCGCAAGTTGATTTCGGGTGAAGGAATGCGATGTTCAGACCTTCGGCACCCTTGCGCGGAGCCTTGTCGATCAGACGGCAGCCCTTGCCTTCGACTTCTGCCAGAGCGTTGGCCACACCGTCTTCAATGGCGAATGCGATGTGCTGGATGCCGCCGCGGCCGCCGTTGTTGGCGATAAATTTTGAGATGGCGCTTTCGGGTGAAGTTCCTTCAAGAAGTTCGATCTTGGTCTGGCCTACCTTGAAGAAGGCTGTGCGGACTTTCTGATCTTCAACTTCTTCAATGGCAAAACATTTAAGGCCAAGAGTGTTTTCGTAAAAGGCGATGGCTTCCTTCAGATCAGGAACTGCGATGCCTACGTGCTCGATGTGGGAAATATCCATGATATGAAAAATAATAGATTAATGCTTATAATTAGTTGTGATTAAATTGATTTCGGGCCAATTACGCACAGGCGTTCTTAGCCCTTGCAAAATTAGTCATAAAAAATTGTAAAGCAAATTTAATCCCGACAAAAAAATCTCCGATATATGTGGCATATCGACAAGGAGGAATACTGATGAGCTAAACATTACAATAATAAGTTTGCTCCAAAGTCCTATTTATTTCGGAGGAAAAACGAATCAAGTAGTAATAATAACCGTAATTTCCCCCTCCTCCATGATTCCTATTTAAGAATTAGTATTCGAGATTATATATTACCGTTTGCGCATTCAAATATTTTCTATATCTTTGCCTTGTACATTTAGAGATGCACCAACAGACCGAAGATACGGTCAGTTGCTTTTTATGAATAAAATAGGTGTTATTGACATTATCTTCTTAGTCCAAACTTGGCGGTTTGAAATGCGATGAAGATGAATGACGATAGCACCTGCACTGGTTGCAGATTTATCATGCCTCCCGGCTCGGTAATATCAGCATATCGGTGTGGGGCTATTGTTTTATCCAATCGCATGGGCACGCCAAGGCCTGGACTAATCGATAAAACAATTTAATCCTCACACCTTTTTTATGTTTTATGCCATTCAGAGGATAGTGGCTACCCTAACCTTAAATTATATGACTATTTACGACTTAAAAAAGTTATGGCTGCTATTAGCGATCTATTTGTTATCAATTCCCGCAAGCGGGAGCACAAACAAGGTTTATGACAACCATTATGGTGCTTATAAATATAAAATCAATAATTTATGGTATGTAATATCATCCGATAAAACAACAGCAACGGTCAGCGAAGGCCCATATGAAGGTACAATTTATGACGGAGACCAATATACAGGAGACATTGTTATTCCAGAAAAAGTCACAATTGAGAATATAGAATACCCAGTAAGTGCAGTAGGATCAAACTTCAATAAAGCAGCCAAAGGAGTAACCTCCATTAAAATTTTAGGCACAGCTAAACTAAATTCGAATGCCTTTTCAGCTTGCCAAGAGCTCACCTATGTTCAATTAAGTGCAATAATTACGACCATACCAGATAAAGCGTTCAGTGGTTGTACTAAATTAAAAAAGGTCACATACGCAGGGGGACCAACAACTGACGGTCTCCACTTGCCATCTACAGTCACAGAGATCGGAAAGAATGCTTTCAGCAATTGCAAAATTTTGCTACCTGATTCATATGCACTTTCTGCCAATATCACAGAATTGGGAGTGGGGGCATTCTCAAAATGCGAATCTCTTGTGTCATTCACATTCCCGGAGCAAACAAAAATCACAAATATACCAAATAATCTTTTCAACGGATGTACAAATCTTAAATCAATAACTTATTCAACCACATTCAAAACGATAGGTAACCAAGCATTTGCGAATTGTCCGAATTTTTACCGCAGCTCTTCATTCAAACTGCCTGATGGTTTGTCATCTTTAGGCGAAAATGCTTTTGAGAACTGCGGAGTCAAAGAAGTCAATGCTACAAAGACCAAACTAACAAAAATTCCGGTATCGGCATTTTTGAATTGCTCTAATCTCACAAATATAAGTTTTCCAAATACGCTCACTATCATAGATTCCAAAGCTTTTCAAGGATGCAACAATTTAATCGGAGGCATTTCAAAACTTTTAAACATACCCCTCAGCGTCACCAAAATAGGCGATTATGCCTTTAACGGTTGTCCGGCATTTACAGCAGTCACAATTCAAAAAAATGTCGAAACAATCGGCAAGGGAGCTTTTAAAGGCTGCTCTGGATTAACCAAGATAAATTTTACCGAAGGAGATAACAAAACAACTAATCTAAAGACTATCGGTGAGGAAGCATTTGCAAATTGTACGTCTCTTGAACATCTGATCCTTCCGAATAGTCTGGAATCTTTGTCGCAGTCAGCCTTTTCAGGCTGTTCTGGATTATCCGAAATAAGTTTTTATTATTCTGAACAGCCAACGGCACTAAAAACTATAAGCCGCCAAGCTTTCAGTCAATGCACCAATCTCTTAAGGGCTTCTTTCCCTGAAGGAATTGCAGTCATAGGGTCCTCCGCTTTTGAGGAATGCAGATCTTTAACCCGTGCTGATTTCCCCCAATCTCTTGAAAAGATCGAGGTTCAATCATTTCGGAATTGTATAGAATTGAAAGAAGTGACTGCATATGATGTGCGTCTCGTCGAGATTAATAACATGGCGTTTGCAGGTGCAGGAATTACCAAATGGGAAATAAAGTCACGCGCAACCGACAGACAAACTCCAAGTCGTAGTAAAACACCATCAAAAGGTTTGATATTGGGGAAAGATGTGTTTGCCAACTGTACTCAACTTGAATCATTGCCGGAAAATATAATTTCTTTTGACGAAGGCGCTTTTTATAATTGCAAAAGTCTGAAATCTTTAACCTTGAAAATTGAAGGCTCTACCGAGATCAAACAATCTGCGTTTGAAAGCATGTCCGCTTTACATTCCATAATTCTTCCAAACACAATCAGAACAATTGGTCAAAAAGCATTTCGGGATTGCAAAACTCTCACAAATATAAATATGCCGGACTCTCTACGAATAATTGATACAACAGCATTTGATGGATGCATCAGTTTGAAATCTGTATCATACCCTGATTCAATTACTGAGATTCGCTCAGAAGCATTTGTCGGTTGTACAAATCTTCAATCACTTTCATTCGGCACAAAAGAATGGGATAACGACAGACCCGATGAAAGAATACTAAAAATTGGTAAGAGCGCATTTTCCAATAGCGACAAAATAACCTCAATCACCTCCTATTTTGCCATTCCTCCGGAGTTACAGAATTCATTCTCAGGTATTTATGGCAAAGCGACCGTTTCTGTTCCATACGGATCTCTGCAAGCCTATAAACAGGATGCAAATTGGAAAAACTTCACTAATATAGTAGAACGCTCTCCTCAATCATCTATCAATCAAATCGAGACAAATAAGAACACAAACATCCATTTCAACAATGGAAACCTAATAATTGATTGCGACACAACACTTACAATACAGATTTATTCCGTTGATGGCCGTTTGATTTTCAATGGAGTATCATCCGATCAAATACCACAATTAACTGGTATTTATATTGTCAGAGCAGGAAACTCAACACATAAACTAATAAACAAATGGCAATAATCAAATAACCACAAAATAATCTCCCCTGCTTTTCATGCATCTGAACAGCAAGGGAGATTGTTTTTATTTACTTCGAAGAATCAAGGGGAGGGTACCTAGTACTGCAATCAGTCACAGAGGCCGTTGCCTCCGTCAAAGTCTCGCTGAAGCATCCTCCACACCTTGGCTGCTACTGCCGGAATATGCGAAAAACCTCCCGGCGCTGACGCGAGGTCGGCGGCGGGAGGTTTCCGATAGGGTTCGTTAGAACGGGGAAAATGCTTGGATGCTAATCTTCCTGGGTTCGGTTCTTGGTTTTTGCTTTTGATTTCGATGCCGAGGAGTCCATGTCTTTCTCTTCCTTGAGGTCGATTTCGTTGCGGTCGCGGTCAAGTACGCGATACTGCAGATAGGCGAGCGATTCGTCAGGCACGATCCGGAAGTTGAAGCCGAATTCAAGCTGCCAGCGACGGTAGAGCGACGGGAAACCTTTCTTCAGATAGGCCGACACGAAGGGGTGCACGTAGAGCACAAAGTGTTTGGTCTTGAGTGTGTTGACCAGATAGTCGAGTTTTTCGTGCAGCAGGTCGGTGAAGAGCAGCGACGGGCGCACCTCGCCTTTGCCGTGACACGACGGGCAGGTCTCGGAGGTGTTGATGTCAAGCACCGGGCGCACTCTCTGGCGGGTGATCTGCATCAGTCCGAACTTGCTCAGCGGCAGAATGTTGTGGCGGGCGCGGTCGTTGGCCATCACCTCGCGCATGTGTTCATAGAGTTTCTGCCTGTGCTCGGCTTTGTTCATGTCGATGAAGTCGATGACGATGATGCCGCCCATGTCGCGCAGGCGCAGCTGGCGGGCTATCTCGTCGGCGGCCC
>CAMXAZ010000056.1 GCA_947179295.1 uncultured Muribaculaceae bacterium
GTGTCCGACAGGACACCGATTTAGTAGTAGCCCCCGACACCGCAGCGCAAAGCGCGCAGGTGTCGGGGGTAATGATGTTTATATAAATATCGTGTCCGGCAGGACACGGATTTACGGTTCCGAAGGGAATAAAACCAGGCATGATGGTAAATCGGTGTCCGTGGGTGGCGTGATCCCGCAGGGCGTATGGGGTGGCGCGCTGTACGGGCGGGATGCTGCCTATAATGCCCGGCAGGGGGTTGATTTATGGTAGCGGACGGAGTCGAGGAGGGCGGGGGTGGGGGATTCGAAGTTGGTGATGGGGAGGTTGATGCGTTTGAGCTGTTCGAGCGGTTGGACGGGTGCGGTGACTCCTGCGGGATAGGGGAGGCGTGAGTATTCACGGAAGTATTGCAGGCAGGCGTCTTTCCACCACCGGGCGTCGGCGGCCTGGGTGCGCAGGCGTTCGGCTACGTCGGCGTGGAGTTCGGGCCTGATGTAGGGGCGGGCTTCTTCCCAGCGGCGACAGTAGTCTTCGGCGGTCGAGACTCCGCGCTCGTAGCGGTAGCAGAGTTCGTCCCAAAGTGTATGGCCGGATTTCAGACGATAGGTCCAGGGTACGTGGTGGAACCAGAGCAGGAATTCCTCAGGGCAGGTGTCGATGTCGTTGAGCCGCGAGCGCAGGGGTTCGGGATATTGCTCTACGGCGTTGCTGCCTGAGGTGGTGCGGTCGAAGCCAAGCCCTTGGCGGTCGGCGCAGTGGTAGTATTTGGGGAGCCAGTCGGGGCGGGCGCCGGGTACGTCGCACCAGGGTTCGGGGCCGTAGTGGTGGCCGAAGGCGAAGATGTGGTGCAGTCCGAGGGGCATCATGTAGTCAACGACTGCCTCGCGGCTTGTCAGGAACATGTCGAGCAGGCCGGAGTAGATGCTGTCAGGGATGTTGCTTCCGGGTATCAGCAGATTGGCGTCGATCCACTCGCGGGCTATCCGGGCGGGGCTTAGCTGCGGGTCCCAGGCCAGACGTCCGAAGGCATGCCAGTTGGCTGCGGCAAGGGGATTGCCGGTCATGTTGTCGGAGTCGCCGATGTTGGCCACTCCGGCGATGGCTGTGAGCGAGGAGGGTTTCACGTAGTCGAAAAATTCAGTCCACATCGGGGCCAGGAAGGCCAGATGGTTGGCGTGGCCGAGATATTCCTGAGTGACCTGAAATTCGACCATCTGATCGGTTTGCGGCATGGCGCCGAACAGCGGGGAGTAGGGTTCGCGGGGCTGGAAGTCGATGGGGCCGTTTTTGATCTGTATGATGACGTTTTGGTCAAACTTTCCGTCGAGCGGCTGGAATTCCATGTATGCCTGCTTGGCGCGGTCGGCGTCGATTGGCGAATAGACAAAGGCTCGCCACATCACTATGCCGCCGTGTGGCTTGAGCGCGCGGGCGAGCATGTTGGCTCCGTCGGCATGGCTGCGGCCGAAGTCCATCGGGCCGGGCTGGCCTTCGGAGTTGGCTTTTACGAGAAAGCCGCCGAAGTCGGGGATGAGCGAGTAGATTTCATCGGCTTTGTTCTTCCACCAGCCGGCCACCTCGGCCACGAGCGGATCAGCCGTGGGCAGAGAGTCGAGCACCATCGGCGAGGCGAAGTTGACCGACAGATAGACCTTGATGCCGTAGGGGCGGAACACGTCGGCCAGACGCGCTACTTTCACGAGATAGTCATGAGAGAGGATCTGCGGCGAGGCGTTGACGTTGTTGAGCACGGTGCCGTTGATGCCTATGCGGGCGTTTTCGCGGGCATAGTCCAGATAGCGCGGCGATACGGAGTCGGGCAGAGCGTCCCAGTCCCAGAGGGAGTGGCCTGCATAGCCGCGCTCCACGGTGCCGTCGAGGTTGTCCCAGTGGTTGAGCAGGCGCAGGGGGAAGGCCGGCGACTCCTCGCGTGGAATCTGCATTGAGTCGCGCAGCAGAGAGTAGACACCGTAGAGGGCACCCGCGTCATCGGCACTGCTGATGACAAACTTATGGCCCTCGCGCTCTATGCCGAAGGCCTCGGCTTTCATTTCAGGGGTGTGGCGGAACTCCACGGGGCTTCCTTTCCACAGGCGGTCAAGCTCCTGTCGGGCGGTTGACGGTTCGGGGCGCGAGCATGAGACGAGTGAGAGCAGCGCGGCTGCCATGATGATGAGTCTGTTCATTTCAGGGGGCTGGTTTGATTGGTTTTCATTCTGTCGGGACGGTAGCCGTGACGGGACTAAGAGTGTGTTTATTAATTCATAAACACACTCTTAGAGGCCGTTATTGTCAGGCTTTCTTATTCCTCCCAGGGATCGCCTCCGCCGTCGATGGGGAGGATGCGGCCGTCGGCATCATAGGTGAGTTCGCAGACCTTGAGGCTGCGGAGCCATGATTTGCCGCCTGAGGGGACACTGTCGTGGTGGAAGAGATACCATTTGCCACCGAATTCGATGATGCTGTGGTGAGTGGTCCAGCCTACCACGGGGGTGAGGATCACGCCTTGGTAGGTGAAGGGGCCGTAGGGGTTGTCGCCTATGGCGTAGCAGAGCAGATGGCTGTCGCCGGTGGAGTATGTGAGATAGTATTTGCCGTTGTATCTGTGGACCCACGAAGCCTCGAAGAAGCGGTGGGGATCATTGGCCTTGAGGGGATTTCCTTCGGCATCGACCACCAGGATGGGGCGGGGTTCCTCGGCAAACTGGAGCATGTCTTTTGACAGACGCACGCAGCGCGAGGGGAGTGCCGGTTCATCGCCTTCGGGCAGGCAGGGCGATTCGAGGGCCTTGTTGTCGCGGTAGCGCTGAAGCTGTCCGCCCCAGATGCCTCCGAAGTAGAGATAGTATTCGCCATTGTCTTCAAGCACGCAGATGTCAATTGAATAAGAGCCGCGTATCGGGTCGGGCTGGGGGATGAAGGGACCTTCCGGGCGGTCGGCTATGGCCACACCGATGCGGAAAATGTCATTTCGGTCTTTCAGCGGGAAGTAGAGGTAGTATTTTCCGTCTTTTTCGGCGCAGTCGCAGTCCCAGAGCTGGCGTCCGGCCCAGGGAATGTCGGCAATGTCGAGGGCTTTTCCGTGGTCGGTGACCTTGCCTGTCATCGGGTCGCCGTCGATCGAGAGCACGTGCATGTCTTTCATCACGTACTGGTCGCCGTTGTCATTTTCCACGTTCGCGCATTCCCAGTCATGTGAGGGGTAGATGTAGATGCGGCCGTTGAACACGTGGACACTCGGATCGGCCATGAAGTCAGCGGGGAAGAGGTAGCGTTTATCGGGATTGAGCAGTTTCATGATTGTATTTCTTTTATAGACTTGGGTTAGATGTATGTTGTTATTCTTTCTCTGCGGAGGCGAGGCGTTTGGCAAGGAAGGGTTTGAGCTGATAGTCGCGGTCGAAGAGCAGGGGGTATTCCACGCGGCCTTTCATCGGGAAATCGTTTTTCCATGACATGCCGTCGAAAGTGCCCCATGCGGTCACGCGCGAGATCACGTCGGCGTGGCGGAGCAGTATGTCGGTCACCGAGTCCATGCGGGCATTCCATTTTTCGGAAATCTCGGCGGGCAGGCCGTTGGGGTAGGGGTTGAACCGGGTGTTGTAGACGATGCTGTCAGAGATGTTGGCGCTGCGGCTTACGGTGGGGAGCGCGCTCATGTCCCATTCGGTGATCATCACCTTGCAGCCGGTCGAGGCGTAGGCTTCGATCGACTTTTCGAATTCCGTGAAATCAGGATAGTCCATGCCCATGTGGCCCTGCATACCGATGGCGTCGACGCGCAGGCCTTTTGACTTCATGTCGTTGACGAGCCTGACGTAGGCATCGCGTTTGGCCGGGACGTTCATGGCATAGTCGTTGATGTAGAGTTCGGCGTCGGGATCGGCCTCATGAGCATATTGGAATGCGAGGGGAATGAACTCCTCGCCGAGAATCTCGTAGAATGGCGATTGGCGGTAGCTTCCGTCATCGACAATGGCCTCGTTGACCACGTCCCATCCCTTGATGCGGCCTTTGTAGCGGGTCATGATGGTGGTGATGTGGTCGCGCATACGCTCTTTGAGCACATCGGCGCTCACCGGCGCGCCTGTCGAGTCAACGGCAAACCAGGGGGCAAGCTGGGAGTGCCAGATGAGGGTGTGGCCTATGACGGCCATGTTGTTGCGGGTTCCGTAGTCAACGAAGGCGTCGGCATCGTCCCAGAAGTAGACACCTTCCTGTGGGTGGATCTCTTCGCTTTTCATGCAGTTTTCAGCCACGATCGAGTTGAAGTGGCGGCGCACTATCGAATCGGCCTTCGGATCGAGACCTTTGACATGGTCTACGTTCAGAGCGGCTCCGATGAGGAAGTCGTCAGCGAAATAGTCTTTCAGTGCGGGCTCCTGCTTTGGAGCGCTGCATCCTATGGCCATCAGAGCGGCCAGGGGGAGGCACAGGGCTAATTTTTTCATAGTCGGAGTGTGTGGAGGGTGGAGATGTTGCAGGGGGTTATTTGTGTCTTGATTCGATTTCGCGGTTGATGCGGTCAATCACGTCGTCATCAAGCTCATAGCGGGAGATGATGAACATGGCGAGGGCGAGCAGGATGGCGGGGATAACGGCCACGAGCCACAGTATGCCCTGCTGGGCGAAGGGAGTCTGCGTCAGGGCCTCTTTCTGAAAGCCTACGAAGGCGAGGACCAGTCCGGGCACAACGCCGCCGAGGGCCATGCCGGCCTTGTAGAAGATACCGGTCAGGGCGTTGACTATGCCGGAGATGCGGCGTCCGTGGGTGTATTCGCCGAAGGAGATGACCTCAGGCACGAGCGCCCACATGTAGCCGGTGGCCACGATCACGCCTGTCGACTTGATGAACTGGGCGATGTAGACGAGGACCATGTGCTCCTTGAGGGCGTCGATCATGGAGATGGCGTAGAGCATGGCCATGCCTATGATGGCCACAAGGAGGAAGATATAGAACATGCCCTTCTTGCCAACCTTTTTCTTGATGGCGGGGATCATGGGCATGAATATGAAGGCCGGGATAGATCCGAGGCCCATGAAGATCGAGAGTTCGGCGGCTGAACCTCCGAGGTTGTACTGAATGTAGTATGCTCCGGCGGCGTTGCCTACGGCCATCATGGCGAAGGCAGTCACGAAGAAGAAGGCGAGGATGCGGAGCGGACGGTTGTGGACAAACTCCATCCAGAGGTCAGAGACGCTGACGTTTTCGGTCTCGCTGGAGTCCATCACCACTCTCTCGCGGCACTGCGAGAAGCAGAAGAGGAGCAGGGCGAGGCCCACGCAGCCGTAGAGGGTCATGGTCAGGAACCAGGCGCCATCGTCCATAGACATGTCGGTGCTCTCGGTCGGGTCGAACAGGCGGAGCACGAAGGGAATGCCCATGCCTACTGCGAGACCGCCCACATTGGCCATGAACATTCTGACGGATGTCAGTTTGGTGATTTCAGCCGTGTCGCGGGTCAGAGAGGCGTTGAGCGCGCCGTAGGGTACGTTGACCAGGGTGTAGCACATCGAAAGCCCCACGTAGGTAATGTAGGCATAGAGCAGCGAACCTGAGAAGCCGTTCCAGAAACAGAGTATGGCGAAACCGGTCAGCGGAATGCCTCCGAGCACCAGATAGGCGCGGTATTTACCGAGACGGGGGTTGTGTTTGTCGACAAAGGTACCCACCAGGGGGTCCCAGATGACATCGACGATGCGAACAATCAGAAACATTACCGCTGCGACGGCCGGATCGAGGCCGTAGACATTGGTGTAGAAGAACAGCAGATACATGCTGATGGTCTGATAGATCAGATTCTGGGCGAGGTCGCCCGATCCGAAGCCGATGCACTGGAGCATCGAGAGCTTGTAGAAGCCTTTGGATTCCTGTGATTTGGTCATATTAGAGGTCGTTGTATTTAGAGGTTTTTAAACAACCTATTATTGTTTTTCAGAGAGGATTTTTTCGGCTACGCGATTGCCGAGGGTCTTTTTGTCGAGCGGATGGATGTCGTTCCACTCGCCCAGGTCGGAATTTCTGATGAGACTGACACCGGGAGTCTCGTCGGCCACCTGGGCCTGGCGTTCGCGCATTGCCTGCCAGGCGGCACGGCCTCCGCGGTCTGATTTGTGGAGGAAGTCGGCCAGCTCAACAATGTAGAACGGCATTCCGGCGTTGCCTGAGGCCTTGCGCCAGTCGGCTATCATGGTTTCGAGCAGTGCCGGATACTGGTTGCTGCGGGCCACGTTTGACTCGCCCTGATACCAGACGGTTCCGCAGACGGGATAGGAGATCACGGGCGCGATCATGGCGTTGTAGAGCACGCAGGGCATGTAGCAGTAGAACATCATGGCCGGTCCGGCGGGCATAGGCGCGCCCTTGCGGTAGCGCCAGAGGCCTTCGAGCGAGATTTCATCGGGATATGTCCGGCCGTAGACGGCATAGGGGCGGTCACCGAAGATGATCTTATAGGGTTTCTCAGGCACGAAATGCGGCGCGCCGTTCTGCGAGATGAGGCGCACGGTTATTGTGTTGGCCCCCTCTTTGAGCAGGCCTTCGGGAATCGGATAGATGCGCGGAGGATACTGATAGGTGGTGGAGCCTACGAGGCGGCCGTTGACCCAGACGGAATCGGCGTCGACAATGCAGCCCATGCGCAGAGTGGCGGCCTTTCCGGCATGAGCGGCGTCAATCTTGACGGTCTTGCGGAACCAGTGGGAGCCGTTGGCCGGCGTCATGCCGTCAGAGGCCCAGGAGGTGGAGAAGAGGTCGGTTTCCTGCCAGTCGCTGTCGTCAAGAGCGGGTGAGTAATACTTTGTGGCGCCGGCAAGTCCGGGGTCGGCGGCGTCGATCACCGAATTCCAGGCCTGATAGTTGCGCCACTCCTGCTCTTTCAGGGCAGTGCGGTAGGCTTCGGAACTGTAGACGGCTTTCTGATTCAGATAATAGGGATAGTCGCTCATGGCCGTTTCGGAGATCCATGACTCGACCGGAGTGCCGCCCCAGGAGGCGTTGATGATTCCCACCGGGAGCCCGGTGCGGCTGTTGAGGGCCTTGGCGGTGAAGTAGGCGAGGGCCGAGAAGCTCATCACGTCATCGTCAACCGATTTCCATGACGCGGGGCTCAGGTCGGAGCGCTCGCCGTCGAAATCAAATTCCTTTGGCACGAGAAACTGGCGGATGGCGGGATTGCGGTATTCCATCACCTCATCGGCAAACATGTCAGTGACGCGGCTGACGGGCAGCTCCATGTTGGACTGTCCGGAGCAGAGGAGCACATCGCCCACGGCCACATTGCTGACCGTCTTGTCGGCTACGGTCAGAGTGTAGGTCTTGCCGGTCTTTAGCGCCGGGAGTTCAGCGCGCCAACGGCCGAGGCTGTCGGCGGTGACTGTGGCGCTTTTGCCCTTGACCACCCTGACGGTCACGCTTTCGCCCGGATCGGCGGTGCCCCAGAGAGTCAGCGGTCGGTCGCGCTGCACTACCATGCCGTCAGAAATAATCTGAGGCAGTTTCACTTCGGCCCTGATGGCCTGGCAGAATGAACCGGCTCCGAGCAGAGCCGCCAGTATCAGTGATTTATTCATATTCATAGAGTTTTACGCGGAGTATTTTGAAATCGTCGACCCCGATGCGCACGTGGCGTCCCTGGTGGGTCTCGTCGCCGTTGAAGGTGCGGAGGCGCTTTTGCGATCCGTCATCGGCGATGCTTATTTCCTCTACCGATGCCAGGCCGATGCGCTTGCCCTTCCAGCGGCTTTCTTTCTCGGCGCCGCGGTCAGACCCGGAGGCGAGGAAGCCGTCTTCACCGAGCTTTTTCTCAGGCGCAGCGCCGCTGCCCTCAGGCTCGAAGGTGACCACAAGGCCTGATCCGGCCACGATATATTCCATCGGAGCCGTGCGTACAATCAGACCGCCGGCGGCCGGCCAGGGCGAACCGTCGGTAGCCCTGGGGTCCCAGGGGAGGGTGAAGTAGTGGCGGGCGGTGATTCTGAGGCCGTCGCGGCAGAGAATGCGTTCGGTCGAGTCGGCGTCGAAATAGAGGCCGTTCATGGTCCCCATGCCGAGATGGCCGGCTATCAGCGGGGTCAGACTGCGCAGAGCCGCTGTGCCGGCGGCCTGACAGGCGGTCTCTGACGGGGCTGTGCGGCCGTTGTAGGCAAAGGGGCAGAGCCCTATGGCGTTGTGCTCGCCTACGGCATAGAAAGCCTGCGCCGCATTGGGCTGAGCACATTTGATTTCAGGGATGAAGAGCGGATTGTCAGCCAGCGCATAGGCCCTCACCCAGTCAGTGAAGCCTGAGTCATAGAGATCGGGCGCGAGAATGTCGACAGTCGGAGCTGCGACATGCCAGATGTCTTTGAGGTGGGCGAGAGGTCCGGCTGAAGGATATTCGCCGGGTTTGCGGCCACGCGAGTTCATGGCGGCGTTGACGTAGAGCGGCATTGTAGGGAAGATGCGGCGGGCTATCTGGGCGAGGCCCTCCACGTAGCGGCCGTAGTTCCAGGCCATGAAGATCTCGTCGGTGTAGATGTCGTCGCCAAACACTTCGGTCCAGCTTCCCTTTTGCTTCATGCCCGCGGCCTGCCACTTCTCAAGGAGCTGCGGGTGAAGTGATTTCTTTTGGTTAAGGAGGTGCAGACGGGCTGTGAGAACTCCGGGAACGCCTTTGGCATATTCCTTTTGGGCGAGTGGAGAGTGGTCACGCGCGTCTTCGAGCATTCCGATCTCGTTTTCGATCTGGAGAATGATCACGGTGCCCGCCGTGTCGGTTTCGGCGATGTGGCGGAGCAGTCGGGTGAATGCGGCGGCATCGGCTTCAGCCACTTTTGAGGAGAATGCCGAGGCGATTTCGAGCGGTTTGCCCGAACGGGTGCGGGCCCGCGGATAGGTCTTGCTGTCTTTTTTGAACCAGTCAGGCGCATAGCAGCTCATGGAGTTCTTCCATGCACCGAACCAGAGGATTCCGACTTTGAGGTGGCTGTCGGTGGCCTGACGGATGATCTCGTCGACGCTTGAGAAGTCAAACGTACCTTTCTGCGGTTCGATCAGTTCCCAGGCTACGGGCATCAGCACGGTGTTGTAGCCGTGGCTGAGAGCCACGTCCATGCAGCAGGCCACGTCGTCGGGCGAGGAGGCCATAGAGTTACCGGCCTCGCCACCTATAATAATAAAGGGTTTGCCGTCGACAATGAGCCTTTTGGCCCGGCCCTGCTCTTCAAGGCGTGATTCAGTGCGGGCCATTGCGGCAGCCGAGGCTATCAGCAGCATGAGCAGCAGTAGAAAGGAAGTCTTTTGTTTCATGGGATAATGATCTGGCGGTAATGGAGAAAAACTCCCGCAGCCGGGTCAATAGCCTGGCCGTCGGCTGCGGGAGTAGGGGGTTATCGCATTCTGTCAAGAATATGTGCGATCAGGGATTATTCTTCGGTCTCCTCTTTCTGATAGAGGTCTTTCCAGGAATCGCCTGAGAACTCTGCGCCGATGTCGAAGCCGGCGAGAGCGTCGCAGACACCCTTGTAGGCAACCTTGCGGGCATAATCCTTGTCAAAGACGTTGGGAGCGTCGCCCTTGAGCCAGTATTCGTGCTCTTTCTTGTTGTCAGAGAGAGTCCAGAGTGTGATTGACGACTGCTGTTCCTTGGGGATGTTGGTCAGATAGGAGGTGAGAATCATCTTGTAGGCCTCTGACTGCTGGATCAGCTGTGCGGCCGAGGGAGTGATATCCTTGCCGTCTTCCACGCCGAATGCGATGTCAAGCTCGGTGATTCGGATGAGCTTGCCGGTAGCGGCGAGAGTCTGGAACATGGCGTCGACCTGCTCTTTGGTGATGCCGTTTGACTGAGAGATGTTTACGTGCATCTGGGTTCCGATGCCGTCGACATGGGCGCCGTTTTTGTCAATGTAGTTTACGAAGTCGATGAGGGCGGCGAGCTTGCCGGGGCTGGTCTCAAGGTTGTAGTCATTGACGAAGAGCTTCACGTCGGGGTTGGGAGCATACTTGCGGGCGAATTCGAATGCCTTGACAGCATAGTCCTTGCCGAGGTAGTAGCCCCAGTACCAGTGCTGGTTGCCGGCATCGTTGGCCCAGTTGAGGGTCAGGCCGCCTTCTTCGGTCTCTACGGGAGCCGAGTCGGGAGTGCCGTCGTTGGCGTTGCTGCCGAAGATGTTGTCGATGCCGCGCCACTTGTTGTAGCCGTCGGCGATAGGTTCGTTGATCACATCCCAGGCGTCCACGCGGTCACCCATGTGGGTCATCACGTCCTTGATCCAGGTCTCCATAGCGTCGAGGAGGATGGCTTTCTTCTCTTCGGCCGACTTGGGAATGAAGGTGATGCTTGATGCACGGCTGGCACCTGCGCGTGAAACGGTCTTGGCGGCGCTTCCTTCGGTGACGTCGGTGACAACGATGTTGTCGATATAATATGTCATGTCGGGGATGTAGCCGAACTCAAGGTTGAAGCGCCACAAGGATTCGCCTTCGGCAAAGTCGAAGCTATAGTTCTGCATGACGAACTTGATCTGGGTCCATTCAGCGGAAGTTTCGAAAGCTTCGGTCCAGCTTGACTGCTTGCCGGTCCAGTTGATCCAGGGCCACTGGTTGGTCGTGCCATTGAATGTCAGACGGCCTTTGCCGGTGCCTTCTGACTTGACAAAGAATGAGATCTCAATCTTTGAGCCGGGCATTGTCGGCATATCGGGACCGAACACCTGAAGGCTGTAGGCATCCTTTGAATCGGGACTTGATATGAGCTTCATCACTTTCTTGTTGCCGGAAGGTGTGCCGTCCATGTCAATGACACTCACACCTGCGCCTTCATTTTTGATAGTCCAGCCGTCCATTCCTTTTGAGAAATCGCCGTTGGGGCAGAGTCCGGCCGAAGCTTCAGTCTTTTCGCCGAATTCGAAGTCGTCAATGTAGAGCACGGCGTTCTTGTAGTTGCCGAACTGGACACCGAAGTGGTTGATACCCATAGACTGGTTGTACTCGAAAGTGCCTTCATAGAGCATCCAGTCGTTGCCGACAGTGAAGATCTCTCCGTAAATGCCGTCATAAGTGCTTGAATTCTGGCCTAAGAACTGGACCTGGATGTTGTCAGGCGATTTTGCCCAGAAACGGTAGGCATAGGTTTTGCCTTCTTCGAAATTGAAATCCCACCAGAGCTGGCAGTCGTAGTTGACGGCGGTCTTGTCGTCGCATTCGAGCTTTATGGCATAGTTTGAATCATGGCCGGGAGAAACTACGGTCATGGTGTAGTGGCCGCCGTCGCCGGTCCAACCGGTTCTTGTGCCGCTTTCGAAGTCAGAGTTTGTGATGATGTTGGCAATGCCGCTGCCGCCTGACGGCGGGAGCACCATCTGGGGTGCGATGAGCGATTTGAGGTAGGCCTGCTGCTGCTGGGTGTGCCAGAGCAGGTTGTGGCCGTAGAACTTCATGCCCTGCGGGAGTGAGGCGAGCACCTGATCGACGGTTGTGAAGTCAAGGGTGCCGTTTGATTTCATCAGCACACCCATCTTCATGGCATTTCCAAGGGTGATGCCGGTGAAGTTTTCGTCGACCACGGCTTTGTAGTCCGGATCGCTGAGATACATATCCGCCCCCATGCCGATGGCAAGGTTGAGGTGGGGCTGATACTGGGCTACATAGTCTTTGATCGGTTTATAGAGCTTGATCTGCTCCTGGAGCTGGAGGGGAATCTCCGAGATTTCCACGGTCGGATCGCTCGGCTTCCATTCCATGATCTGCTCTTCACAGCCGGTGGCGAGGAGCGCAAGGGCTAAAGCGGCCGCGGAATATGTGATTTTATTGCGTTTCATAATGTTGGTCTCTTGGATTTAAGATTTATTCTTCAGTCTCTTCATCTTCGGGATAGTCGGAGATGGTGACAAACTTGTAGGGGACAATGCGCCAGTTGTCTACGTAGATTTCCTGAGTGGAGAGCGCCGAGGGGAATTTGGCCACTGTTTCCTTGCCCTTGTCGTTGGTGTAGGTCACTTCGATGTCCGAGTTGACGAAGCCCATGCCGAACTGCTGGTTAGAGGCATCGTTGCGCAGGGTGATCACGTCCTGGAATGTCGGGGCTACGGCTTCCTTGTCTTCAAGAATGGCCTTGTAGTTGTTGAATTCCGACAGAGGCACAGTGACGGTGGTCCAGCCTTCGGTGAAGAAGGGTATGCTTGCAGGATAGCCGTCTTTGCCGGTGCCGAGCCAGGGGATGTAGAAGTAGGTGTTGGAGTGGCGTTCGTCACCGTTGTAGCCGCTGAAAGTGATGTTGTTGACGAGGGTGATCACAATCTGGCCTGTGAGTGACCAGGGGTTGGGTACATATACCTCGAACTGGAGGGCTACTTCGGTCAGCGGTGTTGTGGCCGGGATGAAGGGAGTCATGCGGGTCCAGTCTTCGGTTTCGTGCTTGTTGCCGGTGGTCCAGACTTCAGTGGCGCGGGGCTTGGCCGATGAGATGCCTCCTTCGTTGAGCAGACGCTGGGGAATGAGCTGGCATACTTTGCCGTAGCCGGTTCCTAAGGGGTCGTCAACGAGGTCGGTGTCATAGATCATGGAGACTCCGGGCTTGATGTTGTCATTCTCGTCTTTGTTTGACGAGCCCCAGAATCCGTGGACGCCGTTGCCGTCGAAGTCGAGGATCATGCAGTTGCGGTTGTTGAAGAAGTCGGGCGACTGGGCTTTGCCGTTGGCACCGTCAGAGGTGATGGAGCCGGCCTGGCTGACACCTGAGGGCATCACGAATGAATACCATTCGCCGTCGGGGTCGTTTTCGATATTGTCAGTCACTTCAATGCCGCCGGGGAGGGTGATATGATAGGTTTCGTGAAGCGAAGAACCGTAGACGGTCACTTTCTGTCCGGCTCCGGGCAGAGTGTTGCTGACCGAGGTGATGGCCGGGAAGGCGGCGCGGACTTCGAATTCATAGACGGTCTCGGTGCGGTCCTTGACCAGACGGATGGTGTTGCGCACATTCTCGTCGGCATTGGTGATCGGGGTCTTGGCGTTGAGAGTCACAAGCATGGAGTTGTCAGAGACATAGGCGCGGTTGAAGTAGGTCTCATAGCCGTTGATGTAGACTTTCTTCATGCCCATGAATCCGTGGCCTTCGAGGCGGATCATCTGGCCGAGGCGCGCGAAGGTGACTTCGCGGTCGGGGACGGATGATTTCACGTCTTCAAGGAAGACTTTCTCGATCACGATCTTGCGGCCCTGATATTTGTCGTCGAAATATTCATCGTCTTTGTTGCAGGAGGCGAATCCTACAGACAAGAGGACTATGGCGGTGAGCCAGATATATTTTAAACTTTTCATGGAGTCGGATTATTTAAAGAGGTCGTTAACGTTGATTTCACGCGGACCGAATTCGTAGGCCACGGGATCTTTGCCTAAGAGCGGGTTGCGGCCGCGGTCTACGTCGGAGATCGGAAGTGTGAGGTGGGCCACAGTGGCTGTCGATACGTCGTCGGCATCAGCTGTCTTGGCATACTGGCAGTCTTCGGTCTCGTCCCATGCGTAGGAGGCGTTGCGGTCCTGATGGTTGAGGTAGTTGACCACTTCTGACTGCTGATAGTAGGAACGGCGCAGAAGGTCGTACCAGAAGAGTCCTTCGAAGGCCAGTTCGATGCGGCGCTCGTAGATCAGGTCTGAGTAGGTGACAGTGCTCAGGCGGGGCATTCCGGCGCGTTCGCGGACACGGTTGAAGTATTCGGTGTCAGAGGTGGAGGCGCTGTTGCCCATAGCTGCTTCGGTGTAGTTCAGATAGACTTCGGCCAGACGCATCATGTAGGTGTTGACGCCTGATGACTGCTGGTAGCTCTGACCGTTGTCGTCGAGCTTGCCGATGACGTGTTTCTTGACGTTGCACTTCTTTTCGTAGTCGGCTTCTGTCACGTTGTAGATGTATCCGTCGTTCTTGGTGTTGAGGTCGGGATAGACTTCGCCAACGGTGCAGATGGTGTAGTGACGGCGGGTGCGGTCTTTAGGATCGTAGGTGCGGACAAGGTCATATGAGGCATATGTGGCGTTGCCCCAGTTTGTCTCGCCTACCATTGTCGACCAGCTGAAGAAGGCCGAGATGGCGTTGTTGGCGCCCCAGCCGATAGCGTCGGTCGAGCCTGCAAGCCACTGGAGCTGGAAAACTGATTCGTCATTGTTGTTCCAGGTCTTCACGGCAAAGAGGTCGCCGTAGTTTTCAAGGAGGCTGTAGGGGCCTTCCATGCACTTGAGGGCTGCTTTCTTGGCGAGGTCGAGATAGTAGGTGTTGCGGTTGCCGCGGTCGAAGTCGGTGGCGATGTTAGAGCCGTCATATTCGCCGTCGGTGGTCAGGCCTGCCATCGAGAGGTAGAAGCGTGAGAGCATACCGTAGGCGCTGTAGCAGGTGACGCGGCCGGGATTGGCCTGGCTTTCCGAGAGGTTGGCTGCGGCGAATTCCATGTCGCGGATGGCGAATTCCATCACGTCGGTCATGCGGTGGGCCGGGGTGACGGTGTTGTTCGAGGCTTCGATTGTGTTGGTGTAGATGATGCCCTTGTTCCAGAGAGAGCCGATGTACCAGTAGGCGAGACCGCGCATGAAGCGGGCTTCGGCTATGCCCTGGGTCTTGGCGGCGTCGGAAACGGCGCTGCTGCTGTATTTCTGGATGCGGTTGATGACGTTGTTGGACTGTGCCACTACGGAGTAGAAGGCGTTCCAGGAGTCTTCAAGGCCGGGCGAGAGGGCTGTTTCGGTGAAGTTGGTGTAGGGGAAGATGTAGTCAGACCATCTTGCGGTGAGGTTGTTTGAGCGGCCGTCGCCCATGCTGTAATATGCCTTCTCGTTGAAGTTGTTCCAGACATAGTTGTAGAGGGGCGATGTGGTGGCCAGGACTGAAGCGTCGCTGTCGAGGAAGCTTTCGTCGTTGCCCTGGGTGGTGTTCTGAGTTGTCAGGAAGTCATCGCATGATGCGAGTGAGAGGCTTCCTGCCACGAGGACAGCTGAGATGAATATGTTTTTCTTCATTGCAGATTTCGGTTAGAATGATACGTTTAGACCAAACGTGTAGATGCGCGGAGAGGGGTAGCGGCCGTAGTCTACGCCTGTCATGAGGGCGTCGCCGTACATGGCGCCGACTTCGGGGTCAAGACCTTTGTATTTGGTCCAGGTGTAGACGTTCTGGGCGCTGAAATATACGCGCACGTTGTCGAGGTAGAGCTTGTTGACAAGCTGGCGGGGCAGGGTGTAGCCGAACGAGATGTTCTGCAGACGGATGTAGGATGCGTCTTCGATGAGCAGGTCGCTGATGCGTGTGAAGTTGGCGTTGGCATCGGTGCGCTGCAGGGCGGGAAGTGTAGTAGAGCCGCCGTTGACCACGTGCAGGTTGCGGTAGTCGGTATCAGGCAGCGTGGGGTCGATCACATCGACTCTTGCGAAGTTGAGCGACGAGCGCAGGATGTTGGAGTTCTGGCGCGGGTCTTCGATGCGCATACGGGTGAGGTTGAGGGCCTTGTTGCCGTAGGCGCCTGAGAACATGACGTTCAGGTCGAAGCCTTTGTAGTTGAATGTGTTGCCGAAGCCCCAGGTGAATTTCGGTTCGGGATTGCCGATGAAGGTGCAGTCTTCGGCGTTGATCTTGCCGTCGCCGTTGCGGTCCTCGAAGATGTAGTCGCCGATCCAGGTTGAGCTCTGGGCTATGGTGTTGCCTTCGGGGATGGCTACCTGCTGCAGGTTGCCTGCCGCGTCGTGGTAGTAGAAGTCTTCGGGCTTGTCGAAGCGGCCTATCACCTTGTAGCCCCAGAACTGGCCGATGGGCTGTCCGACTACGGTCTTGGTGACGATGTAGTTGGTCGAGCTGGGCTGATAGGTTTTCTCGATCGAGGAGTTGGCGGTGTCAAGTGACTTGACTTTGTTGCGGTTGAGCGAGAAGACTACGTTTGAGGTCCAGGTGAAGTCGCGGTTGGTGATGTTGGTGGTATTGAGGGTGAGTTCTATACCCTTGTTCTCGATAGAGCCGACGTTGCCCCAGGGGTTGCTTGCGGCTCCGTGGCCGGCAGATCCGAGGAAGCCGGGGAGGGGGAGCTGGAGCAGGAGGTTGTCGGTCTTCTTATAGTAGAGATCGGCCACGAGTTCGATGCGGTTCTGGAGCACTCCGAAGTCTACACCGAGGTTGTAGGAGCTGGTCGATTCCCAGGTGAGGTTGGGATTGGCGGTGTTGCCGGTGAGCACGCCGACACCCCAGGGAGTGGTTTTGTTGGCGAGGAGGGCCATGTAGGCGTAGTCGGTCACGTTCTGGTTACCGGTCTTACCCCAGCCGAGACGGAGTTTGGCGTTGTAGAGCCACTGCACGTCGCGGAGGAAGCTTTCCTGAGATGCGCGCCAGGCGAGGGCCACGGCGGGGAACCATCCCCATTTTTCGCCGTCGGCAAACTTCGAAGAGCCGTCGCGGCGGATGGTGGCTGTCAGGAGGTAGCGGTCGTCAAACGAGTAGAATGCGCGTCCGAAGAATGAGGCGAGGGTGTTGATATTTCGTGAACCGGTTGTGGTCGATGCGCTGATGTCGCCTGCCGAGAGGTCGGGGGTGGTGTTGTTGAGGAAGCCTGAGGCGGTGCCCACCTGTGTCTCCCAATAGCTCTTCGAGACTTCCTGACCGACCATGAGGTTGATGCTGTGTTTGCCTGCGAAGGTATTGTTGTAGTTGAGAATGTTGCGCCATGACCAGTATTTGGTGTCGGTCTTGGTCCAGCGGGAGGTGCGGATGTCCTGGCTCTTGATACCGAAGGTGTAGTCAGGCATGTAGTAGTAGTACTTGTTGAGGTTGTAGTCGCCTGAGATTTCGGTCTTGAGGGTCAGACCCTTGTAGAGTGTAGCTTCGAGATAGCCGTTGAAGCGGAAGTTTGTTTTCTTGTTTTTGTTGGTGATGATGGAGGCGAGACCCACGGGGTTGTCGGGCATCCATACGTCGTCCGGTCCGTCGAAAGAGCCGTCGGGCGAGGTGACAGCCACAGTTGGCTGCTGGATGAGGGCGCTGATGATGGTGTTGTTGTCAGTGCCTACAACCTGCTTTGAGTCTGTGAACGAGAAGTTCACACCGCCTCTGAGCCAGCTCTTGATCTGGGTGTCGAGGTTGGAGCGCAGTGAGAAGCGCTGGAAGCTTGAGCCGCGGGCTATACCTTCCTGGTCGAGATAGCCGCCTGAGAAGGCATAGGTGGTTTTGTCGTTGCCGCCTGACACTGAGACGCTGTGGTTCATCATGAATGCCTTGCGGAAGAGTTCGTCCTGCCAGTCTGTGCCCTTGCCAAGGAGGTCGGGACGGATGAAGGCTGCGCTCTGGTCAACGGAGCTGATGTATTCCGCGCGGTAGTTGTGATGCTCGGCATACTCGCGGAGGTTGAGCAGGTCATATTTCTTGGGCATTTCCTGCCAGCCGAGATACATGTCGTAGGTGACGGTGGCTTCGCCTGACTTGCCACGCTTGGTGGTGATCATGATGACACCGTTTGACGCGCGCGAACCATATATAGCGGTTGCCGATGCGTCTT
>CAMXAZ010000057.1 GCA_947179295.1 uncultured Muribaculaceae bacterium
TTTGGTGATATATTCTAATCGGTTTTAATACTATGCCTATTTACCGATGCAGAAGTTTTGGAAGATGGAGGTGAGGAGGTCGGTGGTGGTGATGGTGCCGGTGATGGCGGAGAGGTGGTGGATGGTTTCGCGGAGGTCCTGAGCTATGAAGTCGCCTGAAAGATTGGCTTGGAGGCCGTCAAGTACACGGGCTAATGATTCTGCGGCGTGTGTCAGGGCTTCGTAGTGGCGTGCGTTTGTAACCATGAGGTCTGCTTCCGCAGAATCATTGACTCCTGAGAGGGTGTGGAGCGCTTGTGTGAGCCGGTCGATGTTGTGGCCTGTTGATGCTGAGATCTGTATAGGCTTTTCAGTCAATTTTGTCGATGGGATATGTCCTTGTGATTCTGCCTGATGGTTGTCATTGAAAATGCTCTGCAAAGGGTGGGGGAGATCAGTCGGTGAGGCAAGAAGATCTGTTTTGTTCAGAACTGTAAGAAGGGTTGCTCCTTCTGCCAGATGTTTTTTGATTTCGGTATGCAGTTCGGCCAGTTTCTCTTGGCTGATATCAGGTGTCACGAGCCATATGACTATGCGCGCGCGGGCGATGGCTTCAAACGAGCGGCCGATGCCGAGGTTTTCCACGTGATCTGAAGTTTCGCGTAAGCCGGCTGTGTCGATGAAGCGATACATGACGCCGTCGATTTCTATTGTGTCCTCGACAGTGTCTCTTGTGGTTCCGGGTATGTCGCTGACGATGGCGCGTGACTCATTCAGCAAGGCGTTGAGCAGGGTCGATTTGCCTGCGTTCGGTTCGCCTACGATCGCTACGGGGATGCCGTCTTTCAGGGCGCTGCCTGTTGAAAAAGTGGCGGCAAGGCGGCTGATTTCAGTGTGGAGGTTTTTGACCAGTTCCGCCAGGTGGATGCGCGAGGCGAATTCAACGTCTTCTTCTGAAAAATCGAGTTCGAGTTCGAGCAGAGAGGCTATTTCGATAAGTTTTTCTCTGAGTGTTCCGATACGTTTTGAAAAATCGCCTCTCATCTGTGATGCCGCAAGGCGGTGGGCGCTTCGGGAGGAGGCGGCAATTACATCGGCCACGGCTTCGGCCTGGGCAAGGTCGAGTTTGCCGTTAGCGAATGCGCGGCGGGTATATTCTCCTGGCTGAGCCAGGCGGCAGCCTGTGCGTATGAGCAGATTGATCAGTTCGCGCTGTATCCACACGGAGCCGTGGACCGAGATTTCAACTACGTCTTCGCCTGTGAATGTTCCGGGTGCGCGAAACACGGTGGCCACACCGCTGTCAAGCGGCTCTGTCGGGTTCTCAGGGTCTGTTATCGTGCCCAGGTGGGCGGTATGAGTGCCGACTGATGAGAGTGGTTTTCCGCGCCAGATTTTATCGACGATGCTGATTGCATCGGGTCCGCTCACGCGGATTACTGCTATGCCTCCACAGCCGGGGGCGGTGGATATGGCGCATATGGTGTCTGAATCGTTATACTGATACATAAGTAATTCTTCGAAATTTAGAGATCGTTGTTGTTTTAGATAACGACCTCTAAAAGTTACAATGATCATCGGTAACTCTTTTTGTGGATTGTTCATGGAGTCTACCTATCTGCAAAATTAGCAATTTATTCCCAACACGCAAAACAGGCTATCGCTATGGAGAGGTGCGATAGCCTGCGGTCAAAGATATTAAGGTAGAAGAATGTCAGATTTGCAGTCTGATTACCGGAGTGCGGTCAGGCACACCGGGGTAGATCAGTCTTCAGACTGTGACTTTTCGGCATATTCTTTCAGGAGTTTTTCCTGAACGTCTGCCGGTACGAGTTCATAGGATGCGAACTTCATTGTGAAAGCCGAGCGTCCGCCGGTGATTGACGACAACGCGGTCGAGTATGACGACATTTCCTTCAGAGGCACTCTGGCCGAGATCTTTTCAAAGCCATTGTCGCTTGACATGCCCATGATTATTGCTCGACGGCCCTGCAGGTCGCTCATGACATCGCCCATGACATCACCGGGCACCATGACTTCAACGTCATAGACCGGTTCGAGCACTTTGGGGTTGGCGTTGCGGAAGGCTTCGCTGAAGGCGTTTCGGCCGGCCAGGCGGAATGAGATTTCGTTTGAATCAACCGGGTGCATTTTGCCGTCATAGATGCAGACTCTTACGTCGCGGGCATAGCTTCCGGTCAGAGGTCCTTGTTCCATGCGGTCCATGAGGCCTTTGACGATGGCGGGGATGAATCGTGCGTCAATCGCGCCGCCGACAATGCAGTTGTGGACTACGAGTTTTCCGCCCCATGAGAGTGGCAGTTCCTGGGTGTCGCGGACGCTCATCTTGTATTCCTGATTGCCGAATTTATAGGTATCGGGGGCAGGCATGCCTTCGGTGTAAGGTTCGATGATGAGATGCACTTCACCGAATTGGCCTGCGCCGCCTGACTGTTTCTTGTGTCGGTAGTCCGCGCGGGCTGCTTTTGTGATTGTCTCTCGATAGGGGATACGTGGTTCGTCGAAGATGATCGGAAGTTTGTCGTTGTTTTCAACGCGCCATTTGAGAGTGCGCAGATGGAATTCTCCCTGGCCTGACAGGATGATCTGTTTCAGTTCTTTCGACTGTTCGATTATCCAAGTCGGATCTTCTTCGTGCATACGGGTGAGGATGCCCATGAGTTTTTCTGAATCGCTCTCTGTCACGGGGCGGATCGCACGGCGGTATTTCGGTTCGGGGAAGCGGATGAAATCAAAGCTGTATTCGCAGTCCTTGCCGTCGAGGGTGTTGCCGGTGCGTACATCTTTCAGTTTTACGGTCGCGCCGATGTCGCCTGCGCAAAGTTTGTCGACCTGAGTCTTGATGTTGCCGCAGACGCAATAGATCTGGGCTATTCTTTCGCGTGAGCCGCGTGTGATATTTTCGAGGTCTACGCCGGGAGTCAGCGTGCCGGACATGACTTTGAAGTAGCTGACTTCTCCGATGTGCGGTTCTACTGTGGTCTTGAAGAAGTAGAGCGAGAGCGGACCGTTGCTGTCAGGCTTCACTTCCACTCCGTCTACGGTCTCAGGAGCCGGCATGTCTTCAACAAACGGCACTACGTTGCCGAGGAATTCCATCATTCGGCGTACACCCATGTCTTTAGCTGCGCTTACGCAGAACACCGGATAGATCGAGCGGTCAATCAGGCCTTTACGGATGCCTTCACGCATTTCGTCTTCGCTGAGATGACCCTGGTCGAAGAATTTCTCCATCAGAGTCTCGTCATTCTCGGCAGCAGCCTCTACGAGGGCCTGGTGAAGTTCTTTGGCGCGTTCCATTTCTTCGGCCGGTATCTCTTCGATGGTAGGAGTGCCGCCGTCAGGCCCCCAGGAGTATTTCTTCATGAGCAGCACGTCAATCATGGCATTGAAGCCGGCTCCGCACTGCAGAGGATATTGTATAGCCACGATCTTGTTGCCGAAATGCTCGCGCATCTGTTCCATGACGTTTTCATAGTCGGCCTTGTCGCCGTCAAGCTGGTTGAGAGCGAAGATCACGGGCTTTTTCAGAGACTGGGTTGTACGGAAGATGTTCTGGGTGCCTACCTCCACGCCATATTGCGAGTTGATCAGTATGACACCGGTGTCGGTCACGTTGAGTGCGGTGATCGCGTTCCCGACAAAGTCATCGGCTCCTGGGCAGTCTATCACATTAAGCTTCTTTCCAAGGAATTCCGCATAAAAAACTGTCGAGAATACGCTGTAGCCATACTCTTTCTCAACAGGGAACGAATCACTTACAGTGTTTTTTCCTTCAATGGTGCCGCGGCGTTTTATAACTCCACACTCGTAAAGCATAGCTTCGGCGAGTGTGGTTTTACCAGAGCCTTTGCTCCCAAGCAAGGCGATGTTTTTAATCTCGTTTGTTTGATAGACCTTCATATTTAATTTAGGTTTTAGTTTTAGGTAAGAAGAAAACGTCCGCAAAATAGTAATAAATTTTCGTTTTCGGTATGCAAAAAAATGTGTTTTACAACATACGGGCGTTTTTTACTCTCTCGATGCCCCAACGTCACCATAATATTATTACCTTTGCGTGTATTATTTCCAAAGAAAAAGCCTATGGATATAACAAAACCCTGCATCATCCCTCTCCCACGCATATATGACCCACGCGGAAGCCTCACTTTTGTCCAGGACAATGATCAGATTCCGTTTGAGATCGCCCGGTGTTACTGGACCTATGATGTCCCGGCCGGAGAGGCTCGTGGCGGACATTCCCACAAGGAGGCCAAATCGCTGCTGGTGGCTGTCAACGGATGTTTCAATGTGAATCTCTTTGACGGTGACACCTGGATGACCTATACGCTCAACCGCCCGTATGAAGGACTGTATATCCCCCCAGGCTATTGGCGTACGCTCGATAATTTTGCCTCAGGAAGTGTGTGTGTGGTCATGACTTCGATCCTCTATGATCCGGATGAATACATCCGTGATTACGAAGAGTTCAAGCAACTGGCCTCACGGCAGAAAGGGTCTGCTTTATGAAATATCCCTTTCTGGATCTCGGTTGCGTGAATGAACCCTATGCCGACAGCCTTGTAGCCGCGGCAGAGCGCGTGATACGCAGCGGCCGTTATATCGGAGGCCCCGAAGTGGAGGCTTTTGAATCGCGCCTTGGCGAAATGCTTTCCTCTCCATTTGTGATAGGGGTCAGCAACGGTCTCGATGCCTTGCGGCTTATACTGAGAGCCTATTGCGAGATGGGAATTTTCAGCCCTGGTGACGAAATCATCTATCCGGCCAATACCTATATAGCATCTGTGCTGGCCATCAGCGATGCCGGGCTTGTTCCGGTCGCGGCAGATGTCGATGAGAAGACCATGAATCTGGACACATCTCTTCTTGAGGCTGCCATCACACCGCGCACACGTGGAATAATGGCAGTTCATCTCTACGGACGTGTAGCCTGGGATGCGGCTCTTACAGAATGCGCCGGAAAGCATGGGCTGAAAATAATTGAAGACTGCGCGCAGGCTCTCGGCGCCCGCACTCTGGCGGAGGGGCTTCACGCTTCGCCGTTTGCAGGTGCACTTGGTGACGCGGCAGGCATCAGCTTCTATCCCACCAAGAATGTCGGAGCTTTGGGCGACGGAGGGGCGGTGGTTACCCATGACGCCAGCCTGGCCAAAACCATGAGAGCACTGGCTAACTATGGCACAGAGTCGCGTTACAACAACATATTCAAAGGCTTCAACTGCCGTCTCGATCCATTGCAGGCGGCTTTCCTTAACGTGAAACTTCCGTATCTGGCTCAGGAGAATGCCGATAGATTCGCGCGGGCGCTGGCTTATCAGCGCACCATCTCGCATCCTGACATCGTGTTGCCATATATGTCATCGGAAGTCACAGACCACGTCTGGCATCAGTATGTGATAAGGGTCACAGGCGGCAAACGTGATCAGTTCCGGCAGAAACTTGCCGAAATGGGAGTGGGCACTGACATCCATTACGCCGTGCCTCCGCATTGCCAGCCGTGCTATGCAGATCTGGCTCATGGTCCGCTTCCGGTTACAGAGCGCCTTGCCGGAGAGATAGTGAGCCTTCCGATAGCCACAGGTACATCCGTGGCCGATGCAGCCGAAATAGCCCGCATTATCAATCAGACGGACCTTGACGGCTGAAAAATCATTCATGAATTATGGCAAAATCAAGAAAGAGAACAAGAAAGAAAAAAGTTGGAAAAAACATCAGAAATATGTGGCGAGGACTTATCGTAGCGATTCTCATGGCAGGATGTGCTTATCTTGCCTCACATCTTAGCGGGCAGGTTACAGAAGATTCGGCTTTGCCGGCCGGTTCAGGCTCCTATGGAAACCTTCTTGAAGTCAAAACCAGACCGGGCACCCCTTCAGTGTTCAAAAGCTACCGGGGAATGGATCTGTCATTCAATCCGCAATGCCATATACCCAACTGGGTTTCCTGGGAACTGACAGCCGAAGAGACAAGCGGAGCCGCATCGCGGACAAACAAATTTGCGTCAGATCCTGACGTGGAAGGCTGTGCCGACACCTGGGACTACAGTTATTCAGGTTATGACCGCGGGCACATGGCGCCTGCCGGAGATATGAAATGGAGTGCCGAAGCAATGGCCGAGACATTCCTGCTTACCAACATATGCCCTCAGGCCAAAAGCCTTAATGCCGGGTCCTGGAAAGGGCTTGAAGAAAAATGCCGGCAGTGGGCCGAGGCCGACAGCGCCATCTACATTGTCTGCGGACCGGTCATAGACGGTAATCCGATTGAATATATAGGCGACTCACGCGTCTATGTGCCGAGAAAATTTTTCAAGGCTATCATCTCACCCTATTCCGTGCCGGCGAGAGGCATCGGATTTATTATGCCGAATGAAAAGGTCAAAGGCGGTATGCAGGCCTGTGCGGTCACAATTGACTCCATCGAGGCTCTGACCGGGCACGATTTCTTCTCCTCGCTGCCTGACGAGATAGAAAAAGAGGTGGAGTGCCAATGTAACTTCCACTATTGGAGCACACACCGCAAACGGTAGAGCGCGATAAAAGCAAAAAACATACAGAAAACCGATATGAGCCAGACTTCTGTTGAACTGCACGGATTGTTGACCGGCTATCAAGGGCGTGACGGGGGCATCAAAGTCTCCGGACCGCTTGATGCGTGTCTGATCAAAGGTGAGATGACCTGTCTGCTCGGCCCGAACGGAGCCGGAAAGTCGACTCTCCTTAAGACTTTGTCAGGGATGCTGCCGCCTCTTTCAGGATCAGTGACGGTTGACGGCAAGTCTCTCTCTGATTATTCCGTTCCTGAACTGGCCAAGGTGATCGGGCTGGTGCTGACAGAGAAGCCTGCTGTCGGAAATATGAAAGTCGAACAACTCGTGGCGATGGGGCGTATCCCCTACACAGGCTTCTGGGGGCGTCTCGGCGACAGTGACCGGAAGATTGTTGACGAAGCCGTGCGTCTTGTGGGCATAGGCCCGCTGTGCGGACGCCCGGTCGCTTCGCTAAGTGATGGCGAAAGACAGAAAGTGATGATAGCCAAAGCACTTGCCCAGCAGACACCGGTAATCTTCCTCGATGAACCTACCGCCTTTCTTGATTTTCCAAGCAAAGTCGAGATCATGCGGCTGTTGCGCTCTCTCTCACGGTTAAGGCAGACCACTGTGTTTATTTCAACTCACGATCTGGAGATTGCCCTTCAGATAGCCGACCGCGTGTGGTTGCTCGACAAGCATCATGGCCTTAAAACGGGAACACCCCGCGGACTCGCCGCTGACGGCAGTCTGGGGGTGTATTTTGACCGTGAAGGAATCTGCTATGATCCTGTCGGCGGGCACTTCCGCATACTGATGCAGGATCAATGATCTGTGGCAGTTCCTTACGTTTCGTTTTGCTTAACGGACCTCTTTATCAGGATTTGTTGGCGCGCTTACGTTCGATTTCGTCAAGAATGATCTTGCGCAGGCGGAGGTGATGGGGTGTCACTTCCACATATTCATCCTCCTTGATATATTCGAGAGCTTCTTCAAGCGAGAAGACTACCGGCGGGATTATGCGGGCCTTGTCATCGGCACCGCTCGCACGCATGTTGGTCAGCTTCTTTGATTTGGTGACATTGACCACGATATCGTTGTCTTTGGCATTTTCGCCTACCACCTGGCCGGCGTAGACTTCCTCCTGCGGGAAGATGAAGAAACGTCCGCGGTCCTGAAGCTTGTCAATGGCATAGGCATAGGCGGTTCCGCTTTCCATTGCGATGAGCGATCCGTTGGTGCGGCGTTCGATGTCGCCTTTCCAGGGCTGGTATTCGTGGAAACGGTGAGCCATGATAGCCTCTCCGGCCGATGCGGTCAGCACATTGTTGCGCAGACCTATGATGCCGCGTGAGGGGATGAGGAATTCAATATGGATGCGGTCGTTCTGAGTCATCATCGATACCATCTCGCCTTTGCGGCGGGTCACCATGTCGATGATCTTTGAAGAATATTCTTCGGGTACGTTGATGGTCAGCATTTCGATCGGCTCGCATTTCTGTCCGTCGATTTCCTTGAGGATAACCTGCGGCTGGCCTACCTGAAGTTCAAAGCCTTCGCGGCGCATTGTCTCGATGAGCACCGAGAGATGAAGCACACCGCGGCCGAATACAGTCCAAGAGTCCTCGTGGTCAGCTTTGGTGATGCGCAGTGCGAGATTTCGGTCAAGTTCTTTTGTCAGGCGGTCATGGATGTGGCGTGAGGTTACGTATTTGCCATCCTTGCCAAAGAAGGGGCTGTCATTGATGGTGAAAGTCATTGACATGGTCGGCTCATCGATGGCGATACGCGGGAGAGCCTCCGGATTGTTGAAATCAGCCACGGTGTCGCCGATCTCGAATCCTTCGATGCCAACGAGGGCGCAGATGTCGCCGCTTTTCACTGACTGCACTTTCTTACGTCCCATGCCTTCGAAGGTATGGAGCTCCTTGATGCGCTGACGGACAACGGTGCCGTCTTTCTTGCAGAGAGCTATGTCCTGACCTTCGCGGAGCTCGCCGCGGTGTACGCGGCCTATGGCGATTCGGCCTACATAGCTGCTGAAGTCCAGAGAAGTTATCAGCATCTGGGCATCGCCTTCAAGCACTTCGGGTTCGGGGATATATTCGATGATGGCGTCAAGGACAGCTGTGATGTTGTCGGTCGGCCGGGTATAGTCGGTGCTCATCCAGCCTTGTTTTGCAGAGCCGTAGATGGTGGGGAAGTCAAGCTGGTCTTCGCTTGCATCGAGATTGCACATCAGGTCGAACACCATTTCCTGCACTTCGTCAGGACGGCAGTTGGGTTTGTCGACTTTATTGATGACAACCACCGGTTTCAGGCCCATCTGGATGGCTTTCTGAAGCACGAAGCGGGTCTGAGGCATCGGACCCTCGAAGGCATCGACAAGGAGGAGACAGCCGTCGGCCATGTTGAGCACTCGCTCTACTTCGCCACCGAAGTCGGCGTGTCCAGGAGTGTCAATGATGTTGATCTTGTAGCCGTTGTAGTTGATTGAAACGTTTTTGGAGAGGATTGTTATCCCTCGCTCGCGTTCGAGATCATTGTTGTCGAGTATGAGTTCACCGGTTGACTGATTGTCACGAAACAGTTTTCCGGCCATTAGCATTTTGTCTACGAGCGTGGTTTTGCCGTGGTCCACGTGGGCGATGATGGCAATATTTCTAATCTTCTGCATTGTCCAAAAATTTTTCAGGGTGCAAAGTTACAACTATTTTCGCTAATATCAGCTTTATCGTGCCAAAAATCGGCATCGGAGACCGATTTTGCTTTTCTGAGTGGCTCTGTCAATACATCTGATAGTCTACCGAAAGCACCTGGAATTCAGTCCGTCGGTTTATCTGGTCAGCAATTTCCTGCAACTCTTCCGGGAGGCTTTCAATGAATGCCTCGTCAAGCAGACGGCCTTCTTCAAACTGAGGAAACTCGCGGGCAAGACGCTTGGTGATCTTTTTCGGGCGAGATTCGCCATAGCCCTGATACTGAAGTCGTGCGGCGGGAATTCCGGACTCGATCAGATAGTCGACCACGCTTTTGGCACGGCGTTCGGAAAGGCGTATGTTATATTCGTCAGACCCCCAGCGGTCGGTGTGTGATGCCATTTCGATTGTAATGTTGGGGTTGTCGCGCAGCATCTGCACGAGGCTGTCGAGAGCGCCTTTTGATTCAGGCCGCAGAGTGGCTTTGTCAAAATCGTAGAAAATGTTTTCCACGATGTTTGGCTTTGAGATCGAGGCCAGTATGAAGTCTATGCCGTATTCGGCGTCTTCTTCGGCGGTGTCTGAAGTGAATTCCTGTTTGGCGTTGAGATAGCCTTTGGCGCCGGCAAGCATCACATAGCGCACTCCGCGCTGCAGCGGGAAGGAGAACGATCCGTCGTTGCGGGCTACGGCTTTCTGGTTGGAACCGTCATTGCCTACGATGCGTATCACGGCGTTCGGCACCGGTTCTTCATCGCGGTCGAGCACCCAGCCGCTTATCTGGATCTTGAGATCTGGGAGTTCGAATGAATAGAGATGGTCATATCCGCGGCCGTCGCCACGGTTTGAACTGAAATAGCCGGCCTCTTTGCCGGGGTTGGCGAAGGTGATGCCGAAGTCATCGCCTTCGGAGTTTATGGGTGAGCCCATATTTTCTACCAGCCAGCCGCCTGAAGGAGTCAGCGTGGCCCGGAATATGTCAAGTCCGCCAAGGCCGGGATGTCCGTCAGACGAAAAATACATTATTGAGTCGGTGAGCATGTAGGGGAAGACCTCGTCACCGGGTGTGTTGATCGCATCTCCAAGATTTTCAAGACTTCCGGCCCGCTCGTTAAGTTTGATGCGCCAGATGTCTTTGCCACCGTGGCCGGGCATGTCGGATGTGAAATAGAGATATTCTCCGGAGGGGCTTACTGCCGGATGCCCGTAGCTTGAAAGTGTGTCGTTGGTGATCTCAAGCTTCGCAGGTGCGCTCCATTGTGCATCGGAGCGGCGCGAGGTGTAGATGTCTACGCCCGTATTCCGGTCGGGGGTGCGTATGGCGCGGGTGAGATACATGGTTGATCCGTCAGGCGAAAACGAAATGATGCCCTCGTCCCATTCGGTGTTCACTTCTCCCTCCACGGCTTCGGGCCGCTGCCAGTCGCCTCGTTCGTTTTTGCGCACCATCCAGATGTCGCTGCGTTTCATGCCGGTGATCTCGCTGCGGTTCGAACCGGTGACTTTTTCGTTGGTCGTTGTGAAATACAGTACCTCGCCGTTAAACATGGGCGAGAAGTCGGAACGGCGGGAGTTGAAGAGTTTTGCGTTTCTGACCACGTGGCGGGTCTTGTTGCGCTTTAGCTCGGCTGCCCGGCGTGCACCGGCAAGAGCCTGCCGGGCATGGCTGTCGTCCGGTTTGATCGTCAGATAGTCTTCATAGCTTCTGATTGCCTGGGCGTAGTTGCCCTGCCCGTGTTGTGCAGTGGCGAGCTGGAGGAGTATCGTGGAGTCAGGATAGCCGTAACGCAAGGCATTCTGATAGGCGGCGGCAGCACGTGCGTCCTGGCCAAGGCGTGTGTAGCATTCGCCCATCTTCAGAGCCACTTCGGCCCGCTGGCTGCGCTGTTCGCGTGGATTGAGTTTGTTGTAAATCTTTCGATAGGTTTTCTGGGCATCGAAATATTCGCCGCGGGCAAGCTGCTCGTCGGCTACACTCATCTTTGCTCCGGAACATCCGGCCAGTGCGCCTGCGATAAGCGCTATATATATAAGGTGGTATAAACGGGTCATGACTGGTGATGATGGAAGTTTCTTAAAAGGCTTGTACAGCCGCTCAGATATGCTTTTGATAATTTAACGTAGAAATCATGTGAATATTTTATTTTGGAAAAGCGGTGAAATCATTGTATCTTTGTGCGATAATTCAGCATGGCCCGACTTAAACAGCCTCTTAAGCCTGAGCGCATTCTGACAAATTGTAATTGTCAAAATCTTTAATATTAAATCACATACCTATGGGTCTTTTTGAAAAACTTACCGCTAACGCAAAAGCAAAGCGTCAACGCATCGTCCTCCCCGAAGGCACAGAACCCCGAACTCTTACAGCTGCCGACCGCATCATAGCTGACGGTATCGCCGACATAATTCTGATCGGTGATCCGGCCGAGATCATGACAATGGCCAAGGAGCTCAAACTTGAGAACATCGGCAACGCTACAATCGTCAATCCCGCTGATGAAACTGTGATTGACAAATATGCTCCTATCTATTTCGAACTGCGCAAGAAAAAAGGCATCTCGATGGAAGAGGCCCGCATGACTTCTGCCAATCCTCTCTATCTCGGCTGCCTCATGGTGAAGGCCGGCGATGCCGACGGTCAGGTTGCCGGCGCGCTCAACACCACCGGCAATGTGCTTCGTGCAGCATTCCAGGTGATCAAGACCATGCCCGGTATTGACGTGGTTTCAGGCGCTTTCGTGATGGTGCTCCCCGAAGGATCTCCCTATGGCACAAACGGTCTGCTTATTTTTGCCGACTGTGCGGTTGTGCCCGAACCCGATGCCGCCCAGCTTGCCCAGATCGCAGTGTCTGCCGGAAAAACCGCGCGTGACATCGCAGGCATCGAACCCCGTGTTGCCATCCTCAGCTTCTCAACCAAGGGTAGCGCTAAGAGCGAGCGTGTCGACAAAGTCATTGAAGCTACAAAGATCGCTCATGAAATGGAACCGTCACTTGTTCTCGACGGCGAACTTCAGGCCGATGCAGCTCTCGTGCCCGGCGTTGCAAACAGCAAGGCGCCCAACAGCCCGCTTTCAGGCCGCGCCAACGTGCTCGTGTTCCCCTCGCTTGAAGTCGGCAACATTGCCTACAAACTCGTGCAGCGTCTCGGCGGCGTTCAGGCTGTAGGTCCGGTTCTTCAGGGTCTCGCTGCTCCCGTCAACGATCTTTCGCGCGGCTGCTATCCCGAAGATATCTACAAGACCATCATCATCACCTGCAACCAGGCAATCGGTCTTAAGGAAAACAACTAATCATATCTCTCATACGCAAAGACAGACTAAAGAATGAAAATCTTAGTATTAAACTGCGGCAGCAGTTCAGTTAAATATAAGCTTATCGACACAGCTGACAACAGTGTGCTTGCCGAAGGCGGTGTTGAGAAAATCGGACTTAACGACGGTTTCCTCAAATATAAGAAAAACGATGGCTCAAAGGCCGTCATCGAGCTCGGTCTCGTTGACCACAACGGTGCTGTGCAGGCCATTCTTAACCTCCTGACTGATCCTGTGGAAGGTTGCATCAAGTCTTATGACGAAATTGACGCCGTAGGCCACCGTGTGGTTCATGGCGCTGAAAAATTCAGCGAAAGTGTGCTGATCAACGATGAAGTCAAGGACATGATCAAGCAGTGCTACGACATCGCGCCTCTCCACAACCCCGCCAACATGACCGGTATTGACGCTATCACCACTCTCATGCCCGGCAAGCCTCAGGTGGCAGTGTTCGATACCGCTTTCCACCAGACAATGCCCGCAAAATCGTTCCTCTACGCTTTGCCTTACAAGTATTATGAGGAAGACGGTGTGCGCCGCTACGGTTTCCACGGAACCAGCCACCGCTATGTTTCTCAGCGTGTGTGTGAATTCCTCGGAGTCGACAGCAAGGATCAAAAAATCATTACATGCCATGTCGGCAACGGCGGCTCTATCACTGCGGTTGAAGGTGGTAAGAGCGTAGATACTTCTATGGGTCTCACTCCTACCGAAGGACTCATGATGGGTACCCGTGTTGGCGATGTCGATCCCGGAGCGCTCGTTTATCTCATGCTCAAGCACAACCTGTCGGCCACAGATCTTCAGAAGGTCATCAACAAGGAGAGCGGTATGGCAGGCGTGACAGGCATCTCAAGCGATATGCGCGAAATCGAAGCCGCTGTCAATGCCGGCGACGAGCGCGCTATCCTCGGACTTGCCATGTATGAGCAGCGTATCCTCAAATACATCGGTGCTTATGCCGCAGAAATGGGCGGTGTGGACATCATCGTATTTACCGGCGGCGTAGGCGAAAATCAGACTTCACTCCGCGAAGCAGTCTGCGAGCCCCTTAAGTTTATGGGTGTCGAAATTGACAAGGAATTGAATTCCGGTATCCGCGGCAAGGAAGCGGTTGTTTCTACCCCTGCATCTAAAGTGAAGGTCGTTGTCATTCCTACTGACGAGGAGCTGATGATTGCCCGCGACACAGAAGCTATTGTTTCAAAAAAATAATCTGAAACTGTAAAATATTGATTCCGCGCCGGATTATAGCCACATTCACGGTTGGCATTTCAGGCGTGGAATCATTCTAATTTTTAATAATGCAAATATGACAAAGATCCGTGCCGCCGTAGTTGGCTACGGCAACATCGGCCGCTTCTCGATTGAAGCTCTTGAAGCAGCCCCCGATTTTGAAATAGCAGGCGTAGTGCGCCGCAATGTGACAGACATCCCGTCTGAACTTTCAGCCTATAAGGTTGTTACTGACATCCGTGAACTGGGCCATGTGGATGTGGCTATTCTCGCTACTCCCACACGCGAAGTTGAAAAATATGCTCTCGAATATCTGGCAATGGGAATCAACACCGTTGACAGCTTCGATATCCACACTTCGATCATCGACCTTCGCCGCTCACTCGATGCCGCTGCCAAAAAAGCCGGTCGCGTGGCCGTTATCTCTGCCGGATGGGACCCTGGAAGTGATTCGATCGTGCGCACTCTTCTTGAGGCAGCCGCTCCGAAGGGACTCACTTATACTAACTTCGGCCCCGGCATGAGCATGGGCCACACTGTGTGTGTAAAATCGAAAGCCGGTGTGAAGAATGCGCTTTCAATGACCATGCCCAAAGGCGACGGTATGCACCGCCGTATGGTCTATGTAGAACTTGAAGACGGAGCCCGCCTTGAAGATGTGGCAAAAGCTGTCAAGGAAGATCCTTATTTTGCATCTGACGAAACACATGTGATGGCAGTAGAAAGTGTCGATGCTGTAAAAGATATGGGCCACGGTGTGCACATGGTACGCAAAGGCGTTTCCGGCAAGACACAGAATCAGCGCTTTGAATTCAATATGTCGATCAACAACCCGGCTCTCACCGCCCAGCTGCTTGTCGGTGTGGCCCGCGCGTCAATGCGCCTCACTCCGGGAGCATATACAATGGTCGAAATCCCCGTGATTGATCTTCTGCCCGGCGAACGCGAAGATCTGATCGCTCATCTTGTCTGATCTATAATCATTCAGATATATAAAAACGTTCAGCCCGGCAGTTGAGATCTCAATTGCCGGGCTGAATGCTATATTTTGTATAAGGCCGGATTTGTCAGTCAGACACACCGTCAAGAATGATCTGCCCGAAGTGCTGAGGCTGATGGAAGTCAGGCTCAGGAGTCGGCACCGGAGTCCAGCTCAGATAGTGGGGCTGGGAGGTTCCTGACGCGCATTTGTAGAAGTTGCCACGAAGTTCAATGGGCTTTCCGTCAAACTTTATTCCAAGAAGATTCAGCGGAATTGCAGCCAGAATGTCCCAGGTAAACAGGCCTTCCACTTCGCGGAACGGGCGGCGTCCGCATGACGGAAGCACGGCTATGGTCGAGATCTCCGAATCGGATAGGGGAGTGACATTGACAGCCCTCGACTCTCGGTGAGAGGCTTTGATCGCGCCGATGCAGTTGAACTCGAAATTCCAGTATTTTTCAGATCCGTCGGGCTTCACGAAAAACATCACGCATGAATCTTCATAGACCGGCGAATTGTTCTCGAAATTCATGGCGCGAAGATAGTTGCAGCGGACAAAGAAATTGATGTAGATATAGTTGGCCGAATGCGCGATGGTGAACGTAGTGAGCGGATGGTAAGGAAACTGATCCTTCCAGTTGAGCTCACCGATGCTGTGGCGTACGCCTGACGATTCCAGACGGTTGAAAATCGCATCAGTATTTAAAAAATCAAGATCAGCTATATAGGGTACGTGTAGTGTCTTTTGCATATTTACGGTTATGAAATAGAGTAGGGGAATAGAATCAGTCAATTGAAAAACAGGTCTTTGATGCCGGTGATGAAACCTATTGCCCCCATGATGAGAATGATGGCGGCTAAGATGCGGTTCAGCAGCCACATGGAGCGGATATTGAAGTGGCGGCGCACCTTGTTGACAAAATATGTGACGCCAAACCACCACAGCACAGCACCAAGGAATATCGAGATGTAGCCTGCCACATAGTGATAGGCTTGAAACTCAGGCGCAAGGAAACTGAAACGGGCAAAAAGACCGATGATGAAGAAAAGTATCAGAGGATTGGAGAAAGTGAAGAGAAACCCTGTCCCGAAATCTTTCCAGTAGCTTGCCGGTTGCATGGCCGCCGGCTGAAGAGCCCGCGAGGGATTCGCCACAAACAGATAGGCGGCATAAACAATCAGGACAATCGAACCGATCACCTGCAGAACGCTCTGATTTGACTGTATGAAGTCAGTCACAAATGACAGGCCAAGCCCGGTCAGCAGGCAGTAGAGCAGATCGCTGACCCCGGCGCCGACACCTGTGAAAAACGCCGGCCAGCGTCCGCGGTTGAGCGTCCGCTGGATACACAGCATCCCGATCGGCCCCATCGGAGCCGAAACAAGAATGCCTATAAGCAGGCCTCTGAATATTATGACAGGCAGATGTATCACAATCTGCAAAGGTACAAAATCACTCCGAGGTCTCAAAATTTTCAGCGTGATTGATGCCCGGCAAAATGCAATTTAGAAATTTTGAGCAGGTTTTAGAGTGTGTCATTGCCGTAATGTGACTGATATGCCACCGGATATGTATTGCGATAAGGTAAAATAAGGTAAAATAAGTCAGATTTATCAAAGACATATAGTCACTTTTATTGCGAATTACGAAAAAAGTTGTAACTTTGCACCGCAAAAAGGCTGGTCCGGTAGCTCAGCTGGATAGAGCATCTGCCTTCTAAGCAGACGGTCCCGCGTTCGAGTCGCGGCCGGATCACAAAGCGTAGTCGATTGATATTCAATCGACTACGCTTTGTTTTTGCGCTGTTTTAAAGCTGGTCGCTATAAATTTCTTGTGGTTAAAACAGATCACATTTTGGTCAATTTGGCTGATTTTGGCAGATTTCATAGTAAAATGTTTCAGCTATGTTTCGCCAGATTCTTTAACTTACACGTGCACCATTGTGTTTGTATCGGTTAAAAAGTCTTAAGATTTTTCAGAAATGTATCAACTCAGCAACATTGTTTTCCAATACAGCTCCTTGAAGAGGTTGAGATGTGGTTTCCGGCGCTGGGTGCAGTCGAGGTCAAGGGCAACGGACTGATCATACTGATCCTTGATGAGAGTCTGTTCTATGCGCTCTTTTCCGGCGAGGTCGTGCATAGCGAACAAGTCTTTGCCGGACTCAAACTGATATTCTTCAAGTAGTTTTGTTAACACATTTACCACCTTATAGTGGCGAACCTGCGTACCTTTAACGAGAGCGCAGAGGCAAAGCTTGCCATCTTTTTTTGTGAATTTTAACGAAATTCTGGACATGTTGTTGAGATTTACGGTCCGATAGATTTCGATTACAGCCGAACTGCACACATCTCATGTACATGCTTCTGCTATCATGTGAGAAATCAGGTTTGCGTCGAGCAACCCTATAGTAGAGATTGCTTGTAACTCGCTGCCACTCACTCAAATATATAAAACAAAAGTGAGAAATTGATTTCCTCACTTTTGTTAGTTGCCTTGGAAGGGCAACTTTTATGATATTTCGTGAAACTCCAATTTTATAATT
>CAMXAZ010000058.1 GCA_947179295.1 uncultured Muribaculaceae bacterium
GTCTGCCGCTGCAGGCCTTGCTTCTCAAAAGCGAGTGCAAAGGTAGACATTTCCCTAATTCCCTCCAAATATTTCGCGGTATTTTAACACTATTTTAACACTTAAGGGCGATTTTAGCCCCTTTCTTGAGTTTTATGGCCTTTTTTGAGCCATCAGGAAGCACTATTGTGGTAGATCCACCATTTGGAGAATATATGGTAGCGGATGACAATTTTCCACCTTGCCACTCCATATCTACTATGAATCCACCACGCGCACGCAAACCTTTAACATTTCCATCGGACCATTGGGCAGGTAGAGCGGGCAGCAAAACGATGCTTTCAGGAGTTGACTGGATCAGCATCTCGGCCACGCCGGCTGTTCCGCCGAAATTTCCGTCAATCTGAAATGGGGCATGAGCATCAAGAAGATTTGGATAGGTACCTCCCCCACTCCGCTTGTCGGGGCCCTTGTAATTGTCAGGACTCACATATTGCAGCAGGCGGCGATACATATGATAGGCTCCCTTTGAATCAAGCAGACGGGCGAGGAGGTTGACACGCCAGCCGGTGCTCCAGCCGGTTGTGTTGTCACCCTTTATTTCTAATGTACGCGCGGATGCGCGCGCGAGGTCCGGAGTAGAGGCCGGTGAAATATGTCTTCCGGGAAAGAGTCCGTAGAGATGTGACTGGTGACGGTGAGTCGGGTCGCGGTCTTCCCAATCGAAATACCATTCCGAAAGATTGCCTTTGTGACCGATCTGATAGGGATAGAGTCGTTGGAGCACGGAATCAGCCTCTGCACGGAAGTCTGAATCAAGGCCAAGCACCTCGGCGGCATCACGGGCATCCATCAGACACTGTCTTGTCATGGCAAGGTCGGCAGCTCCGCCATAGAATGTGGCTCCGGCGTAACCATCGGGAGTGACATAGTTGTTTTCCGGCGAAGTAGATGGCGATGTGATCAGCTTTCCGTCTTTTTCAATGAGCCATCCGATGCAGAACTCGGCAGCACCCTTAAGCACCGGATAATACTCAGCCAGAAATTTTTTGTCCTGGCTGAACAGATAATGCTCCCAGATATGGCTTGCAAGCCATGCGCCACCCATGTTCCAGTTGGCCCAAGTGGGGTCGCCTTCAGTCAGCCCTACAGGATTCGTCATGGCCCATATATCTGAATTGTGGGCGAGACACCATCCGCGGTCCACACCATAATAATTACGGGCAGTGCGCTCGCCGCTTACCGACAGATTTTTGATCCAGGGGAGCAAGGCGGTGGCGTGGAGCTCACCAAGACCTGTGATTTCAGCAGGCCAGTAATTTTCCTCTACATTTATATTGGTGGTATAGTTACTGCTCCACGGCGGAAGGATATATTCATTCCAGAGCCCCTGAAGATTTGCAGGTACTCCGTGAGTGCGCGAACATGATATCAGCAGATAGCGGCCATACTGGAAATACAGCTCCTCAAGGTCGGGATTCACCTCCTTAAGATCTGTATAGCGTTTCAGCTGCACATCGGTAGGGAGCGCAGCCACAGAATCAGGCGTCGCACCGAGATCAAGGCTGACGCGAGAGAACAATGATTTGTAGTCTGCAAGATGGTCACGCTTTATGCTGTCAGCACCCTTTGCCACAGCCTTTTCGATGCGCTTTTCAGCAAGCGCCACATAATCGCGGCCCTCTTTGGCCGGATCGCGGTCGAAACCGTTGAAACTTGTGACATTGGTTATATAGACAACGGCCCCTCTGACATTCTTGAGTTTAAGCGCACCGTCAGCCTCAGCGACAATCTCGCCGCCATCGGTTTCAGCTTTCAGAAGAGTGCAGAACTTAGTGCCACGTTCCGGGTCATACTTCAATTTTTCTTCAAACGACGTATAGCCCGGAAGCGAAAGATAGGCGGCGTGGCCGAGCGAACGGATCTCTCCGCGGGCATCAGACGTTATCTTGGCAGGCAATTGCGATGAAAGCCTGAGCGTGGCGGTAAACGGATGCTCGCCTGAAAGCCTCAACACGATTACCGAATCAGGAGCCGAGGCAAAATAATCGGTTTTCAGTTCTCCCTTTCCGTCATTGAATCTGTTGGCAGCCACAGCCGTAGTCAGATCAAGTTCACGCTCATATACACTGACTTCCGGCGCAACACCTTCATAGCTGATGGTCAACTGCCCCAGCGGCTGATAGTTTTCGCTATAATGCCCCTGCACTTTGCGATGGAGGGAATCGGCCGCACGATAGTCGCCACGGTCAAGAGCCGCCCTGATTTCCGGTATCGCCTTATAGGCGTCAGGAGTAGTCACTCCGCGTTCCGGCTCACCGGTCCAGAGTGTTATGTCGTTAAGTGAAATCCTGTTTTCAGCAGTTCCTCCATAGATTATGGCTCCGAGGTTGCCGTTGCCTATGACCAAAGCCTCTTCAAAAAACTCGGCAGGACGGTCATAGTGCAGTTTCAGTCTGTTATTTTCATTAGCGCCTGCAGCTGAAATGGCAGCTGCGCCAAAAAAGATGGCGAGAAGAGTATTTTTCATGGTACTCCGTGAAATTATGTATTGTCAGGTAAGTAAACTATTGCATCTTGTCTCGGCTGAGAGCCGAAAATCGGGATGAAGAGAGATTCTTTCGATAAGTGGAACGAGGCTGTCAGCGGGGCGATCGGGCAGCAGCGCCGGAAACGCCCCGCAGCAGAAGCCTCATATCAGGTCAGACGTTGAACAGGAAGTGCATGATATCACCATCCTGGACAACGTAATTCTTGCCCTCGATTGCCATCTTGCCGGCATCGCGCACCGCACTTTCAGTTCCGAGAGCCACATAATCGTCATATTTGATCACTTCGGCACGGATGAAGCCGCGTTCGAAGTCGGTATGGATCACGCCGGCACACTGCGGAGCCTTGCTGCCGCGCATGAATGTCCAGGCTCTGACCTCATCGGCACCGGCTGTAAAGAATGTCTGGAGATTGAGCAGCGCATAAGCCGCACGGATAAGACGGGCCACACCCGACTCTTCAAGGCCGATTTCGGCCAGGAACTCCTGACGTTCCTCAAAGGTGTCAAGTTCGGCGATCTCGCTCTCGGTCTGGGCAGCCACAATCAGCAGCTGGGCATTCTCGTCCTTGATAGCCTCACGGACAGCCTCCACATACTTGTTGCCGCCTACCGCAGATGCATCATCGACGTTGCAGACATACATCACCGGTTTGCTTGTCAGCAGGAAAAGATCATGGGCGAATTTCTGTTCGTCGACGGTCTCCAGTTCCACCGTACGCGCCGGCTTGCCCTGCGAAAGCGCATCGTGATACTTCTTCAGCACCTCATACTGCAGCTTGGCCACCTTGTCGCCTCCGGTCTGAGCCTGCTTCTGAGTCTTTGCCATGCGGCTTTCCACAGTCTCAAGGTCTTTGAGCTGCAGCTCATAGTCAATGATCTCCTTGTCGCGGACAGGATCCACAGTGTTGTGTACATGCGTCACATTGTCATCATCGAAGCAGCGCAACACGTGGAGAATGGCATCCGTCTCACGGATATTCGCCAGAAACTTGTTGCCAAGCCCCTCGCCCTTGCTCGCGCCCTGCACAAGACCGGCAATATCCACGATCTCGACTGTGGCAGGCACCACACTACGCGGCTGACACATGTCGACAAGCTTGTTGAGACGAGCGTCAGGAACGGTGATCACACCTACGTTGGGTTCGATAGTACAGAACGGAAAGTTGGCCGACTGAGCTTTTGCGTTTGACAGACAGTTGAACAATGTTGACTTGCCCACGTTGGGAAGTCCCACGATGCCACATTGAAGAGCCATGATATAATGAATTGTTTATTTACTGTTTTGAATTATATTGAAAATTAGCATACAAAGGTAATCAAAAAAATCCACACCTCAAAGATTCAGTTCGGTCGAAGCAATCAGCCCGAAATCAGGATGGGAATGCAGCAGAAGAAGCGAGGCCACATCGCCGGCCGAATCGCCTAACTCGTCATCGCTAAGTCCACGCAGGTCTGCCACGACATCGACAGCGCCCCAACGCTCCGTCAGATCATCAACAACTCCGTCGAGCCGCCCGGCATCACTCGTCGCCACCGGATAGAACCGGCAGCCGGCGCTCTGGGCTATTCGAGTCCCCTCCCGTCGGTCAGCCATGCAGAAAGCCACCTGGAAATCCGCTTTCCGGAAACAGCCGCACACACGTCCGGCAAGGGCGGCATCCTCGCAGAGCACAAGCACACTCATTGGCGGAAAAGCCAACACAAATTCTCCGGCCTTACGCTGCCGGACCACATAAGACTTTCCGCCTTTCGAGGCCAGCTTCCCGGCCCGGTATTCCTCCATCCGTTTCTCAAGATAATTGTCTGCCATAAAAATTTTCAATTTGTTTTTAGGCTGCAAACATACAAATTTTACGGGATTAATTCGGTAATTTTGCACCCCGATAGTAAGAGGTTGTTAAAAAACAAGAGTTAATTACTTATGAATATCGCACTTTTACGCCAGCGCATCAAACCCTGGATGCTACCTATCGCAATGGTAGCCGGAATCCTCTTCCATGATTTCATGGGACGGATTGAATTCATCGCCCCCTACCTCATCTTCATCATGCTTTTCATCACATTCTGCCGTGTGAAGCCACATGAATTCAGGGTCACCGCTCTGTCGTGGAGCCTGCTCTCCGTGCAGATCATCGGAGCACTGGCACTCTATTTCATCATCGCCCCCATGAGCGTCGACGTGGCCCAAGGCACCTTCATCTGTGTCTTCTGCCCTACCGCCACAGCCGCACCGGTCATCACCGGAATGCTCGGAGGCAGCGTGCCGCGCCTGGCCACATTCTCTATAATATCCAACATCGCGGTCGCCCTGCTCGCCCCCGTAATCTTCACCCTCATGGGGAGCGATGCCGGAATACCCTTCTCCGACGCCCTGCTGACAATCTCAGCCAAAGTCATGCCGCTTATAATCCTCCCGCTCGTGCTTGCGCTATGCCTGCTGAAAGTCGCTCCGAAAGTCCATCGCGCGGTTGCCGAAAAACAGGCCGTGTCGTTCTACATCTGGGCCGTCTCGCTCTTCATAGTTGTCGGACGCGCCGTCAGCTTCATCATGGACGAACCCTCCGAAGCCATCCCGGAAATGATCATCCTCGCCATATTTTCAGGCATAGTCTGCTGCGCGCAGTTCTGGATCGGACGCAAGATAGGGCGCCGCTGCGGCGACAAGATTGCAGGGGCGCAGGGACTTGGCCAGAAAAACACCGTCCTGGCCATATGGATGGCACTCACCTATCTCCACCCTGTTTCATCAGTGGCCCCGGCGGCCTATGTAGCCTGGCAGAACACCATCAACTCCGCCCAGCTCTATTTCAAAATGCGCCGCGAAAACTCCGGGAAATAACCTGACAAATGGCAATTCCATAGGCCGGGAAAAACTAAATTCTCCCAAAATCCGTTAATATAGATAGAAATAAAAACATAGCGTCTATGGCACTCAACAGCATGTATGAGAATCTCATGGGGCTTCCGCTGTTTAACGGCGTGAGCTATAACCGTATATCCGAGATTGTGGGCGGCACCCGCCTCGCATTTCTCAAATTTCTGCCCGGCGAGAAAATAGTCATGGCCGGCGATCCCTGCACCAGACTTATGTTTGTGATCGGCGGCAAAGTCCGACTCTCAATCCGCAACAGTTCCGACCGGTTCATTGTCAGCCAGACGCTCGAAGCGCCCTCGGTAATCTCTCCCGACTTCCTCTTCGGGCGCAACACCCTATTTCCGGCCTCCGTTACCGCCATAGACACCGTATCTATAATGGAAATCGAAAAAAACGACTTCATTTCCATCATCCGCAGCGACGAAGTCTGCCTCTTCAACTATCTTAACTTCATATCGACCAACGCCCAGAAAGCCATTGACGGAGTTGTCGCACTTACATCCGGATCTCTTGAAGAACGAATTGCCTTCTGGATCATCGCCCTCACCCAGCGCGACGCCAAAGACATAGTGCTCGCCTGCCGCCAGCGCGATCTCTACTCTATGTTCGGTGTGCAGCGCTCGTCATTCATCAACACTCTCGACTCCATGAAAGAACGGGGCCTCATTGACTACGGACCTACCGAAATTCGCGTAATCTCCCGCAACGACCTCCGCTCCATCCTGCTTAAATCTCCAGACTGAAGATTAAGGCAGACCAGCGGATCGATGCCATACCGACCGCCGGAAACTCATATACCATTACGGATAAAAAAACTCCGCCTGTGCATTTTCTCGCACAGACGGAGTTTTTTACTGTATATTTCTGTTCTGACCGGGGTTGCTGTGTCAGAATATCTTGATAGACGGAATGTAGTGCTTAGGCTTCTTCTTAAGGTCGATCAGAATGCTGTCCACATGCGCGGCGCAGTTGTTCAGATTGTTATAAAGCTCCGGATCGTTGAGCAGCAGACCGAGCGACGAATTCGTGGAGTTGAGCTGCTGTGTAGCGCGGTCGAGATTGGCTGTTATGCTGTTGATGTTGCGCATTGTCGAGTCAAGAGGCATCGTCTTGAGATCCTCTGACACCACTGCGAGAGCCGCCGAGATCTGAGTGAGATTGGCAGAGATCTCCTTCACGTTTGTCATGGTTCCGTTGGCCGTGTTGACCAGAGCCGGAACGCCGGCCATAGCCACGTTAAGATTTTTGGTCGACACTTCAAGGTTGGCCATGATATCGTCCAGTCGCTGCACAGACCGGAGAAGGGCCGGATCACTTGCTATTGTGGTCAGCGCAACAACAAGCGAGTCGATGTGAGGTGCGATTCTGGCCAAAGTCGGCATCAGGTCTCCGCCGAGCTGATCCATCAGACCGCCGTTGACAACTCCCTCTATCTTCGAACCGATCTCATAGAAATTCTTGCCTGTGCCCATCTGCAGTTCGATGCTCGAAGTGCCGAGCATGTCGGTGACAAGAGCGGCCTTTGTGCCTTCCGGGAGCTTCAACTGCTTGTCAAGACTGAGCTCGACAGCCACATGTCCGGGATTGTCATACTCATAGCTGATCTCTCTGACAAGACCCACCTTGAAGCCGTTGAGAGTGACCGGAGCCGATTGCGACAGGCCCGCCACATTCGTGTAGGAGGCGTAATAGTAATTGGCCGATTTAAAAACATTGATGCCTTTGAGATAATCAATTCCGAAGAAGAGAATCAGCAGCGACAGCAGCACACTGGCACCTATGATGAATTCCTTGGTCCGTATTTTTTTCATGAGTCTGTGTTATTTGATGCGTTTCCCGTTGCGTGTCTTGATGACAAATGCGTCCGGGAATGATTTCTTTATTTTTTTCAGTTCTTTAGATGCTTCCGCCTGGGAGCCATATGATCCGTAAGTGTATTTGACCATATTTCCGTCCTTGTAATAGTCAACCGGCGAGAGACCCTTCAGTCTCGAATCACCCTTGCGCAGAGGCGAGCCGGCTGTCAGGAACTGTATTTTATATACAATTCTGTCCTTGGCATCGTCAGCGGCGGCAGGCTTGCTTTCAGCCTTTTTCCCGGCACCTGTTTCAGAGCCTGACTGCGCAGCGCCGGCCGAAGGCAGTTCCTCAGGCCTTGAGTCGGCCACCACACGGTCCTTACGCGAAGCCGACGGCTTGTCAGCGACCTTGCGGTATTTTTCAATACCGCGGTAGATGGCCAGTGCAAGCTTCTTCTGCCCCTGCTCCGAAGCCATGAACTTCTCCATAGTAGGGTTGCAGATGAAATCCAGCTCCACAAGTATCGCCGGCATACTTGTGCGCACCAACACCCAGAAAGGAGCCTGGCGCACACCATTGTTCTTGCGTCCGGCCGTTCTGACAAGTTGATTCTGCACTGCCTCCGCAAGCTCTATGCTCTGATCGAGATTGGCATGCTGCATCATCTCGAAAGCGATGTAGCTTTCAGCCGACGACGGATCGAAACCCTCATAGGTCGTCGAGTAGTCCGGTTCCAGTTTCATCACCGCATTCTCTCGCATGGCCACACTGAGATTCGTCTCGCTGCGCTGAAGTCCGAGAGTATAGACAGCAGCCCCGTTCACGCTTGTGAACATCGGCGATTTCTTGTCGACCGAATTGGCATGTATCGAAATGAAAATATCGGCATGCTTGCGGTTAGCCAAGTCCGCACGCCCCTGAAGAGTGACAAACGTGTCATTGCTGCGGGTCATGATGACATTGACATCTTTCATGTCTGACATCAGCAGATCTCTGAGCCGTTTGGCAACTGCCAGATTTATGGTCTTCTCATTTGTCTTCCGTCCGAGAGCACCGGCATCCTTGCCTCCGTGGCCCGGATCTATGACTACTGTAAACTCCTTGCCTTCGGCTGACAGAGCCAGTGCAGGCAGAAGCAATATGAGTAGAAGCTGCTTTATGATTCGTGACAGTGACATGTAGAATTTCTGGTTTGCCAAATTTTAGGCAAAGTTAGTAAAACTATCCCTAATTGCCATTTCCCAGCCCCGATTTTGTGCATTAATGGCAAAAAATAGCTACTTTTGAACAATTAAGAGGTTGTTTAAAACCAAGAGTTAAAATCTGAGTGGTGTATCTTTTAGATAAATTGATGCAAATGAGGAAGGAGCATAGCGAGCTATGTGACTGACGAATTTCAACAATTTAGCAAAAGAGACACCAAGGCTCAGGTAACTTAAAAAATTCTCAAACATGAAATTACTAAAAGGAAAAAAGATAATACCCTCGCCTGCGAAAGTTTTGGGCACCTATGGCTCTTCATCTCAAAATTTTCGCTCAGATTTTAACTATTGTTTTTAAACAACCTCTTAACGATCACTCTACACCCAATGAATCTCCCCGTCAGACCATACTACACCTTATATATAATATATGTGGCCGTCATGCTTGCCATGCCTGCGTCATTACTCACATCCTGCTCCGGAAGCCGGGCAGGAGATCCGGTAGAAATCCGGCGCCTTGACCTCGCCCTGCAGGCCGACATCATGCCTGAAGATCCGGCATTGAGATCAGCTGCCGCCACCCTGTTTTCTCTCTCAGGCTACGGACCGCTGACCGACTCTGCGCTCCACGCCTACAACCGCAATCCGGCCATCCGCCTCCATGACCGGGCTATGGACTCCGTCTGGCATGACATGCAGCCCCTTGAAAACAGTCTTGGCCGTATGAGGTTCAGCTTTGAGAAACTGTTTCCCGACAATCACTTTCCGGCGGTCATAGCCATAGTCTCGCCGTTCAATCAGTCCGTCTTCACGGCCGACACCCTGCTCTACCTTGGACTCAACCACTATTTAGGCACAGACTACCCGCCCTACGCCTACTTCCCCGACTATATCCGCGCCCGCAAGACTCCTGAAAGGCTCCTGCCTGACATAGCCGAAGCCATAGTCCGCGGCAATTACCCCTACCGCCCCTCCGCTGAATACCCTACAGCACTTTCACGTATGCTCTATGAAGGAGCCGTCACAGAAGCCGTCATGCAGATCTGCGGCCTAAGCGAGCAGCAGGTCCTCGGATATGACACCGAAGAGATGAAATGGGCTGATGCCAACGAACATCGCGTCTGGCAGACAATGGCCGAACAGAAAATGATATTCTCGACCGACCCGCAGCTGACAGCAATGCTCGTAAGTCCGGCCCCCTTCACCTCAGCCATTAATCCCCGGTCGCCCGGAGCCATAGGGCGCTTCATAGGCCACCGCATAATATCCGCCACGCTCGACCGCCACGCCATATCACTCCCCGACCTCCTCTCCCCCGCCGTCTACGACTCCGAAACCACACTCCCCCAATCCGGCTACAAATAACCGGCCCGCCCACACCGCAGCAAAAATATAAAATACAATCCGCAGGCAGCTCTTTCAGTAGTAGCCTGCGGATTGTTTTTTTGACAATATATTTTAAACGACAGATGTATTTATTCAGAATCTGATACCTAAGTTGAGCAATATGCCAAAAACATTAAAGTTATAGTCAACATCTAAATTTTCCTTGATTTCAATACCTGCAAAGTAATTTTTGTACCATACTCCTCCACCAAGTTCGGCTGTCCAATACGTTGGGCTCCATCCTATACCTATATGCCCGTCAAAATTCAGATTTTCTTTGATTGGTTTCATTATGCCTAAAGTCGGACCGAGGCTGAATATGAAACTATCTACATTTTCTGTTTTATTGGAAATGCCTATTATAGTACCTCCTATCTCACCGCCTAAATATAGACCGTGATCGTTTAACTGGCGCATTACGCCCAATTCTATATTTGCAGAGGGACAAATGCCTCCGTCTCCATCAGTTAATGCTCCACCGCCAACTTTTGCTGTGAAATATGTAAAATGTGGAGATTTAGGCTTTTCAGGTTCCTGGATTACGGTGCGCATTTTGGAATCTGTCTCGATGATCTGCGCTTGAGTGCAGGCTGAATACGAAAGAATTATCAGCAGAAGTAAAATTACTTTTTTCATTTTGGATTGTATTTAATTTGAAGGGATATATTATTTCTTCTTCGGAGGCGTTCCACCCTTTTTCTGTTCATCTTATTCAGAATCTGATACCTAAGTTGAGCAATATGCCATATTGACTGGAATCATAAAGATATTCCTGAAATTCAATCCCGACGAAATACTTATTATACCATACGCCTGCGCCAAGTTCAGCATTAAAATAACTTGTAGTGATACTGTGGCTATATCCATACGCAATGCCTATATGACCATCAAAATCCAGATTATCTTTGAGAGGTTTTATTAAACCTAAAGTCGGACCGATACGAAATATGAAGCTGTCATTTTCCACATGATCGATAGCCGGATCATAAACAGATAAAATAAGCCCACCGATCTTACCGCCGAAATACAATCCGCGATCGTTTAACTTGCGCATTACGCCCAATTCTATATTTGCAGAAGGACAAGTACTTTCTCCGTAACCATCACTGAATAATCCACCGCCAACTTTTGCTGTGAAATATGTAAAACGTGGAGATTTAGGCTTTTCCGGTTCTTGGATTACGGTGCGCATTTTGGAATCTGTCTCGATGATCTGCGCTTGTGTGCAGGCTGAATACGAAAGAATTGTCAGCAGAAGTAAAATTACTTTTTTCATTTTAGATTGGATTTAATTTGAAAGGATATATTATTTCTTCTTCGGAGGCGTTCCACCCTTTTTCTGTTCATCTGTTTTATCATCTTCGCTTTGAGACTGCTTTGGCAGAGGGATTTCGCCTTTCTCAATCATAATCCAGTCATAGTCGGCTATTTTGCTTGAGCTCCAGTTGGCAAAATTGGCCGGATAACCAACGATGCTGATCTGAGCGCCGCTTTCTGTGATTCGCACATCGAAAGTTGCGGCTACTACCACATCGCAGTTGTGCTTTTCGGATGATTTGAATACTGCATAGCTTCTGAGATTGCGCACGGTCGCATTGTCATCTCCCGGAATGACACGAGCCGCCAGTTCTGCGGCAGTCAGTTCCCATTTGTCCCTGATGCGGCCGTTGGATGTATCGACAACAAGCTCAGCGACGAGAGGTTTTACATAGGTGGTCGGATTGACGTCAAGTAAACGGGCCTGTGATGTCTGATAGTCGAATTTAACTGTCTTCTGGGCCTGAAGACTTCCACTGAATACACAAAGACCAAGAGCGGCAAGATAAAATTTTAACATGATTGGATTCTGGCCTCGCGGTTTGCAATCCTCAATAAACCCCGGTTTTGAAATGGTGAGTATATAAAAAAGGTGTGAGGATTGTATCTTGTTTTATCTCAAATTCAGGTCTTGGTCTACCTTATCCATAGATAAAACAATAGCCCCACACCGAAATTGCATATAGATACTCCCTGTCGGAGTAGGTATAGGCATTCGATGCAGATGCTATTGCCAATCCTATCTTCATGGATTATTCAGACGACCAAGTTTGAATTTGGAAGATAAAATTTCAATAACACCTTTCAGAAAAATGTAGATTCACCCGCCGGCACCTCTGTACTCATGAGCGGTCGTGAATCATCGGCAAATTTAGTGAAAAAATATTATTGAGGGGCTATAATGGATATAAAATTATCAAAGCCCGCTCAAATATACACTAAGAGGTTACTAAAAAACGCAATCCGCCTTCGGTATCAAGTGCATGATACCGCAGGCGGATTGGATTATGATTTCTGTGCCGCGGAGTTTGCGGCGTCAGTTGGTGGGGATTAAGCGAATTTCGACCAGTCTACGTTGCGCATGTCGCCTGACGAGAGGAACTCGGTGTGGAAGGCGAGTGCGGCGTGAAGAGTGTGGGGAGTCTGTCCGCCACGGGTGCTCAGTTTCAGATAATCGTTGAGCAGTTCGCGGTAAATCGGGTGCGCGCAGTTGTTGATGATCTCATGGGCGCGTTCAACCGGATCAAGACCGCGGAGGTCGGCGATACCCTGGTCGGTCACAATGATGTCTACCGAATGTTCGGTATGGTCTACGTGTGACACCATAGGCACGATATTGGAAATCTTGCCTTCCTTGGTGATCGACGGGCAGGAGAAAATCGAGATATAGGCGTTGCGGGTGAAGTCGCCCGAACCGCCGATACCGTTCATCATGCGTGTGCCGGTCACGTGGGTCGAGTTGATATTGCCGAAAATGTCGGCTTCAAGAGCGGTGTTCATGGAGATCACACCCAGTCGGCGGATGACCTCAGGGTTGTTGGAGATTTCCGACGGGCGGAGAACCACGTGCTCCTTGAAGAACTCGATATTGCTGATAATCTCGTCCTCAACCTCGTTGGAGACGGTCAGCGAACAGGTCGATCCGAATTTGCAGCGGCCCTGCTTCATCAGGTCGATCACCGCATCCTGGATAACCTCGGTGTACATTTCGAACGGAGGAATTTCCTTTGCGTCGGCGAGACCGTAGAGCACTGCATTGGCCACATTGCCCACGCCTGACTGAAGCGGAAGGAAGCTCTTGGGGATGCCGCCGCGACGAAGTTCCTCGATAAGGAAGCGGCAGACGTTGGCGCCGATCATCTTGGTGGTCTCGTCAAGCGGAGTGAAAGCCTTGACACCTTCATAGTGGTCGCTCATCACCACACCGACAATCTTTTCCGGGTCGATCTTCAGCACGGGCGAACCGATGCGGTCGCTTGCCTTGAAGATGGGTATCTCGCCACGGTTGGGGGGATCGAGCGGCAGATAGATGTCATGGAGTCCGTAGAGGGCGTGACGCAGTTTCTCGTTAAGCTCGATGATGATCTTCTTGGCCATGCGGGCTATTGTGGGAACGTTGCCAACGCCTGTGCCTACCACTACAGTGCCGTCATCCTGAATGTCGGACACCTCGATGATAGCGAGATCGAGGTCACCGAAAAATCCGTAGCGCAGCTTCTGGGCGGCTTCAGAAAGATGCAGGTCGAAATAGTGGGCGTCATGCGAGTTGATGCGCTTGCGCAGATCCGGGTGGTTCTGGTAGGGAGTGCGCTTGCCGATGGCATTCGCGCGGGCGAGGATGCCGTCACAGTTGTCGCTGGTAGAGGCACCGGTGATGATATTGATCTTGAAAGGCTGGCCTTCGGCATGAAGCTTTTCGGCTTTGGCGGCGATGGCCTGGGTTACCACTTTAGGTGATCCGGGGGCGGTAAAACCGGAAAATCCACATTTTGCATCGTGGAAAAAAAGTTCTGCGGCTTCTTCCGGAGTCAGGATGGGGAATTTCATAACTTTTCTTTTTTCTGAATTTTCTTTAGGAGGTGAAGGAGAGATTTATTTTTCGAATGATCGGTTCTGTTTTTTGTTCTGTTCTATCTGTAGAGGCTAAAATTTCCGCTGGAGAATCTCACTGTCAATTATTGCCCGGCGCCAGCGCTGATAGTGTTCGCTCAGATCCTGCTCTTGCTTGCCGGAGGGGGCAAAAACTGTCTGCTCAGTGCCGTCTTCGTCAATCGGAGTGTCGAATATCGAACCTCCTTCGTCAGGCAATACCGGCGGTTGCTGTGACAGACGGCTGCTCCCGGCATCCGCAGACGGCTGGACACAGCTGACCGGCAGAGGCGGCTTGCGCGCCGTCTTTTTTGGCTTGCGCTTTGGCTTCCGGGCTTCTGCCTGAACTGCGGTTTCTGATGCCTGACCGGCGCCAAAAATTTTGTCCACAACGCTGTCCGCTCTCTGTTCCCTCTTCTTCTTGAGGTACTCAAAGAACGAACCGACACCGAATACTATCAGGAATAATATCAGTTTCTCCATTGCCCGTTGCGCGGTTTTTCTTAATTTTGTAGCAAAATTACGGATTCTTATGCTTTTCGCCAAAGTTTCCACCTTAAAAATATGACACAATCACGTAAATTACATATAGAAACCTATGGCTGCCAGATGAATGTGGCAGACAGTGAGGTAGTGGCCTCCATCATGGAGACCGTAGGCTATGAGATGGCGGCTACTCCGGAAGAAGCCGACGCCGTGTTGCTTAACACATGCTCGATCCGCGACAACGCCGAGCAGAAGATAGTCTCGCGCCTGGCCTACCTCGCATCGCTCCGCCGCAAGCGCTCCAAAGATCTGCCGAAACTCATCATCGGTGTGATCGGCTGCATGGGCGAGCGTGTGAAGGAGGAGCTGATCGAACGTCATGGCGTGGACCTCGTGGCCGGACCTGACTCATATCTCGACCTCCCCAACCTTTTCGCTTCGGTCGAAGCCGGTGAAAAAGCCGTCAACGTAGAGCTGAGCACCACCGAGACCTATCGTGACATAATTCCCGCCCGCATCACAGGCAACACCGTCTCAGGCTTCATCAGCATAATGCGCGGATGCAATAATTTCTGTTCTTACTGCATTGTCCCCTACACCCGCGGACGCGAACGCTCGCGCTCGGCCGAAAGCATCCTGGCCGAACTCGCCGATCTCCGCTCCCGCGGCTTCAAGGAAGCAACCCTCCTCGGACAGAACGTCAACAGCTACCGCTATGAGACCGAAAGCGGCGAAACCATCGACTTTGCCCGACTGCTGGCAATGGTAGCCGACGCAGCCCCTGAAATGCGCATCCGCTTCACCACCTCGCATCCCAAGGACATGTCTGACGAGATCATCTCTGTCATAGCCTCCAAGCCCAACGTCTGCAAGCACATCCACCTGCCCGTTCAGTCAGGCTCCGACAAGGTGCTCAAGGCCATGAACCGCAAATACACCCGCGAGTGGTATCTCGGACGCATCGCGGCTATCCGCCGGGCAATTCCTGACTGTGGAATCTCCACCGACCTCTTCACCGGATTCCATGACGAGACTGAAGAAGACTTCCAGGAAACTCTCTCGCTCATGCGCGAAGTGGGCTTCGACTCTTCATTCATGTTCAAATACTCCGAACGCCCCGGCACACTGGCGGCCCGCACCATGCCCGACAACGTGGCTGAAGAGGTGAAGATCGACCGCCTCAACCGCATGATCGCCGTGCAGAACGAACTCTCGCGCGAAAGCAATGCCCGCGACGTAGGCAAGACTTTCGATGTGCTGGTTGAAGGAGTCTCCAAGCGTTCACGCGAACAGTTTGTGGGACGCAACCAGCAAAACAAGACCCTCGTCTTCCCCCGCGGCGACTATCGTGTGGGCGACACGGTCAGAGTCCGCGTGATCGACTCATCGTCCGCCACCCTCATAGGCGAGCTCGCCTGAGCACACCTTCGGCCGAAACATATTCACAGCACAGGCACCGCCGTACATCAGGCGGTGCCTGTGCTGTATCATGGCTCACCCCTCGGATTTCAATTCTGATTTCAATTCTGATTTTAACATTCTCACGGCTCCTGTTTTAACATTTATTTCTTGCACCACCGCACAAAAAACACTAACTTAGAGCCTACTATTAACTACGACCATACGCACACACCGCGGCTATATCCATCAATACACACACCGGACTCAGCCCGGACAAGAGGTTGTCAAAAAAACAATCAGACTATGCTCGACTTTGAATCACTGCTCTTCAACATAGACATAAACCGGAGTGCCATTCCGCGCGCCGGATCGCTTCTTGTCGCCGAACCGTTTCTGAGAGAGCGCTACTTCCACCATTCCGTGATCTGCCTTGTCGACTACGAAGAACGCGGCTCGGCTATGGGAATCGTGCTCAACAACCGCACAAGCTACACACTTCAGGATCTCCTGCCCTCCGTCACTGCATCGGCCCCGATACCCGTCTACTGCGGCGGTCCGATGTCATGCGAGCGGCTGTATTTTGTCCACACCTTCGGCGACCTGATCCCCTCGTCGCGCGAGATAGTCGACGGCCTTTATATCGGGGGCGATTTCGACACCATGATCTCCATTGTCAATGACGGCTATGCCCTCGAAGGCAGCATGCGCTTCTTCCTCGGATACAGCGGGTGGGAAGTGGAGCAGCTCGACGAGGAACTGCGCAAAAACGTATGGGCCGTCACTGACATCCCGTCCGTCAGCGATCTGCTTTGCGGAGAGGAAGACCCATACTGGCACCGCATTGTCCGCTCGATGGGAGCGCCATACAGAGGCTGGCTCTACCATCCCCGCAATCTGCAGTCAAACTGATCCGCAGCAACTGCCACAATCCACCGCACACATACACAATAGTAGCTATATCCCTTCTGACGGCTTGCAAGATCCCGACCACGGTTCCCGCAAGCCGTCCTTTTTTTGTGACTGAACCGGCAAAGGAGCGCCACAGATGTTAAATATATTTAAATACGGCTCCAATCCACCGCATTGTCAGGGCTCAACGGTTGGCAATCACGCGCAAAAGCCGTAACTTTGCGCCCGAATTAATCAATACAAATCACAAATTAATGGCAACAAAAATCAGACTGCAACGTCATGGTCGCAAGAACTATGCGTTCTATCCTATTGTTATCGCCGATAGCAGGGCAC
>CAMXAZ010000059.1 GCA_947179295.1 uncultured Muribaculaceae bacterium
TAAAGAGGTAATATTTTGACTTTGTTGTCTTTCCCATTGTGATTTTCAATGCAAATTTAGATAAAAATCCTTAGATTTTTACACCGACAGAATAAAGAAATGATTTTTTCTTTAGAGGAAAGTTGCTAAAAATCCGCGGTGTAAACTCCCAATGAGGTATATGAAAATAATTCGAGAATTTTTTATTAACTTTGTATGTCACATCTAAAGCAGAGTGCCCTCAGACACACTGAACGAAACACTACCATTTTAAATGAAACGATTATTCGCAATTATCTTTATCTCTGTGTTTATTTTCAATATAAAAGCAGATGATTTGTCATCTTTAGTTTTTAACATTAAAGGTGAAAATATTAAAACATTAATTGATAATGAAAGAGAGAATGCTGAATGGGTTGCGAAAGAAAGTCCTCAAATACAATTTGACTTTGATTCGGATCATTCAGAAGAATCATTATTTTTCTTTAATAATTTAGGTGTTGTAAATTGTGTCTTTTCAAAATTTAATAAATTAGAGAGGATTGATGAATATCTTTTGGAGGATTTTAATTATTCCTACGTTCATAATTCCTTTGTTAAAGTTGACGAAATTAATATAAGGTTTCATGATTTTGACAATGATAATATTCCGGAAATCATAATAGAAATCAAATTTAATGAATCTGGGTTTGATGAAATTATAGGATACGTTTATAAAATATATGGAATAGGAGCAAACCTTACAAATCTGAAAGGGTTAAACGGATTCCTTCAAAAAGTTGGTGAATTTTGGGGACAATACAAGTATGCTGAAATTGATAATAATACTGTTAAAACAATTAATTTCAGAGAACTACCCTTATATTATGTTTTTATAGATGGTAAATTGAAGGAGGTAAAGTAATGAACGAAGTGCGACATTTCAGCATCTGAGCACTTCAACTCTCCTCTCGATAGGAGTTGCCCAAAGCGGCGGGAGCGATCGAGTACCCCGAAACCTTTTCAGGTACCTAAAAAGACACTTCCAATATAATATTAGAATAGAATGATTGATTATTAGGACATTGCAAATTATAGGGTGTACTAAATAGGTACTGAATGAGATAATAAGAGAAGATTGTTAGAACTGATTTTTGAATTTTTAAGGAGCGTTGGTTATATTTAATGCGATTCTTTTTCTCGAAGATGTCGTATATTTTGAGGTTACTAATAGATAAAATTATGATGAATTTTAGTGTGTCGATAAGGAATTATTCATCATATGCTATGAAGTAAATTTATGGGTTAAACCTTTAACAAACCTATTAGCAAGGGATTTTGCTTGTGTACTTCATCAATTTTGAGTATTTTTGAAGTATAAAACCAATTCATAGTCTTATGTTTAACCTCTCGACAAAGTTTGCAAAGATACTTTATTCCATAGTGGCAAGTGTTATTATCGCACTATTATGGAATAATGCTTGGAAAATAACATCCATGTTAGAAATAGCCTCAGGCAGCCTGTTGAACAAGGTTATCAGGGATTTAATTGTTATAATACCAGTTCTTTTATTAACTGCAATTGTCATAAAGCCCAAAGATATATTTTCTTTTCTTGGACTTAATAGGAATATAATTAAAGGATTAGGGATAGCAATTTTATGTGTAGCTCCACTATATATAATCTTCCCGCTTTTCGGTGGAATAAATCCTGATTTAACTATTCCTTTACTTTTGCAAAAAAGTATTTTGCCTGGTTTTAAAGAAGAATTTATATGCCGTGCATTTATGTTTGGATTGCTTTTTCGATATGCAAGGACAGGGTTCAGCTGGGCTGTAATCCTACCGGCTTTATACTTTGGTTCAGTACATCTCTATCAAGGACATGACGCTCTTTCGACTTTAGCGGCTTTTGGTGTTACATTCATTGGTGCTTTATATTTCAGTTGGATGTATGTAGAGTGGAATTTTAATTTATGGGTTCCCATAGGACTACACATGCTAATGAATGGTGCTTGGGTCATATTTTCTATGGAGGGTACTGAAGTAGCCGCCGGTGGTCTTATATCCAATATTGCTCGTGTCATTAGTATGCTTTTGGCAATAGGACTAACTATGTGGCATAAGAGAAAGAACGAAACCAAAGTTTTCAGCTATCCCGTATGGGAGTTTTGATTTGTTTTTAATTAAGGCTGCGCCGTAACAACCAAGAATTACGGCACAGCCTATTGATGATTAAATACCACGTGAGAAACCTTTGGTTGGTTCTTTGGGTTTGATACCCATTGCCTCGGCATAGGTGTCCTGAAACCGGATAAGATTCTCTCGGAGGTGGCTATCGGCACAACCGTTACATGAAGATGCGGTGTCTGGTGCATGAACCGCTTGCCTTCCCCGATTTTAGGAATTTTATAGGCGGGGCGATAGGCGGTGTCGGGCTAAATTCGTATATTTGCATTAGGAATGGCCGCGGCGGCCGCCCGTAAACCACACAGGATCACACATGCAACAATTCGTTCACCTACACGTACATAGCCAATACTCCCTGCTCGACGGGCAGGCCTCTGTCACCGGTCTTGTAGACAAGGCGATGGATCTCGGTATGCCCGGATTCGCGCTGACAGACCACGGCAACATGTTCGGTGTCAAGGAATATTTCAACTACGTCAACAAAGTCAAGGGCAAGTACAAAGGCAAGCTGGCCGACCTTAAGAAGAAGATCGAGGAGGCTCCCGAAGGGGAAGCCGACAGGATAAGCGCCGAACTGGCTCCGGAAATCGAGAAGATAGAGCGCAAGCTTGCGTTCAAACCGATTTTCGGCTGCGAGATGTATGTGGCCAAAGGCGCGCTGACCGACCGCTCTGACAAGACCGACAAGGGGCGCCACTTGGTGGTGCTGGCCAAGAACCTGAAAGGCTACAAGAATCTCATCAAGATCGTGTCACAGGCACATACAGACGGCTTCTATCATCACCCCCGAACCGACAAAGCCGCGCTTGCCGCCCACCGCGAGGGGCTGATAGTCTGCTCGGCCTGTCTCGGTGGCGAAATTCCGAGGCTGATAGCCAACGGACAGCTCGACGAGGCCGAAAAGCAGGTGCTGTGGTTCAAGGAGACCTTCGGCGATGACTACTACATCGAACTTCAGCGCCACAAGACCAACGACCCCAACGCCAACCGCGAGACCTACGTGGAGCAGGAGCAGGTGAATCCGGTGCTGATCGATCTGGCCCGCAAGCACGGCATCAAGATCATAGCTACCAATGACTCGCACTTCATCAACGCGGAAGACGCCGAGGCGCATGACCGCCTGATCTGCATCTCGACCAACAACTATGTGGCCGACACCACCCGTATGCGCTATTCGAAGCAGGAGTGGTTCAAGTCACAGGCCGAGATGGCGGCCGTGTTCCCCGACCTGCCTGAGGCGCTTGAAAACACCCTGGAGATTCTCGACAAGGTGGAGATCTACTCCATAGACCATGCGCCGATCATGCCCTTCTTCGAGATTCCGGCCGATTTCGGCACTGAGGAGGAATATCGCAGCCGCATCACCGAGCAGGAGCTATTTGACGAGTTCACGCAGGACGAAAACGGCAACGTGGTGCTCTCGCCCGAAGCCGCTCAGAAAAAAATCGACAAACTTGGGGGCTACGACAAGCTCTACCGCATAAAATTCGAGGCCGACTATCTGTCGAAACTCGCCTACGAAGGAGCCGAACGTCGCTACGGGTCACCCCTGACAGCCGAGCTGGAAGAGCGCATCAAGTTCGAGCTTTATATAATGAAGACAATGGGCTTTCCGGGCTACTTCCTCATCGTGCAGGACTTCATCAACGTGGCGCGCCACAAGCTCGGAGTCAGCGTAGGGCCCGGCCGTGGATCGGCAGCGGGAAGCGTTGTGGCCTACTGTCTGGGCATCACGCAGGTTGACCCCATCAAATATGACCTCCTTTTCGAACGATTCCTCAACCCTGACCGAATCTCACTGCCTGATATCGACGTAGACTTCGACGACGATGGCCGCGCCGACGTGCTCCACTATGTGACCGAGCGCTACGGCGAGGAAAAGGTGGCCCACATCATCACCTTCGGCACAATGGCCGCCAAATCGGCCATCAAGGACGTGGCCCGCGTAGAGCAGCTGCCTCTGCCCGAAAGCAACCGCATAGCCAACCTCGTGCCAAAGCGTATGCCTGACGGTCCTGACGGCAAGACTCTGAAAACCAACCTCAAGAACTGCTATCAGTACGTGCCTGAATTCGCTCAGGAACTCAGTTCGAACAATCCGCTCATACGCGAGACACTCGAATATGCCAAACGGCTCGAAGGCAATGTCCGCAACACGGGCGTGCACGCCTGCGGCGTGATCATCTGCCGCGACCCGATCACCGACTGGGTGCCGGTGGCCACGGCCGTCGACAAGAGCGTCGACTCGAAGGAGAACGACAAGATGATCGTCACTCAGTATGAAGGCTCGATCATCGAGGACACCGGTCTGATCAAAATGGACTTCCTCGGACTGAAAACCCTCTCGATCATCAAGGAGGCGATATCCAACATCAGGCAAACCCGCGGAATCGAGGTAGACATCGACAACATTGATATCAACGACCCGAAGACATATGAACTCTACAGTCTCGGCAACACGGTAGGTACCTTCCAGTTCGAGTCGGCCGGTATGCAGAAGTATCTGCGCGAGCTCCAGCCCTCGACCTTCGAGGACCTCATAGCCATGAACGCCCTCTACCGTCCGGGACCTATGGACTATATCCCAGACTTCATTGCCCGCAAACACGGCCGCAGCCCCATCACCTATGACATTCCGGTGATGGAAAAGTATCTGAAAGACACTTACGGCGTGACGGTCTACCAGGAACAGGTCATGCTCCTGTCGCGCCTGCTCGCCAACTTCACCCGCGGCCAGAGCGACACACTCCGCAAGGCGATGGGTAAGAAGCTCATCGACAAGATGAACGAGCTGAAAGGCCTCTTCCTCAAGGGCGGCCAGGCCAACGGCCACGACCCGAAGGTGCTCGAAAAAATCTGGGCCGACTGGGAAAAGTTCGCGTCATATGCCTTCAACAAGAGTCACGCCACCTGCTATTCGTGGGTAGCCTTCCAGACCGCATGGCTCAAAGCCAACTATCCGTCGGAATACATGGCGGCGATCCTTACCCGCAACCGCTCGGACATCAATAAGCTCACGGGCTTCATGGACGAGTGCAAGCGCATGAAGATCTCGGTGCTCGGTCCGGACATCAACGAAAGCTTCATGGAGTTCGGTGTGAACTCCCACGGCGATATCCGCTTCGGACTCGCGGCCATCAAGGGTGTGGGCGAAGGAGTGGTCAAGGCCATCATAGAGGAGCGCAAGGCCGGCGGTCCCTTCGAGTCGATCTATGACTTCGTGGAGCGAGTGCCCTCGCAGGGCATCAACCGCCGCCTGATGGAAAACCTTGTCTATGCAGGAGCCTTTGACAGCTTCGAGGGCATCAAGCGCGAGGACTTCTTCGGCACCAACCAGCGCGGCGAGGCATTCGTGGAAAGCCTCGTGCGTTACGGTCAGGCATTCCAGGCCGACAAGACCAAATCGGCCATGTCGCTCTTCGGCGATGACGCCGAGCTCTCCACTTCGGGGCGTCCGCCGGTTGTTCCACAGACCGAATGGCCTGCAGCCACCCTGCTCGAACGCGAGCGCGAACTGGTGGGCATGTATCTCTCGGCCCATCCGCTCGACCCGTATTACATGGAGCTGAACTATGGAACATCATGCACCATCAAGGGCTTCAACGAGTTTGCGCCCGTGGAGGGTGTGGACCTGACCTTCGGAGGTATGGTTGTGGAATTCACCAGCCGCCCGTCGAAACGCGGAGGGCAGTTCGGCATACTGAAGATAGAAGACTATACGGGCAGCGCGGAGTTCATGCTGTTTGATGAAAACTATATCAACTTCCACAACTACGGGGTGCCCGGCACACCTATATTAATAAGCGGACGCTACGAACGCCGGTATGCCAACTCCGACCCGCGCTTCAACATCACGAACATACGCCTGCTGAGCACGGTGAAGGGACAGCTGGTCAACAGTATCACAATCGACCTGCCGGCCGACAAGCTCACACAGCACCTCAAGGAGCTGATCGAGGAGGAGATCCGCAGCGACGCCAATGCCAAGGGCGAACTCTCGTTCCGCATCTTCGACCCGAAGATCAACCGCTCGCTCCATCTCTCGTCGTCGCGGCGCATCCCGATCTCACGCAAGCTTGTCGACACCCTGACCGAGGAAGATATCAGCTTCTCCATCAACGATTAGCGGTCTGCCTCACGACCGCAAAGCAGAATAGTGGCCGCAAAGGTTGGAAATATCAAGGAAATTCCTACCTTTGCATCGGCCAATCCGCTTTGCGGAGGGCTTCGTGATCAAATTCCTTAAAATCTTAAAAATCAACTTAAAATAAACTGTCATGACTTTTACCGATCAGAACGTACACGACATTATCGCTTCCGGCAAACCCGTAGTAATCGACTTTTGGGCAACCTGGTGTGGTCCCTGCCAGCGCATGGCTCCCGTGGTTGAAGAACTTGCCGAAGAATACAAAGACACCGTAGCCATCGGCAAATACAACATCGAGGAGGAGAATGATCTTACTACCCAGTACCGCATCATGTCAATCCCCACCATCCTCTTCTTCAAGAACGGCGAACAGGTCCGCGATCTCCGTCTTGCAGGCGCTCAGTCAAAGGAGAATCTCGAAAAGCAGATCAAAAAGCTCATCGAGCTCTAAAAGTGTGTAAAAAAAACACGCCCTGATTTTATCCGCATGGCGGTACATCTGCCGGCTGACAAAATAACAGTCCGCGGCGACTTCATCTAACTGAAGCCGCCGCGGTTTTATTTCGGATTCCTGGGCCATCCGGGGCGGTAAATCGGTGTCCTCGACCGGACACCACATTTGTTTGAATATCTTTCACCCCCCGACACCTGCGCGCGATGCGCTACGGTGTCGGGGGCTACGAGTAATTCGGTGTCCTGCCGGACACCCGCTAACCGCAGCCCCTCCGGAACCCGTCCGCATTGTACCCGCCGTCCCCGCGACCATGCGGATGCGGTCCCGCGTTGTAACCCGCCATCCCCGCGACCATGCGGATGCAGTCCCGCGTTGTAACCGCCGTCCCCGCGACCATGCGGATGCGATCCCGCGTTGTACCCGCCATCCCCGCAACCATGCGGATGCGGATGGAGATGTCCGTTAGGACATCGATTTACTCATAGCCCGTGACACCGCAGCGCAAAGCGCGCAGGTGTCACGGGTTTTGTCATCTTCCCGGCATGTGGTGTCCGACAGGACACCGATTTACGGCTCCGGATGGGCTACCATCCGCATTATCGCACTCTTTCGTGGACCGGGTGTTGTATCTTTGCAGAAGTTCTTTCCGATATGGATTTTCAGAGGGTGACTCTGACGGGAGCTGAGTCGGGGTTTAGGATGATGAACTGGGCGTGACCGTTGAAGGCGGGGATGGTGAAGCTTTCGGGGGAGGTTCCGGGGGCGGGACGCTCCTCTCCGCGGAAGGCCGGATCGCCATTGCCGGCGCCAAGCAGCCGCAGGCCATCGGTCAGCGAGATTGTCACCGGCTGACAGGCATCGGGCACAAAGCGGCCTTTGCTGTCGACAAGGCTGACATTGATCACCTGCAGCCCGTCTTCTGACCAGGCACATTCCGCAATGGCTTTAACGGCCTCACCGGTTGTCTCGATGCGCTTGGTGAGCACCTTGCGGCCATCTTTATAGCCTATGGCCTCAACGCGGCCGGGACGGTAGACCGCTTTCCATGACAGATGGCCGTTGCGGGGCATCTGCTTGCGTCCGAGGCTCTTGCCGTTGACGCGCAACTCCACCTCGTCCATATTCGAATAGGCCCAGATGTCGATTTCCTCTCCTTCATGGCCCCGGAGGTTCCAGTGGGGGAAGACGTGGAGCGTGGGTTCGTCGGTCCACCATGATTTCAGATACATGGCCTCGTCTTTCGGGAAACCGCAATAGTCGAGAATGCCGAATTCAGAGCCTACGGCCGGATATTCGAGCGGATTGGGTTCGCCGCGGTAGTCAAAGCCGGTCCAATAGAAAAGGCCTCCGAGCCAGGGGCGCTCGTCATAGAACTTCCATCCGCGTTCAATGCGGTTGAGGCAGCTGTCGGCCGGATCGGGCGTGCGGTTGAGGGAGGCCATGCGGCCGTTGGCGCGGTCGTCGAAATAGACTCCACGGGTGCCGCAGCCGGATGTCTCCTCAGACCCGTAGGCCGAGCGCGCGGGATAGTCGGCGCGGTGGCGGTCAACGGGATTCTGCATTATATAATTGTAGCCGGCCACGTCAGCAGGTATCACCGGTTTCGGTCCGCTGCTTGTAGCCACGGTCATCTGCCTGGTAGGGTCAAGGCGATGGGCCACATCGCGCAGTTCGTCGACGATGCGGACACCTTTTTCATCCCATTCCACGCCCCACTCCTCGTTGCCTACGCTCCAGAGTATGATTGAGGGGTGGTTGCGGTCGCGGTCAATCATGCTGCGGAGCTGACCGGTGTGATAGCCGTTGATGCCGAGCAGGCGGTTTTCCTCGATGACCAGAATGCCGAGCGAGTCACAGGCGGCGAGTACTTCGGGGGTCATCGGATTGTGGCTGGCACGGTAGGCGTTGACACCGTATTTCTTCAGCTCCTTGAGCCTATAGACATTAAGAGCATCGGGGATTCCGGCTCCAACACCGGCATGGTCCTGGTGCATGTTGACACCCTTGAGTTTCACAGGACGGCCGTTGAGCATGAAGCCTCGGTCGGGATCAAACTCCGCGCGACGGAAGCCTGTGACGATATCCTCGGCTGATACGGAGCGACCGTCGTCGAGCCGGAGCCGCAGAGTGTAGAGGGCGGGGTTTTCAATATCCCATTCGGCCAGCGAGGCGGGATGCAGGGTGAGCTGCCAGGCGCTTTCGGCTTCAGGAGCGGGGAGATCGGTCAGGGTGATGCGCTCAGAAGCTACGGGTGAGCCCGCGCGGTCAATCAGTTCGGCAGAGAGAGTCCAGGTCTCGCCCGGAGCGGGGGTGAGGCCGTGGAGCTTGTTGGCCACGCGGCCGCTGACTTTGATTTCGGGACTGTCACCGGGGGTGTAGACTGTGGCAACAGAGTTGGGGCTGATGTGGCGCGGTTCGCTGATGTCGAGCCAGGCATGGCGGTAGATGCCTCCGCCTTCATAGAACCAGCCTTCCTCCAGAGTGGCGTCGGAGCGGACGGCTATGACATTGTCGCCGCCGAAATTGACATAGGGGGTCACATCGTAGCGCTGTCCGGCATATCCGCTCGGCTCGCCGCCGAGATAGAAGCCGTTGAACCAGACTTTGCTGTCGCGGAAAATGCCGTCGAACACGAGCGAAATGCGTTTGGCCGAGTCGGCAGCCGCTACGGGGAGCACTTTGCGGTACCAGCCGACAGACGATGCCGGATATTTATAGCCCACGGTCTTGTAACCGTGGCTGTGACTGGCATCTTTTTCAAACGGCAGGTCGACCACGAAGTCGAAGGGGAGGTCGACGCTGACCCATGCCGAGTCGTTGAACTTCACGGCATAAGGCCCCGTGTTATGGATAGAGGCCGCTTTGGTCAGATAGTTGAAGTATTCGGTTCCGGCTCCGAAATCCTTGGCCGGATCGGTATTGCCGAAGGCGAAGCGCCATCCGGCATCAATATTCACAAGTTCAGCCGCCAGTGGAAAAGCCGCAGCCAGGGCTAATGACATGATCAGTTTCTTCATGAAAGGTTTGCGCTTACAAAGGGAGATGTAAAATTGGAAAGGCTGTTTGAGGAGAGCGGAAGTAAGGAGAGCGGGAAGGGGCCGGAGTGCAGGCCGGGTCAGTCATCGTAAGTGACGGGGAGCACACGCGAGATGCTGTGGTCAAGCGAGATGAGGGTCTCGGTTCCGGTGACGCCGGGTATCATCTGAATCTTGTCGTTGAGCAGTTCCATCAGGTGTTCGTTGTCACGGGCAAAGAGTTTGATGAGCATCGAATATGGTCCGGTAGTGAAATGACACTCCACGATCTCATGGATTTTCTCAAGTTCGGGAACCACCTCACGATACATGGCCCCGCGCTCAAGATTGACACCTATATATGTACACGTACGGTAGCCGAGCACCTTCGGGTCGACATTATATCCGGAACCGGTTATTACATTGAGGTCGATCATACGCTGGATGCGCTGGTGGATAGCCGCACGGGAAACCCCACACTCGGTAGCCACGTCTTTTGATGCAATCCTCGCGTTTCTCATAATGATCTCCAGGATCTTACGGTCTAAATTGTCAATTTTTTCCATTAGCATGTACTCTATAAACAGGCTTTATCCGATCCAAGTGTTCAACAATATCAATCTTTTTCCATGTATCATTCCTATCGGAGACAGCCTTGGCAGATTCTGTGAATTTTTGACAAATATACATATTTTTAAACAACTTTCAAACATTTTGCCAAAAATTACTTTCTATTTGTCTCAATATTCTGTTTTACTCTTACAAAATGAATCCCCTCGCCGGCCGAAGCCGAGAGGGGATCTCTGTTTCTATTTCATGGACTGCATCTCAACAAGCCGCGTGTAATATCCGTTGAGAGCAAGCAGGTCGTCATGCGTGCCACGCTCCACTATGCGTCCTTCGTGGAGCACACAGATCTGGTCGGCGTTCTTGATGGTGGAGAGGCGGTGGGCTATGACGAGAGTGGTGCGGTCTTTCATCAGCCGTTCCAGAGCCTCCTGCACCAGTTTTTCGCTCTCGCTGTCAAGAGCCGAGGTTGCCTCGTCGAGAATGAGCACGGGAGGATTCTTGAGAATGGCGCGCGCTATTGACAGGCGCTGGCGCTGACCGCCGGAAAGACGGCAGCCGCGGTCGCCGATGTTTGTGTCATAGCCTTCTTCAGTGGCCATGATAAACTCATGGGCGTTGGCAATCTTGGCGGCGGCGATCACCTCTTCTCTGGTGGCGCTCTTCACGCCGAAAGCTATGTTGTTGAAAATAGTGTCGTTGAAGAGAATGGCTTCCTGATTGACGTTGCCCATGAAGCCTCGGAGCTCATGCACAGGCAGATCACGCAGGTCACAGCCGTCAATCGAGATCGAGCCTTTGTTGATGTCATAGAAGCGGGGCAGAAGGTCGGCGAGGGTTGACTTGCCGCTGCCGCTCTGCCCTACGAGCGCTACGGTGTGGCCGGCGGGGATGTCAAGATCAATGTCGGACACCACCGGCTGCTCCGGATCGTAGCCGAAGGTGACGTCCTTGTAACTGATGTGGCCTTTGAGATCTGAAATGTGGGCCGGCGCCTTGGGATCGGCTATCGGATTGACGGCGGCAAGTATGGCATCCACACGCTCCATAGCCGCAAGACCTTTCTGGATGGCATAGACCGCTTTCGAGAGATCTTTGGCCGGATTGATGATGCTGTAGAAGATCACCATATAATATATGAATTCCGGAGCTGTGAGCGAAGTCTTGCCGGAAAGGATCAGAGCGCCGCCGAAGCAGAGCACTATGGCAATGGTCATTGTGCCGAGAAACTCGCTCATGGGGTGGGCGAGCGACTGGCGGCGCTGCACGGAGGTGGTGATGTTGTAGAAGCGCTGGTTGCCGTTGCGGAAACGGTCTGTGACTTTTGACTCTGCATTGAAGGCCTTGATGACGCGCAGGCCACCGAGGGTTTCCTCGATGTAGCTCATAATGGTGCCCCACTGCTGCTGGCCCTGGAGCGATTTCCGCTTCAGGCGCTTGCCCACACGCCCCATCACCAGTCCGGCTATGGGGAGCAGCACGAGCACGAAGAGGGTGAGCTGCCAGGAGATCATGATCATCATGCCCAGGCAGACTATGATCATCACGGGGTTTTTGAAGAGCATGTCGAGCGAGGCCATGATGGAGTTCTCGATCTCGGCGACATCGCCGGTCATGCGGGCCATGACGTCGCCCTTGCGCTCGGAGGTGAAATAGCCGATGGGGAGGGAGACTATCTTGTCATAGACAAAATTGCGGATGTCGCGCACGATTCCGGCCCTCATCGGTATGACGAAGTAGGAGCTGGCATAGGCGGTGCCTGTTTTCAGTCCGGTCATGAAGACCAGCGCCGCGGCGAGAGCCACAAGGGTGCCTATCGGGCCCCATTCGCCTATGCACTGCTGGGTGATCCAATAGAAGTTGTTGATCAGAGTGTCTTTCAACCCGGCTGATCCCCAGGGCATGAATTCATAATGCGCCTCCTTCACCTTGAAAAGCATTTCAAGAATCGGAATGATCAGCGCGAATGAAAACAGAGTGAGAAAGGCCGAGAGGAAGTTGAATAATATATTAAGTAGAAGATACTTTTTATATGGTGGCACGAACCTCCGCAGCAGCTGCCATAAGTCTTTCATATAGAATCAAATCAAGCCTGCACCGACTCGAAGGTCAGGGCAGGCCGGTAAGGGGGGATGGAGTAGATCAAATGTGATGTTTCGCCTGTTGAAAATCCGCAGAGCGATTGTTATGAATTATTCTGCGGGAGTTTCTTCAGCAGCGGGAGCCTGCGCGGGAGTCTGGTCAGCGGCAGGAGCGGGAGCTGCTACGGGAGCTGCAGGAACTTCAGTATTGAAGTCGGCGGGAACAGCCTGCTCGGCGGGAGCTGCGCTCACACGTGAAGAAGAAGCGTTGATGGCTTTCGGCATTGCGAATGTTGCAAGAATGGAGAGGAGGCAGATGGCTCCGGCGAGGCCCCAGGTGAGCTTTTCGATGAAGCTGTTGGTGCGGCGCACACCCATGATCTGGTTTGAACCGGCAAATGAGGAAGAAAGGCCTCCACCTTTTGACTTCTGAACGAGCACTACGCAGATGAGAAGAAGAGCGCAGATGAGCGTCAGGACAATCAGTACGATATACATAATTATTGTATGGTTTATTAATTTAGAAATCAGGTGTTATAGCGGGAATTGATCATCAATTTCTGCAAAAACCGCAATTGGTCTGCAAAGTAAACACTTTTTTTTGGATTTTTCAAACTCAAATTGTGAATTATTTCAAATGCCTTGTCGTAGCGGCGGCGGCGTATGTAGATTTTGGCCAGACTTTCGCTCAGCGAGGAGTCATCGGCAGTGTCTTTGACGGCCACCGGATGGTCTTCCGGCGGGAGTGCGGCGGGAGTCTCTGCGGCCACTTCTTCGCCGTCCTGCGGGGCAGACTGATGCGGGGTTTTGTTTTTGAGGATGAAGGCGTTGATCAGCGCGTCCTGCGAGTTGTCAGTCGGAGCGGGCTCCGGGGGCAGGCTCTCTTCCTCCTCGCGGGCAAGGAGCATCGAATAGTCAGCCGTAGGGTTGAAAATCAGCTTTTCAAGCAGTGCGTCCTCTTCGGGAGTCGAATGGCCGTAAGTGGCGAGGAAGGTGTCTATGGCATTGTCGGTTGTGACCTCCGGTTTCTTTTCGGGCGGATAGAAATCAAGCCACACGTCGCTGCGCGGATCGGTCATGATGGCCAGAGCGGCCTGATCAGCGGCATTGAGCGCCAGGGCATCCATCAACCGGCGGCGTGTGTCGGCCGGAAGCGAAGCGCCCTCCCGGCGCATCAGCGTCAGGGCGGGAAGCGTAAAGAAGGGGTATTCCCTGAGCAGACGGTCGACATCTGAAATGCTGACCGGCACTTCAGGGTCGGCAAGTGCGCGAAGATAATGACTGAGAGCTTCTTCCATAACAGTACGGATGAATATTGATTACCAGTCACCGAGGGTGGCGTTGAAAATAAGGTCGACAAGCTCTTTGGATATTTCGGAACAGAGCTGATCCTGCACGTCGGTCAGCATCTCCGAGCTGTCAAAGTCGCGGTAGGCGCTGAAGGTCTGGCTGATGTCCTTGCCCTCCTGGCGGTTGTCGGTGTAGGTGATCTTAACCTGGATGGTCAGTCGGGTGCGTGAGGCATAGGCGTTTTCAGTCACGGCCTGGGGCGAGAGATTGTAGCCCACAATCTCGCCTTCGAGCTGCAGGTCGGCATTGTTGGTGTCGATGGTCCGCAGGCGGGTGTTTCGCGTTATGTAGTCGAGCAGTTCGTTTTCGAACGTCTGCTGCAGAGGCGGATAGACGAGGGCCGCGCGGATGGGGAAGTTGGAGACGTAGATGGTTTTATAGACCGTGTAGTCAATGGCCGCGCCATTGAGCTTGTAGCTTATACGGCAGCCTCCCGCCATGCAACTCATGACGAGAACAAGCAAGAAGCGAAGCAGATATGTTGATCCAAATGCTTTCATGGAAGCACAAAGTTACAACATTCTTCGATAAAATCCCAAAAAATACCTAACTTTGCAAGTCGTAGAGATTTTCTACCGACGATCATCATCTCTCGCATATGGATTATTCAGACAGAAGAATCATAACCTCACCATACCGCCGGGGCGCCGACTTCGGCTTCCTGTTCGGCATCTACCTGTCGGTGATGTTTTTCAGTTCTATTTTCGGGAAAACGCTACCTCTGACCGGGTTGCTGTCGCTGCTGCTGATGCTCGGAGTGCCGGTGTTCATCTTCATAGTGCTCAGGCGCTATGACCGTGAGCTGCAGGGTTGCGCCACATTCCCCATGATGTGGATGACCGGCGTGGTGACTTTCATCTGCGGCATCCTCATTTCAGGAGCGCTGCTGGTGATCTACATGAAGTGGATCGAACCCGGATTCGTGCTCAGCCAGCTCGAAGGACTGGTGGAGACCGGCAGGAAGCTGCCCGGAACTCCCGTGGCCGAAGCCGGTGAGATAGCCGCCCAGATGATCAAGGCCAATTTCATCCCCACCCCGATAGCGATTGTGACCGAGATCATAATGGCCACGATAGTCAGCGGCTCGATACTCTCTATCATCATTTCAGCCGGTTTCGCTCTGCGCCACAAATCGCAGCGCCGCCGCGGAAGCTCCGAATCATAGACCGCCCGCACCCGCCCGCCGGCCTTTTGATGCACTCACATAAGAAACACCTCCACACAAGACTGATTCACAACTACTCAGAATGGACATATCAGTTGTAATACCCCTCTATAACGAAGCCGAATCGCTGCCCGAACTTGCCGCCTGGATCGAGCGCGTGATGAACGACCATGATTTCAGCTACGAAGTCATCTTCGTCGACGACGGCAGCACCGACGACTCCTGGGCCACCATACGCAGCCTTCAGGAGAAGAATCCGAACCTCCACGGCATATCATTCCGCCGCAACTACGGAAAGTCGCCGGCTCTCAACACCGGCTTCAGCGCCGCCAAAGGCGATGTGGTCATCACGATGGATGCCGACCTGCAGGACTCGCCCGACGAGATTCCAGAGCTCTACCGCATGATCATGCGCGACGGCTATGACCTCGTGTCGGGCTGGAAACGCAAGCGCTACGACCCGCTGTCGAAAACCATCCCCACCAAGCTCTTCAACGCCACCGCCCGCAAAGTCAGCGGCATCAAGAACCTCCACGATTTCAACTGCGGTCTGAAAGCCTACCGGCTGGAAGTGGTGAAACACATCGAGGTCTACGGCGACATGCACCGCTACATACCCTATCTCGCCAAAAACGCAGGCTTCACCCGCATCGGCGAGAAGGAAGTCCACCACCAGGCCCGTAAATACGGCAGCACCAAGTTCGGACTCGACCGCTTTGTCAACGGCTACCTCGACCTGGCCACCCTCTGGTTCACAGGCAAATTCGGAGCCAAGCCGATGCACTTCTTCGGCCTGCTCGGCTCGCTGATGTTCATCATCGGCTTCATAGCCGTGATGGTGGTAGGCTTCGGCAAGCTCTATGACATGGCCCACGGCAATCCCTACCGTCTGGTGACCGATTCGCCCTATTTCTACCTGGCACTGACCATGATGCTCCTCGGCACCATGCTCTTCCTCACCGGATTCATAGGCGAGCTGATAGCCCGCAACGCCCCCGGACGCAACCACTACGAGATCAAGGAAGAAATCGGCATCGACAAGTAACAGGAAACAGCCATCACACATCCCACATCCCACTTATTTTAAATCAGATATCCAACCGCACACCGGATAAAACATATCACCACCCCATGCAATCCAACGCCTACCCCCAGTTATACCGTCTGAGCCAGCTGCGCTATTCATGCCGCGACTACTCTGACCGCCCCGTGAGCCGCGACACCCTCCGCTCGGTGCTCGACGTGGCCCGCCTCGCCCCCTCGGCCTGCAACCGCCAGCCCTGGGTATTCCTCGTGGCCGACTCTGCCGAGCAGCGCGAAGCCATCACCAGCAGCTACGACCGCCAGTGGATACGCACCGCCCCTGAATTCATAGTGGCCTGCGGCATCCATGACGAAGCCTGGCACCGCGGATGCGACGGCAAAGACCACACCGACGTAGACCTCTCGATAGCCATCGAGCATCTCTGCCTCGCAGCCACAAGCCTTGAGCTCGGCACCTGCTGGGTGTGTAACTTCAACCCGGCCCCGATAGCCGAAGCCTTCGGTCTGCCCGCCGGAGTAGAGCCCGTGGCCATAATTCCGATAGGCTATCCGGCCGATCCGCAGGCTGTGCCCGAAAAGAAGCGCAAGAGCCTCGACGAGATCGTCAGATGGGGCAAATTCTGAACGTCGGCCAACTGACATCAGTATCACGCCCGCCACACAAAACCCCGATTCAAATTTAGAGGTTGTTTAAAAACAAGAGTTAAAATCTGAGTGGTGTATCTTTTAGATA
>CAMXAZ010000060.1 GCA_947179295.1 uncultured Muribaculaceae bacterium
ATCATCACCCACAATCCACCCGAATCCAATCACCACCCGCAATCCGCCCGAATCCGAAAATTCCACGAAAGCCTCGGAGAGGCTATGTTTTCGAAACCCCAGGGTAAGCGAGCGCCCGCAGGGCCGAGCGGTGCCTGGGGGCCTGACAAACCACCAAAATACCTGCCTCGGAGAGGCTTATTAACAACATACCCCACTTCCAAACCTCGGATCGCCTAACTCCAATCAACACCGCCACAACCACCCCATCTCCCATCACCAATCCGCACGGCGATATCCGGCCACACCCCACCAATCCCACCCGAAGCCGGATGGTGATGTCCGGCAGGACATCGATTTACTCGTAGCCCGTGACACCGCAGCGCACAGCGCGTAGGTGTCACGGGGTTGCGATCTTCCCCCGCATATGGTGTCCGGTCGAGGACACCGATTTACCGCTCCGGACGGGGGTTCTCCGCATTATCGCACTCCCGGCGGATGTTTTAAATTCTTTTTCAACAACCATTTTTCTCATTTCCCCCTGACCTGACGGCTCTGACAATAGCCTCGGTGGCCGGGGTGGAAAAGGTGCAGGGATAGCTCCGAAGCCCTCTTACGGCTTTCAACCCCTTCTGATGATAGCGCCACACTGACAGACGGGAAGCCCAGCCCAACAGAGGATGGCGGTCAAGAACCGCATTGACCCGGCGCTTGAACAGAACGGAAGGCTTGTCGGCAGGAGCCGAAACCACACGCCTGATCAGAGCCTCGGCTTCCGGCTCCGGCATCCCGGCACACTCCGAAAGCAAAAGAGTGAGCCCGCGGACAAAGCCGTCGAACTCCGGCCGGTATTCCGGCGAATTCTTGATCACCGACGACGGCACGGTGATCTGCGCCGCAGAATTGCGTATCTGCTCGCGGGCGCTGTAGAAACAGGGCAAGGTGGCATAGCAGCCGTGGATCAGCATCGAGTTATGAAAAAACTCCTCGGCGAGATACAGATTGCGGAAACGCGGCTCCCCCTTGCTGTCGAAACAATATTGATAGGTGCGGATGAAAGCATCGGTCCTCACCACCCCGTAGAGCACCGAAGCATACATTCCGAGCTGACCGGTCAGTCGCTCCACAGCGCTCCCGCCGGTCACACGGCTGTCGAAATTGCGGATATAGCGGGGAGTGAAGCGCACGCCGTCACCGCAGGGGGTAAAGGTCAGATAGTGGCCCTGCGCGCAGCTGTATGACGGATTCCGGTCAAGAAACTCCGCTATCTCTCTGACCGCTTCGGGCACTATGAAGTCATCGTCGGCGCAGTAAAACACATAGCGGGTGCTGATCATGGGCAGTATCTCCCTTATCTTCAGCAGAAAATGCAGACCCGGACGGTGGAGATAGACCACCTGTCCCTGATCCATGCGCCCGGTAAACAAAGCGTCTGACGAGTCGGGGACTATCACCCGCAGCCCCGTGCCACGATAGTAGTCGAGCAGGCGCTGCAGGCGCTCCGGCCGGTTGTGGGCCGGAATTATCACCGTGACATTCTCAAGTATATCCATATATCCTTTCAGAGTTATAGGTCGTTTAACAAACAAGCTCTCATGGCAAGCAGGCTTTTCAGAGCTTCAGGCGCCCTTTGGTCAGATAGCCGATGCTCTCGCGGAACACCACTGATTTCAGCCTCCACATCAGCAGGCCGTAGAGCGCGGCGGCCATGAAGATCTTGGCAAGCAGCGAGACAATGGCGCTTTCGATCCGCGCGGTGGCGGCGACCGTGGCGGCCATCACGGCAAGTGACACGGCTATGTAGGGCATCATGCTCTTAAGCACCTCGGAGAGGCGCAACCCTATGTGGCGGGCGGCAAAATAGTGCCATACAAAGAGCCAACAGACATTGACTCCGGCATAGACCTCAAGCATCACCGTCAGCCCGTAGGGATAACTGAGCATCACACAGACAAGCTGCATGAGCCCCAGCGAGATGGTGTTCCACATATATATGTTCGGACGGCCTATGCTGTTGAAGAGGTTGCCGTAGAGAGTGGCCACAGGCATGAATGCGCCCCAGACGCAAAGAATCTGCATCACAGGCACACACGGAAGCCACTTGGCCGTCACGCTCAGCACTATCAGCTCCCTGGCCACGATTGCCAGGCCGAACATGGCCGGAAAGCAGACAAAGGAGGTGAAACGGAGCATCTTGAGAAACACCCGGCAGAGGCGCTCGCGCTCTTCGGATGCCTCTCGAAACACCGGCTGGGCCACACTGTTGAGCATTCCGGAGATGGTCGAATAGCCCATAGTGGTCCACTTGCTGCCCTGCGTGTAGTAGCCCGTGGGCTGCATACCGTAGAAGCGGCCAAGCAGCACGGAGAAGAAGTTGTTGTTGATGTGGGTGAAGAGCGAGGTGATCAGCTGGCGGGAGCTGAAGGGCAGCATCTCGCGCAGCGGGGCCATGCGGAACGAGAGCGTGGGATGCCAGGGCGAACGCAGCCACAGCAGCAGCGCGTTGCAGCCTGAATAGGTGACGGTCTGGGCCGCTATGCCCCAGTAGCCGCAGCCGAGTGCGGCGCAGGTGACTCCGACGGTGCCGGAGAGAAGTATGGCGCAGATCTGAATCTGGCTGCGGAGCTTGACGTTGAGATTGCGGAAGAAGTAGGCCGACGGCGCGGTGGCTATTCCTCCGAAAAGGAAGCCCAGGAAGAGAAAGCGTGCAAGCCACACCATTTCGGGCTGATGATAGAAGCGGGCTATCAGCGGGGCAAGGGCGAAAAGCAGCCCGTAGAGCCCCAGTCCGGCCACAATGTTGAACCAGAACACGGCGTTGTAGTCGTCATGGCTGATGTTTTTCCTGTTGACTATAGCCAGAGTGAAGCCGCTTTCGGCAAAGAGTCCGGCCATAGCCGAGAAGATGGTCAGCGCCCCGACCACACCGTAGTCGGCCGGAGAGAGAAGTCTTGACAGAAATATGCCGAAAAGCAGATTGAGCAGCTGCATGGTGCCGCTGCCTATTCCGCCCCAGAGAAGCCCCTTGGCGGTTTTCTGTTTGAGTCCGCTGTCTGACATTCGGTTGATGTGATTGTTGGATTGGTTCAGGTTGTTTTTGAAGATTGCAGCAGAGAGGGAAAGGCCGCCGCTCACGCCGGCGTCAGGTCAGTCCTTCGAGAAGCTGCACGGCGGTCAGGCCGAGAAGCGGATGGCGCCACGACGGATCGAGCTGCGACAGAGGCCTGAGCACGAAGTAGCGCTCGTGCATACGCGGATGCGGGATGACGAGCTCCGGAACCGAGACCACAAGGGAGCCTACGGCTATCAGGTCGATGTCTATGGCGCGGTCAATGTAGCGGCCCTCGCTGTCGCGGTGGGGCGAAGGGTCGATTCCGCGCTCAATCTCTCTGAGTCGCCTCAGCAGGCCTATGGCAAAGGCCTCCATGTCGGTGCTGTCAGGCAGGGAGACCACGGCCATGAGTCCGAGGTTGAGAAAGGTATTGTCTGACTCGAAGCCCCAGGGCTCGGTCTCGATGATCTCCGAGCGGAGCACCTCTCCGCCCAGGGCGGAAGAAACGGCGGCTGCCGCGCGCTCGATCAGAGCGTGGCGGCAGCCGCTGTTTGAGCCTATGTTGATATGGATATTGTGCGTCATAGAGCTGCGGCACTTAATCCTTTCTCTCTCCTTTCAGGGTCCGTACAAGTCCCCCGGTCAGAGAGTCTTCTTAACCTCGACTTCTTCGTAGGCTTCGATGAGGTCGCCTTCCTGCACGTCGTTGTAGCCGGCGATTGAGAGACCGCAGTCATAGCCTGAGGTTACTTCCTTGACATCGTCCTTCATGCGCTTGAGCGAGCCGAGCTCACCGGTGTAGCGCACAATGCCGTCACGGATCAGGCGCACTTTGCAGCTGCGCTTGATGCGGCCTTCGCGGACAATGGCACCGGCGATGGTGCCGACCTTGGAGATGCGGAATGTCTGAAGCACTTCGGCTGTACCGATGACTTCTTCCTTGATTTCGGGAGCAAGCATACCTTCCATCGCGTCCTTGACCTCCTCGATGGCCTGATAGATGACCGAGTAGAGGCGGATCTCAACACCGTCACGCTCGGCGGCACGGCGGGCGGCCTGCGAGGGACGCACCTGGAAGCCGATGATGATGGCGTCAGAGGCGGCTGCGAGGGTGACATCGCTTTCGGAGATGGCGCCGACAGCCTTGTGGAGCACGTTGACCTTGACTTCTTCGGTCGAGAGCTTGATGAGCGAGTCGGAAAGGGCCTCGATCGAGCCGTCGACGTCGCCCTTGACGATGATGTTGAGCTCGTGGAAGTTTCCGATGGCGCGGCGGCGTCCGATCTCTTCGAGAGTGGTGCGCTTGGAGGTGCGCAGACCGAGTTCGCGCTGGAGCTGTTCGCGCTTGGTGGCGATCTCGCGGGCTTCCTGCTCGGTTTCCATCACATTGAAAGTGTCGCCGGCAGTCGGAGCGCCGTTGAGACCCAGGATGAGGGTAGGTTCGGCGGGACCGGCCTCGGTGATGCGCTGGTTACGTTCGTTGAACATGGCTTTCACGCGGCCGAAGTGGGTTCCGGCAAGGATGATGTCGCCTACACGGAGTGTGCCGTTCTGCACAAGAACTGTGGCCACATAGCCACGGCCCTTGTCAAGCGACGATTCGATGATCGAGCCGGTGGCGCGACGGTTGGGGTTGGCCTTGAGGTCGAGGAGTTCGGCTTCGAGAAGCACTTTCTCCATGAGATCCTCCACTCCGATGCCCTTCTTGGCAGAGATGTCCTGCGACTGGTATTTGCCGCCCCATTCCTCTACGAGATAGTTCATCTGGGCCAGCTCTTCCTTGATCTTGTCAGGGTTTGCTGCGGGCTTGTCGATCTTGTTGATGGCGAATACAATGGGCACACCGGCAGCCGAGGCATGGTTGATGGCTTCGATGGTCTGCGGCATCACATTGTCATCGGCAGCGACGATAATGATACAGAGGTCGGTCACTTTGGCTCCGCGAGCACGCATGGCGGTGAAGGCCTCATGGCCCGGAGTGTCAAGGAAGGTGATGTGACGGCCGTCGGAGAGCTTCACGTTGTAGGCACCGATATGCTGGGTGATGCCACCGGCCTCGCCGGCGATCACGTTGGCGTTGCGGATATAGTCGAGAAGCGAAGTCTTGCCGTGGTCCACGTGGCCCATGACGGTCACGATCGGCGGACGGGTCACGAGTTCGTCTTCCGAATCCTCTTCCTGCTGGATTGCTTCCACCACCTCAGCCGAAACGTATTCGGTCTGGTAGCCGAATTCCTCGGCCACGATGTTGATGGTCTCGGCGTCGAGACGCTGGTTGATAGACACCATCACACCGAGATTCATACAGGTGGCGATGACGTTGTTGATAGGCACATCCATCATGACTGCAAGGTCATTGGCGGTCACAAACTCGGTGAGCTTGAGCACCTTGCTTTCTGCAGCTGCCTCGGCGGCCGCTTCATGGGCGCGGTGGGCCACAGCCTCGCGTTTTTCCTTACGCCACTTGGCGCCTTTCTTCTGGTTCTTATCTTTCGAGGTCAGGCGGGCGAGAGTCTCGCGTACCTGCTTCTGAACGTCTTCTTCATTGACTTCGGTGTGAACCGGACGTTTGTTGCGTTCGCGGTCACGGCCACGTCCGCGGTCATTTCCGCCACGGTTGCCGCCGCCGTTGTTGTTACCGCCGCCGTTTCCGCCACGGTTGTTGCCACCGCCGCCGTTGTTGCCGCCGGCATTCTCACCGCCCTGGGCTGCTTTCTCGATGTCTACCTTGCCGCCGATACGACGACGCTTCTTGCGGTCGCCGCCCTGCGACGAGGCATTGGCACCGGCCGCACCCTTGATGCGTTCGTTGCGGCGCTCTTCCTTTGATTTCTTCTTCGGACGGGTAGACTGATTGAGAGCCGACAGATCGATATGGCCCACCACTTTGGGAGCCACCACCTGGGCGTCGGACTGATAGCGGAACACTTCGTCTTCGGCAGGTTTTGCGGGAGCCGGTTCGGCAGGCTTCGCCTCGGCCTTAGGAGCCTCAGGAGCCTTAGGTGCCGCGGGCTTCGGAGCTTCGGCCTTAGGCGCGGGAGCGGCAGGCTTCGGAGCCTCAGGGGCTTTCGGAGCCTCTACCGCAGGTGCGGCAGGCTTGGCGGGCTCAGCCTTAGGCGCGGGAGTTTCAGCTTTGGGGGCCGGAGCCTCGGCCTTGGGCGCTTCAGGAGCCTTCGGAGCCTCAACCGCAGGAGCGGCGGGCTTGGGAGCTTCGGCCTTCACCTCTTCCTTCTTCACGGCAGGTTCAGCCTTGGCGGGCTCGGCAGGCTTAGTCTCAGCCTTCGGAGCCTCAGGCGCGGGTGCGGGAGCTACCGGTTTCGCAGGCTCGGCCTTAGGCGCGGGAGCGGCTTCGGCCTTGGGAGCTTCAGGAGCCTTCGGGGCCTCAACCTCAGCCGCTGCGGCCTTGGGAGCCTCGGCTGCAGGCTCAGGCTTGGCGGGAGCCGCAGGTATGGGGTTATTGTTTTTGTCAAGCTCTATCTTGCCAATGACGCGGGGTCCGTGGGTGACAGAGGCAGCCGCTTCACGGTCAGATGAAGTAGCGACAGTTGATTTTTCTTTTTCTTTCTGACGCATGCGGTCGATACGCTCGCGCTCCTTGCGGTCGGGCTGGAAAGCCTCGACGAGGATATCATAGGCGCTCTCATCCAGACGTGTGTTAGGATTCGAGGCATCGATTGTGATACCCTTTTTGCTCAACTGGTCAGCTAACGACTGGATAGTGACGTTGAATTCTTTAGCGGCTTGACTTATTTTTATTCTCGGCATATTGAGAGATTGGTGTTACAATTTTTATTGAGGAGGAGAGGTGCGGAATTCCGCCGGCGGAAGGCATCAGGGCCTTGTGTGCTTATTCAGCGGGTTCTTCGGCGGGAGCTTCTTCGGCAGAGGCAGCGTCATCGGCTGCGGGAGCGGCTTCTTCAGCTGCGGGAGCCTCAGCAGGCGCTGCGGGAGCTTCGTCCTCGAATTCGGCGCTGAGGATGCGGATCACGTTGTCAACGGTATCTTCCTCAAGGTCGGCCTTGTCAATGAGTTCCTGACGCGGGGTGCGGAGCACGCTCTTGGCGGTGATGCAGCCCATGTCTTTGAGAGCGTCGATAACCCAGCCGTCGATCTCGTCTTTGAATTCATCGAGATAGATATCCTCGTCGATTTCCTCAGGGCTGTCGCGGTAGACGTCGATCACATAGCCTGTGAGCATCGAGGCGAGTTTGATGTTGAGACCGCCCTTACCGATTGCCAGCGACACTTCTTCGGGGTGGAGGAAGACTTCAGCCTTCTTCTCTTCCTCGTCGAGGTGGATGCTTGAGATTTTGGCGGGGCTGAGGGCGCGCTGGATGAAGAGCTGGGGATTGGCAGTGTAGTTGATCACGTCGATGTTCTCGTTGCGGAGCTCGCGGACGATGCCGTGGATTCTCGAACCTTTGACACCCACACATGCGCCCACGGGGTCGATGCGGTCGTCAAAGCTCTCCACTGCAATCTTGGCGCGTTCGCCCGGAATGCGGGCCACGGCGCGGATGTTGATCAGACCGTCGACAATTTCAGGAACCTCGCGTTCGAAGAGGCGGCGGAGGAAGGTCTCGTTTGTACGTGACACGGTGATCTTCGGATTGTTGTTCTTGTTGTCGACGTTGGCGATAACGGCAAGCACGTTTTCACCCTTGCGGAAGAAGTCGCCGGGAATCGACTCGCTCTTGGGGAGGAGAAGTTCGTTCTTCTCATCGTCGAGCAGCAGGGTCTCGCGCGACCAGGTCTGATAGACTTCGCCTGACACGAGCTGGCCTTCAAGTTCCTTGAACTTGGTGTAGATGGCCTCCTTCTGCAGGTCGAGAATCTTCGACTGGAGGGTCTGGCGGAGGTTGAGGATGGCGCGGCGGCCGAAGTCGGCAAAGAAGATTTCCTTGGTGTGCTCCTCGCCGATCTCCACGTCGGGATCGTCATCGGCGCGGGCGTCGGTGAGCGAGATCTGGAGGTTGGGGTTTGTGACTTCGCCGTCAGGCACTACTTCGAGATTCTGGAAGATCTGCACGTCGCCTTTGTCGGGGTTCATGATGACGTCGAGATTCTCGTCGGTGCCAAACATTTTGGCGAGCACATTGCGAAATGACTCTTCAAGCACACTGATCATAGTGGTCTTGTCGATATTTTTCAGTTCCTTGAATTCGGCGAAACGCTCCACCATGTTGGGAGCTTCTTCTTTTCTTGCCATAGGGGTGATTATGATATCTTTGTGTTTACTTTTTTATTCTTCTTGTATGTTGAAAAAACCGGTCTGCGGCCGCTCATTTGAAGTTGATGACGTAGCAGACCTGCTTTGCCTGGGCCATAGGGATCACCGTCGGCTCGGCCACCATGACGGGGCGCTTCGCTCCGGGTTCCTTGACCTTGCGGGTGACTTCGATGGTGAAGTCTTCGTCAGTCACGGCGGTGAGCACTCCCTTGAGTTTCTTGCCGTCGCGGGTCAGCACCTCCACCTCGTTGCCGAGGTTCTTCTCATACTGTCCTTTGACTTTGAAAGGTGCGGTGAGCGAAGCGGTGCCCACTTCGAGGCTGTAGTCCTCATCCTCGCGGTCGAGTTTTTCGTTGAGACTTCTGTTGAGGTCGGCACAGAAGTCGAGATCTATGCCGGTGGCGCTGTCAAGCTCCACCACAATATCGTTTGCGGCCGAGACGGTCACGTCAACCACAAAGGCATCGGTTCCGGCAATGGCCTCTTCCACCAGGCGGCGGACTTCGTTCTTGTCAATCATTTGTACTTTTCGCACTTATAAAAACAATGGAGGAAGCTCGTGGCCTCCTCCGTGACTTTCTGAGTGCAAAGTTAATAAATTTTAGTATTTTCAGCAAATCAAGCGCCTTACCTACAGAGGAAGAGCGCCTTATTTAAGTTTTTTTAACCTCCGGCTCGCTCTTCGGGGCGATATATGAGCGTGCAGGCACGGGCGGGGTCGAGCACACGGCGGGCGGTGGCCACGACCGATGAGGTTGTGACCCTGCGGTAGGCCGGGACGATGTCATTGATATCCTCGCCGTGCATCTCGGCCATAGCGAGTGACTGCGCGCGCTGCAGATAGCTGAGCGAGGAGAAGGTGAATTCACTGGCGAAGCGGTTGATGGCGCGTTCGACCTCGAAGGGACTTACGCCGTCAGGACGGGCTTCGGCGTGGACATAGGAGAGGCGGTCGGGGCGGCCGGCGTGATAGCAGAGCCGCGAGGCTTCGTCTTTGAGACGGCTGACGGCCGTGCGGGCCGCCTGGGCCGAGTTGTCGGTCAGACGCGCCTGGAGCATCAGCATTCCCGGCTCCTCGCTTCCGGTGATCATGGCGTCGGCCGTGGCAAAGAGATCGTCGCCGAGCACGAGGCGGCGATAGAAGCGCGACGAGTGGCCTGAGGCAAGAATGTCGGTGATAAGGTCACACTCTATGTAGCCGGGCTCCCCGTAGCCGGGCATGGGATAAGCCACCACCACACAGGTCTGGGGGACGGCTCCGCTGACTTCAAGCTCGCGGGGCGCAGTGACCGGAGGCTCCTGCGGATATAGGCGCGGGCTGACCGGACGCGAGGGGATGGACCCGAACCAGCGCTCCACGCTTTCGCGCACCTGCTCCGGGCTGACGTTGCCGCTGACGGCGAGCACGGCGTTGTTTGGCGCATAGTGGGTGAAGAAAAACTGCCTGACATCGGTGTCGGTCACCTTCTCAATGTGCGACGGATCTTTGCCGATGGTCGGGAAGCGGTAGGGGTGCGATGTGTAGACCAGCCCCCGCAGATAGTGGTGGAGATCGCCGTAGGGGCGGTTGAGATGGGTTTCCTTGAACTCCTCGATCACCACACTGCGCTGCACTTCGAGCGCCTTGGGCGAGAAGGCCAGGCCGAGCATCCGGTCGCTTTCGAGCCAGAGAAGGGTTTCGAAATTGCGGGCCGGGGCCACGTCATAGAAATTGGTGAAGTCATTCGAGGTCCATGCGTTGTCCATGCCGCCGGCGCGTTCCATCTCGGCGTCGAAATCGGGAATGTTGACCGATCCGCCGAACATGAGGTGTTCGAACAGATGGGCCAGGCCGGTCATCGAGGGGTCTTCGTCGCGGGCACCTACGTTGTAGAGAACGTTGACGGCCACCATTGCCGTCGATGGATCATAGTTGTGGATGACCCGCAGTCCGTTGGACAGTGTGAATTTATGATAGTCAATCATTTTTTGCTGAAATCTGGACTTCAAAGTTATAAAAAAGCGCCGATATGGCCTCGAAAAAACCAAAAAGAGTGGATTATAGGGCTTTTAGCAAATAATTTTTAACAGATTTCTTGGAAATATAACTTTTTTGTCCGTATATTTGCAACATGAGCAATAGGTCATAATGGCAAGCCTATACTTTCCGGCCCTTTTACTCTCAATTATCTTTATTAATCTTTTAACCTCAAACTCATCGCAATGAAAACTCTCGTTGAACAGCTCGCTTCCAACTTTGAAGCTTTCGCAAAAGACGCACAGGCTCAGGTTGAGAACGGCAACAAAGCTGCCGGTGCCCGCGCACGCAAAGTATCTCTCGAAATCGAAAAACTCCTCAAGCAGTTCCGCAAGGAGTCTATCGCAGCAGGCAAGTAATCAGAAAGCCCGCCTCCGGGGGGATTATCTCTTTTGTCCCCCTTCAATAAACAAAAGAGAGCAAAAATATAAACCGCTGTCAGTCGAAAAGACCGGCAACGGTTTGTTTTTTTGTATAACGGGTATGTCGGGGCGGTCACCTGATGCAGTGGCGCAGAATGGCGTTGAGATCCTCGCGGGTGAAGCGGAGCGCAACCGAGGCCTGGGTGGTGGCATGGATATAGAGCGAGATGGCGCGCGTCATCAGCACATCGTCATGACAGCCTTTCATGGCCGAATAGCCGCCGTCAGGCAGGGCCTCATACTGCATCAGTTCGTCGCAGGCCGTGGGGCAGCGCTCGGTGTAGGCCCCGTCGCGCACATAGGCCACGAGATTGGCTATCAGCGCCGCCTTGGTGCGGACATTGACGTGGAAGCCCGGCAGACGCTGGCCGCTCTCGCTGCTGCGGCAGTAGAGGTAGGGATATGACTGCCTGAGGGTTTCGAAGATGTAGTGGCCGTGGCCCTCCGAGGAGCTTTCCCATGAATTGCTCTCGACAACGAGCATGGCATTGTTGAAATAGCGCCCGATGGCCGAGGCTTTTGCCGCGAGAAGGTCATGGTCGATGTGGCCGCGCCACTGGCCCACTATCTCCGGCCGTCCGAGGGTGTCGGTGTGGCGGTCGAGCACGGAGATAACCGAATAGTCCGACCCGCGCGAGCGGCCCCCGATGTCGACACAGACAATGTAGGCCCCGCCCCTCCGCGGCTCTTTCCAGCGCACGAAAAGTCCCTGGGGCGAGGGGGAGAAACGGGGCACTCCGCCGGGACGGCTGACATCGCCCTGCTCCGAGAGCACCACCTCTCCCCTCTCGCCTTCCTCGCCGCAGCCGGAGCGAAGACGCTCCACGTCGGCCGGGGCGAAGACTCCGCGCGAGGTCGACTCGAAGGCTTCGGCGGCCACGGTCGGATATTCGGCCTTCATCGAGCGGTGGTCAGGGAAACCGAGCCGCTTGTCGTGATACCACTTTATGGCCTCCAGAGTGCAGCCGTGGTCGGTCCACAGACTGCGCTCATAGGCATCGAGCGAGTCCCAGAGCTGCTGCGGATCATCGACTTCGGAGCGGTTGATGTCTATCTCGTGCCAGGGCACGAAGAACGGAATCTTGTCACTGCGCCCCGGAGTGCAGGCGCGCATCCATTCGCGGTGGAAGAAGTTGCCGGTGCCGTTGGCGGTGCTTTCCATAGCGATGAACGAGAGCGGCTTGGAGGCAATGCCTGAAGTGACCGAGCGCAGCAGGTCGGCGGGATTGTGGAGCGGCGAGTCTTTCCAGAAAGCCACCTCGCTGAGATGGGCCAGCGCATAATCCTGGCCGCGTGTGGCTTCCTGATTCTCGCTCGAACAGACCGTCACCTTACACTCGCGGCCCGGAATGACGCGGGTGTTGGTCATGCGCTCGAAGGGGCGGAATTCGGGTTTCACATCCTCTTCCCAGTATTCTTCGGGATAGCGGGCAAGCAGGCGCGAATACATGCCTCTGATGGTGGCCGAGGTGTCTTTGACATGGGCGCAGATCAGCGAGTTCCAGCCGCGGCAGTGGATTATCTGAATCCAGGCGAAGTAGATCTGTATCAGAGTCGAGCCACACTATCATTTACTCATATATTTAAAAATTATTGTTACCTTTGTACTATGAATAAGAAAGTTATAGCAATAATTCGTACATCCACAACTCAACAGGAGATAGATAGCCAGCGAGAAGAGGTGATTAGAATGGCTCTTAATGATGGTTATAGTATAGAAGAAATTGAGGTCGTAGGCAAGGCAGGTGCATCAGCAATCAAAGTAGATGAAGCCTATATAGCAAATATGAACAGAGTTTATGAATTATTGGAGAAAGTTCCAACTATTGAAACTGTGTATGCTTGGGCTATTGACCGTATAGGTAGAAATGAAGAAATTTTAATGCGCTTAAAAAATACGCTTGTCAAAAAACAGATTCAGTTGGTTATTAAGAATCCTTCTTTGCGCTTATTGGAGAAAGACGGAACTGTAAATAGTGGTGTGGAACTTGCATTTGCCCTATTTGCGACAATGGCAAAACAGGAAATGGAGCAAAAGCAGGCTCGATTTATGCGAGGGCGAAAGAGGAATGATGAGCAAGGTAGATACAATGGTGTATATATTGCCTTTGGCTATAAGGTGGAAAATGGCAAAATTGTTGTAAATGAGGAAGAAGCAAAGGTTGTTCGCCAAATATTCACAGAATTAGCCAGTGGTAAATATAGCTGTGATGGTTTGGCAAAGGAGTTACAATCAAGAGGTGTATTATTCAAGGGTAAGAAACTGTTATTTTCAAATGTTCGGGGAATACTCAAAAATAAAATATACTGCGGAGAACAACTAACAACAACAGGCATCATAAGAAATATTCCCCCCATAGTAAGTAAAGAACTATATTATTCCGCAATAGACGCTATCGCAAGTAATAATCCAAGTAAAACGAACTCAACTACTAATCGTTATTTGTTTGGGCTAAGGCTTATCACATGTCCTTTCTGTGGTTGTCATTTTTCTGTTGCCGCAAAATTATATCAGTGTCATAATCATAATAGAAATGGATATGACAGTAGAAAAAGTTTCACAAAATGTTCAAATGGCATATCTATTGGTGTTGCAAACTTGGATAGGTTATTATGGTATGCAGCTTCTTGTGTGCATTTTGAATATCTTAGAGACTTAATAAATTCTCGAAATTTGGGTATAGATGAAAAGATTTCTATTTTAAAACAAAAAATCTCTAATCTATATAATGAAATTGATTCTATCGCAGAAAGAAGAAAAAGAATCAATGAAGTTTATATGGATAATGGTATAACAAGAGAAGAACGAGACAATAAATTTAGGAAACTCACATCTGATAAAGATTTATACAGTCTAAAGATTCGTGAGTTTGAAGAAGAAATAGCCGGATTAGAGGCTCTAAAGAATGGAGATGCATCGGAATTATTTTTTGATAATATAAGAGCCTTGATGTTACTTGATAATAAAGAACTTCAATGTAAAATTGTTCGCAAACACATTAAGTCAGTGGAATTAGACCGCAGTACCTATAAGAACTATAAAAGGGTTCTGAAAATCCGTATTGTGTATTTCAACCATGCTCCCGCAGAATATCTATATGTTGCAAAAAGTATCGGTGAATTTTTTCCTTTAATAAATGGGGAACTTGTTTATGATGAAAATGGTAATCCCAAACCAATACTGAATATAGATACATTAAAAAATACAATTTGGGCAGAAGATGAAACATGGGGGAACCCTATTTATGGGTCTATATTATAGATAGATGTACCCTATGTTTTTTAACCTATCACTTATAGATTACGTCAAACAGGCATAAGATATGGCACTGTGGTGAAACATGTCTAAAAAATACTTTTGTCGGTAGCATATAATAGAATCGCTTTGTTTGAATCTCCTTTTACATTACATATAACATCAAATGTGTAATCCGATACAGTAAAACAACCTTGGCTTAAAGGAGCGCAAGGAAGTCCTATTATACTTATGTCGGGTAAGCCATCATGAATTAAAATACCTCGTTGATAAGCATTTGAATTGCTTGAATCCAATCCGTGCAATTCAATCGCATTAAGGTCATATTGGCTTGTCTTTCTTCTTCTCCCTAATCTATAATGTCCGAGACTCGAATAATTGCTACCATTCTTGTTGCTAAACTTAGGTCTAAAGATGCAATCGAAGTCTTTTCCTATACCATGAGCGCATAATCCCGATACATCTATTCTATTGTTTGGAATATCCACTATGAATAATCTTTCTTTGCCTGAATAAATGGAGAAATCCACAATAATACAATAGTTTGTATCGAGTTGGTTTTTCTTGCAATAATCCAATATCTCTTTTATTAAGTTAGGATTAATGGAAGTTTTGGCACTTCGACCCCAGAACATGGATATTATTGTTAATGTTATAAAACTGAATATTATAACTATAAGTACTTTAATGAGACGTTTCATTAATATAGGTTTGTATATAAGTAAATCCTGTGAGGTCTTGTAAGGAGCTGTCTATAAAAACAGTTTTATCTCCTAAATCCACTTCTACAAAATCATGGTCTTTGAAAAAGGGTCTATGCTTTTTAGGTAATATCTTTTGAGCAACATTATTGAGGTCTATTCCGAACAAATGCACTTTACCAACAACAGGTTTTGCTTTGTAAGGTAACTTTTTAACTTGAAAGGCATAATTGATAATGGTAGATGTTAGTTGAGCATATCCGACACAGTTCGCTTTACCGCATTGGATATTGTTCTTTGCTGTAAAGGAAAGCTCTTTACATGCAAGTCCCGAACAATCCTTTATTATCTTCTCGGGTGAATCAGAATACTTACAGATTCTCTCTATTGAAGTTTTTAGGTCGGGTGTAATGGCGCACGGTATCACACTCCTATCTCTGCGTTTATCCAACTTTATTTGCGAGAAAAGGAATATAAAACCACTTAAACATATAATTAACCACCCAATTAATTTTATGATTGTTCTTTTGTGCATGGAGTATCAAGATGTCTTTATATTCACCAAAAGCCTAACCCTAATCCGATTTCATCAAAGAGAATGTTTATAGTTTGAATTTTCTTTTTATATGGCTCTACTCTGATTCGCGCAGGCATAGTTAGCTTTCTGATTTCGGGCTTGTCATAAGTTGGAACAAAAGGAAAATTTTTTGCAAAGGTTTCTGCATCAGTGAATATTTCAACACTTCCTGTAAATTCGTACCACTGATTATTTTTCAAATGCTCTTTACGAGATTTTTTGTCATTATCAAAACTGAAATTATTAATTTTTAGTTTAAACAGGTAGTCTGAAGGATGATTACAGTATCTGTAAATTATCCATTCATTGTTATTTATCTTATTAATCAGATAACGGTCAAAGGGATTTTCAGAGGATTCCCATCCTCCCCATATTCCGTTTCTCATCGTGCAGTAATTGAATGTACCTTGCGCATAACAAGACAATGAAATTACAGCAACCACTAAGACGCACAACAGCCTTTTCATATTATCAGTAGTTAAAATAAATTGTACCATATATCGCATTATCTACTTTCCACTCAAAATTATTGACTATAAATTCACTGTCTGTATATTCGTCAATCTTGATTGCCTGTACATTACACTCATTCCATATATTAGGATTTTGAGTTTGCACACCTCTTAAATAAGCATAATCGATGCCGTTGTAAGTTGCAAGATTTACTTTGATTTTCACACGCTTCAATTTGCCATTCTGGGTAATAGTATAGCCCCCAATAATTGGGAAATCTCCTTGCTTCTTTGTCTGATTATTTTGTAGTATATTCATTCCACTTTCAATTGGCACTAAAGCCCCTTGTGCATTTACTTGATAATTGGGAACTACTTTATATTCAACAAATGGTACTTGCGCTCGTAATATACAAGTGCAAAAAAGAAAAATGAAAATACTTAGATGTCTCATTTCAAATTTCAGATAGCTTCATAGCTCCAATGAAGCGAATTGAGGGTGTTACTTACCTAACACAAAAA
>CAMXAZ010000061.1 GCA_947179295.1 uncultured Muribaculaceae bacterium
CGCGGACCGGAACCTGTCACAGCGACAGATTCCGGCCCGCTTTTTTTATATCCCCGTGTATCCGCTCCTCTGCGCTTCAGCCTGGCATATCTCCAATCATTCCGCCGTCTCCATCCGGCCCAACTCTGCCATATCGGCAATTTTCCACGCGCTTTTCGCGCCGTCTGCGGGTGTCTGAGATTTCGGTTTTTGTGGGCTTTTTGGTGGTCCGGACATATTCCGGAGGCTCTGGAGAGGCTATGGCAGTGAAGTATAGCGGGTTTTTGTTTGCTGTTACACAAATTTGTTGTACTTTTGCATGAGAATGGCTTAGTGTGTCCATTCTTTTCCAATACATTAAAGCAAAGTAACTATACACAATCTATACGGATGGAACTTACTGCGTCACAACTTGCCGCGCTGGTCAACGGAACTGTCGACGGTGATGAAAATGTGAAAGTGAGCACTTTTGCAAGAATTGAAGAGGGGCATCCCGGTGCGCTCTCTTTTCTGGCAAATCCCAAATATACTCATTTCGTTTATTCGACTGATTCATCGGTTGTGCTTGTCAGGAAGGATTTCGTGGCAGAGCATCCGGTGAAGGCTACCCTCATACGTGTTGAAGATCCTTATGCCACTGTGGCCCGTCTGCTTGAGATGGTGACAGAGATGTCAAAGGTGGAAAAGGTCGGGGTCGAGTCTCCGGCGTTCATAGCCGAGGGTGTCGAAGTGCCGGCTGACGCTTATGTCGGTGCTTTTGCTTATATAGGCCGTGGGGTCAAGCTTGGCGCCGGAGTCAAGATCTATCCGCAGGCTTATGTGGGTGACGGCTGTGAGATCGGCGAGGGCACTGTGCTTTATGCCGGAGCCAAGGTCTATCACGGCTGCCGGATTGGCAAGAACTGCATAATCCATGCCGGTGCGGTGATCGGTGCCGACGGTTTCGGCTTCGCTCCCGTGGAAGGCGGATATGAAAAGATTCCCCAGACGGGTAATGTTGAGATCGAGGATGACGTGGAGATCGGCGCCAATACTACGATTGACCGTGCGATGATGGGGGCAACCCGGATCGGACGCGGAGTCAAGCTTGACAATCTCATCCAGATCGCCCACAATTGCTCGGTAGGTCCTCATACCGTAATGGCGGCTCAGGTAGGTATTGCAGGCTCGGCGAAAGTCGGCGCGCAGTGCATGATCGGCGGCCAGGTGGGACTGGTGGGCCACATTTCGATTGCCGACGGAACGCAGATAGGTGCGCAGAGCGGTGTCAACCGTGCCACCAAGCCCGGCGACCGCATCATGGGCGCTCCGGCCGTGGAGATGGGTGAATATGCCCGCAGTCTGGTGTATGTCAAGAAGCTCGGATCGCTTTACGAGCGAGTCAAGGAGCTTGAAAAGCAAATCAAAGAAGTAAAAAACTAAAAAATATATGAATCAGATTACGTTGAAAGGTGAGTTCTCACTCACCGGCAAAGGTCTGCATACCGGGCTTGAGATCACAGCCCGTTTCCTTCCGGCGCCTGAAAATCACGGCTACAAATTCAAGCGTGTCGATCTTGAGGGCGAGCCGGTGATTGACGCTCTTGCAGAAAATGTAGTTGCCACAAACCGCGGCACGGTTATCGCCAAAGGCGAAGCCCGCGTGTCGACCATCGAACATGCGATGGCTGCGCTCTATGCCGCCGGTGTGGACAACGTGCTTATCGAGGTCAATGCTCCTGAGCTCCCGATTCTCGACGGCAGCGCGCGTTTCTATTGCGAGGAGATAGCCCGCGTGGGCCTCGCAGAGCAGAATGCCGACAAGGATTTCTACTACATCAAGTCGAAACTCGAAGTCCGTGACGACACAACCGGATCGTCGATCCTTGTGCTCCCCGACGATGAATTTTCAGTCGACGTGAAGATTGACTTTGACTCCGTTGTACTGAACAACCAGTTCGCATCTCTGGAGCATGTCGAGAACTTCCCTGAGGAAATCGCCGCAAGCCGCACATTTGTGTTTGTGCGCGAGATCGAACCTCTCGTGAAGGGCAATCTCATCAAGGGCGGTGACCTTGACAACGCGATTGTCATCTATGACAGCCCTATGGAACAGGCCGAGCTCGATCGTCTGGCCGATCTCATGAACGTGCCCCGCAAGGATGTCAGCATGTTCGGCTACATCAACAATATACCTCTGACTTCCGAAAACGAGCCCGCCCGCCACAAGCTGCTTGATCTCATCGGAGATCTCGCGCTCATCGGCCGTCCGCTCAAAGGCCGTGTGATCGCCACCCGTCCCGGTCATTCGATCAACACCACCTTCGCCAAGCGCATCCGCCGCGAGATCAAACATCAGGAAGTGCAGGCTCCGGTCTACAATCCGGACAAGGAACCGCTGATGGACAACAACCGCATCCGTGAGCTCATTCCCCACCGTTATCCTTTCCTCCTGGTCGACAAGATAATCGAGAAAGGCACCAACTACATTGTCGGTGTCAAGAACATCACAGCCAACGAGCCGTTCTTCCAGGGCCACTTCCCGCAGGAACCCGTGCTCCCCGGAGTGCTTCAGGTCGAGGCTATGGCCCAGACCGGCGGCATCCTGGTGCTCAGCGGACTTGACGAACCCGAACGCTATTCGACATACTTCATGAAGATCGACAATGTGAAGTTCCGTCAGAAGGTAGTCCCCGGCGACACACTGATTTTCCATGTGTCGTTCATGACAGAGCTGCGCCGTGGCTGCGCCATGATGAAGGGCTATGCCTTTGTCGGCGAGAAGATAGTCACCGAGTGCGAGTTCATGGCTCAGATCATCAAGAATAAATAACAAGAAGTTTAAGTAAACACAGAGTTTCTCTCTATAAAGTAACTATGAAACAACCTTTGGCATATGTCCATCCGGCAGCGAAGATCCATCCGAGTGTAGTGATAGATCCGTTTGTCACTATTGATCAGAATGTCGAGATCGGTGAAGGTACTCGTATCGGTTCGAACGTTACCATCATGGAAGGCGCACGCATCGGCAAGAATTGTACAATCTATCCCAGCGCGGTTATCTCCGGTCCTCCACAGGACCTGAAGTTCCGCGGTGAGGAATCGGTAGCCATTATCGGTGACAACACCACTATCCGTGAGTGTGTGACCATCCACCGCGGCACAGCTTCAAAGGGCAAGACCGTGGTAGGCAGCAACTGTCTGATCATGGCCTACTGCCATGTGGCACACGACTGTGTGATCGGCGACAACGTAATCATGTCGAATGCCGTGCAGTGTGCCGGCGAGGTTGTGATCGATGATTTTGCAGTGATCGGCGGTGGCGCCCTTATCCACCAGTTCTGCCACATCGGTCCGCATGTGATGCTCCAGGGCGGCGCGCTTGTCAACAAGGATATTCCTCCTTATGTCAAGGCCGGCCGCGAACCCATCGCCTATGCCGGTGTGAACTCAATCGGCCTTCGCCGCCGCGGCTTCTCCAACGAAACCATCCGCGACATCCAGGAAACCTACCGCTACCTCTATCTGTCGGGTCTCAACAACTCTGACGCTGTTGAGCGCATCGAGGCCGAACTGCCTGCCACCAAGGAACGCGATGAGATCATACTCTTCGTGCGCAACTCCAAGCGTGGCATCATCCGCGGTTACGTATAAGAAAATCCGGGGGTGCTGCTGAAACTGTCAGATCTGCTTCAGCAGCACACATTCTTTTTTTAATCTAACTCTCTCCCTCCTATGAGACTCCTTGTCTCGCTACTACTCATCACAGGTACTTCGGCTCCGTTTCAGACGGATGCCGGGGTGCCTTTTAACTGTCTTGGGGGCGAAGCTCTTATGCGGGGCATCTCTCGCGCTTGCCGCCCGGTGACTCTTGCCGCCTTCGAGTCGCTTGACGGCAGTGTGGACGATCCTTTCAACGGTGCTCAGGTCATGATCTCGGACGGAAAGCTGCCTGACGGATACCAGTGGGGCAATCTCGTCTCTGCCCGATGGTGGAGAATGGTGCCCGATCTCTATGGCGACACCGTCGGCCGCGATCTCTACAATCTGCTGCCCCTCGGCAGCGATGTGGAGAAATGGCGCGCTGACAGGCCGGTGGGAGAAGTGGTCACACCGTCATATTCCAACGCCCTCTGGAGCGCCGGCCTTGGTCTGCTCGGCGGCGAGGAGTTTGAATGCTATTGGCCTCCGGAGGCTCTGAAAGGCAGGCTGGCGAGGGCTTATTTCTATATGTCGACGCTCTATCATGCCGATGTGTGGGCGCCGGAAGCCTATCTCATGATGAGTTCGGAGACCTGGCCGGGCCTGAGCGGCTATGCGGCCGGAATGCTTGTGGACTGGCACAGATCATGGCCTGTCGGAGCCGATGAAATACGGCTTAACGAACTTGGTGAGCGACTGCAGGGCAACCGCAATCCATTTGTTGATTATCCTGAACTTGCCGAGTATCTCTGGGGTGCGCGCAAGGGCGAGAATTTTGAAATAGAGGGTGAGCCAAAGGCACTCAAAGGCACTTACCGCCTGAGCGAAGAGCGGATAGATCTCTGCTCGCCATATATTCCCGCAGATGCTGTCTGGACGGTTGACGGACTTGCTGTCGACAGCTCTTGGGCGAAGACGTCAGCACTTGGTCTTGGGGCGCATCGTCTGGACTACAGTTCGGCATCGACCGGAGAACGCGGACGTCTGACCATTAATATTGTTGAAGGATGAAAGCGCATGGCAGAATTGAATCGGTATTCCTTCTTTTAGCGGACCGTAGAGTCTGCCGAAGGCTACTGCCGGGCGTCGAAATGTTTTTCCGGAACCTGTGCTGCCTGCTCGTGGCCATAGTCTTGCTGACAGCCTGCGACAAAGGATCTGACGGAGTGCGGCGCACTGACACTCCTGACCCGCCCGGAAGTGGCGAAGGCCCGGTAGGGCGTCCTGACCCTGAACAGGGTTGGAACTTTACGGCAGAGACCGCCGACGGCTGTCTGCGCTTCGAAGGCAGCGGAATGCGTCTGCGCATTGACCGGGGCGGAGTGCTGTTCAAGTCCCTGCCTGACGGTCATGGCGCTGTGATTGATCTCGACAGTGGCCACAGGGTGGACTATTTTATCGGAGAAGCCGGAAGTGATTCTGTCTGCCGGCAGTCATGGGTGTCGATTGACGGTCAAAGGCTTGAAGGAGCCACCGTCAGGATGAAAAAACAGACCGCCGAGGCGGTCTGGTGTCATGTGGATGTGGCCCGTCCGCAGAACGGCTACATGCTTGTAGGGCTCCGTTAAGCAATGCGCCGAGCCGGATAGCGACGTGCGCGGTCTGAGGACCCCACAGAAAGCTTTTGGAGATTTTATTTCTGCATTATTCGGGCCATAGTGCGCTTGTCTTCGCGCTCTTTGATTGACTGGCGTTTGTCATATTCCTTCTTGCCGCGGGCTATTCCGATCACAAGCTTGGCAAGTCCGCGGTCGTTGATGAAGAGGCGCAGGGGCACGATGGTGAAGCCGCTCTCCTTGCCGCTCTTTTCGATCTTGGCTATCTCCTTGCGGTTGAGCAGCAGTTTGCGGTCGCGGCGGGTGGCATGATTGTTGTAAGTGCCGTAAAAATACTCGGCTATATACATGTTTTTCACCCACACCTCACCGTTGTCCACATAGCAGAAAGTATCGGCCAGCGAGGCTTTGCCCTGGCGGATCGACTTGATTTCCGTTCCGGTCAGCACGAGGCCTGCGGTAAAGGTGTCGCCTATGGCATAGTCGAAGGAGGCACGTCGGTTTTTTATGTTAATATCTTTTGAAATCACGTTCGTTTAACCAATTATCAGTGAGAAAAGAAAATAGAAAATATAGGGAGGCATCAGCACTCCGAGTATGGCAATGATCATGAATACACCTGTCTTTTCAGCCTTTACACCCATGTAGACCGCTCCTTTCCACTGGATCAGAGCCACATAGAACGGCAAGAAGAAAAGCATCACCGAAGTGATCGGCAATACGTTTATGATCAGCGAGATCAGGGCCACAAGGCCCAGAGTATAGAGCACGAATGTGTGGCTGCGGGTCTCGTCATAGCGCTTTTCGAGGGTCGGCTCGGCAAAAAGCGAAAGCGCGAACACACCGAAGAAGTAGCTCACGAAATAGACCAGGAAGGTCACGATCATTCTCATGAACAGAACGAGGAATTCGGCATGGTGGTAGACACCCTGCATGAACACACTGAGTGCCGCTACGGCTATCAGCGGATAGAAACCGCGCGAGGCTATCAGACGCGGATTGTCATCAGCGATAGCAATATCCTCCCAGCCGTTTCCCGGCGAGAGTATCAGTTGAAACAGATATTTGAGATAGCGGCGCATAAAAAATCGTGTTTTTTGTGACAGACTACAAAATTACACAGAATCGCCGAAAAATCATCTCCTTTAGCCCCTAAAATTAGAAATCATTAGTGAGGATCTGTTGCGATGATGTCTGATTCAAACTTATTTTGCCAAGTCTATTGACATGAGACATAAAAAGTTGTAACTTTGCGACTGATAGGGTGCATTCCCCATTACTACATTTTGATAAAAAGAGGCGTTATGTCTTCTTCTTGTGTGTGAAAAGCGTCGGAAACTATTCACAATATAGACAAGAGATGGCGTAACGGTCTCCACGCATATGCGTGGGGCTGTTATTCCCACATCTGTCTATAAAGGTATTCCGACCACCTTCACACTAAGACGTGGCATTGCAGTTCCACGCTTCATGTTTTTTAACTGCACTTATGGCAACTGAGGTGCGCTTATATCGTATATGAAAAAGATAATAGCCGGTTTTATCTTTATGCTGATTGCCATATGTGCACATGCACAAAAAGATGTAACGCAATTTCTTGGTATTCCCGTTGATGGCAGCAAGTATGCCATGACCCAGAAATTAAAAGCCAAGGGCTTTAAAACTAATCCTTTAAACAAAGATGTGCTGAATGGGAGGTTTAACGGAATGGATGTGAACGTCTTTGTTGGAACGAACGGTGATAAAGTCTGTCGTATAATGGTTTGCGATGCCAATCCGGTTGACGAACGCTCCATACAGATTCGTTTCAACAAACTTTGCCGCCAATTTGAGAACAATCCTAAATATATATCTTTGGGTAATGACCTGATACCTGATGACGAGAATATATCATACGAAATGCTCGTAAATAAAAAGCGTTATGAAGCAATATTTTATCAACAGCCAGCGGAGATGTCAGATACAACATTGTTGCGGGAAAGGCTGATGCCCAAAGCATTAGAAAAATATACTGCTGAAGAGCTTGCAAATAAGACGGAAGATATCCAGAAGGATCTGTTTAAAATGGGAGTGGAATACATGATGGAATTGTACTCCAAAAAGCCGGTGTGGTTTATGATTTCCCAGGATTATGGCAAGTATTACATAACGATGTTTTATGATAATGAATATAACCGAGCAAATGGAGAAGATTTATAAAATCATTTACAACTGTCTGTTTCTTTTATTGGTAGGATGTATGTTTGGGGGATGCGCTTCAATGCGTCCTCCCGTTGTCCATACTTTTGATGATTCTATCAATAATTACAGATATTTCTACGTATCACCGACAGGAGATTATACTTCAAGTTCGGGTGTGTACGGTAATCAATATGGAGTTTATGGAGGTGTTACCAATTCCATAAATCCGGCAACTATAATATCTGGAATTCTTTTTAAGAATGGGTTTATACAAGTCAATGAGGTAACCCCGGAGAATGCAAAGGAAACAATGATTGTGAACTTTGGAGAATCTGGCAGGAGAAATGTCAATCTGGGATATTCAATTGAAGTCACAATTCAGTTCATATCGGCAGATACACAACGCCCGATTTGTACGTGCACAGCAGAAGGACAGGGATCAACGGAGGCTGACGATGTTCGGAAAGCAATCCAAAGAGCTCTTGATCCATTGTTTGATTCTAAAAAATAGGAGATCAGACTGCAAAACTCGGTTGAAGTGTTAAAAATGGCATCGCTGATTCAGAGGCCCCATGCAGGATACAGAGGATTGCTTCGGCTGGATTCGAATAACGATGCCTCGGAGAGGCTATGTTTTCGAAACCCCAGGGTAAGCGAGCGCCCAAAGGGCCGAGCGGTGCCTGGGGCTGTCAAGACTCAAAAATATATGCCTCGGAGAGGCTGGATAACATAGCCGCTTGTTAACCTGCCTCTCCGAGGCAGAAGCCTCATTAGCTCCAATGCCCCAGGCATCGCTCGACCTCCGCTGTCGCTTCGGCGCTCGCTTACCCTGGGGTTTCGAAAACTCAGTCTCTTCGAGACATCGCTGTCTGGATCTGGTTGCGCGCGTACTGAGACCGGATGGTGATGTCCGTCAGGACATCGGTTTACTCATAGCCCGTGACACCGCAGCGCAAAGCGCGCAGGTGTCACGGGTTTGCCATTCCCACCTGCAAGTGGTGTCCGGTCGAGGACACCGATTTACCACCCCGGATGGCGTGTCTTCGCATTATCGCACTCATTTGGAGGGTGAAGGTTGTATCTTTGCAGAAGTTCTTTTCTATATGGATTTTAACAACTGTTTTTTACACTGATCAAAAAATGAGAAGATGCGACAAGGCCATGACAATAGATACAGACAGAGGCATAAAACTGCTGAGCAGATAAAAAAAGAAGCTGCGTCGTGATGAAGGTTCACGACTCAGCCTCTCCAAGTAATTATTACGAAAAATGGCTTAAGAGAATCTTTTTGAAAGTCGGGGTTGGCTGATCTGTTGGGCCGGTTGGATTCCGGGGGGTCAGAATGAGAACTGGGCGAGGGCTCCTACTCGGTGTCCCCAGCCGTGGGTGCCGTTGAAGTTCATACGCTCGCCGAAGTTGGCTTCGGCTCCGAAGCTGATGCGGGGTGTGAGATACCAGAACAGGTTGACGGCTCCGTAGAGGCCATATTTGTAGTCGCTGCCGGCGGCGGTTCCGCGGTGTGGCAGATAGCGGCCCTGGCCGAAGGTGGCCGACATGAAGACCTGAGGGGTGAAGTTGTATTGCAGGCCTGCGAAGTAGCCCCATCCGGGCACGGTGTTGAGCTGTCCGGGCTTTTCGGGGTCGGCCACGAGGTCATATTTTCCAAGAAGGAAGTCACCGCCGAAGTTTGAATATGAGCGGCCGCCGTTGACTGTCGCATAGACTGTGAGGGGATCAACCGGGCGGAATACGGTGCTGAACTGCAGACCCCAGCCCACTTTCTGGTGGTTGCGCGAGTTGATCATGTCGCGGTAGGGAAGGAAACGGGTGATGGCCGACAGGCGGATGTGCTGTCCGGTGAGCCATTCATACTGCACCATAGCGGCGATGTTGGGCAGGAACAGGCTACGGGCGGCGGTTGATGTCCCGTCGTCCTGCACGGTCATGTCAGGAGTCTCCACCGAGGCTGCCACATAGACACCGCTTTTGCGGAAATGGTGCATGTAGCGGACGAGCACATTGGTTCCGTCCATCTTCATGGTCGGTCCGCTGGCATCGATGGTAGGAGGCACGGCCGCACCGTCGCCGAACGTAGATGAGGCATAGCCGATGGTCAAGTCATTTATGGTGGCATAAGCTTTCTTAAGATGGAAGTCGCGGGTCTGGTAGCCGTTGAAGTTGGCTTCGATGTAGAGCTGATAGTCGCCCAGGCGCTTGTTGCGTCCTATGACACGGAAAAACAGAGCGGTTCCGGCCGGGCTTGATCCGATGCGCTGCCGGTTGAGTTCGTCGCGCTGCGTAGGGATGAAGTATGGCGAGAAGCCGGGGGTGCCGGTGGTTCCGCCCCAGTCGAAATAGCCTCTCATGCGCACCATTCCGCCTATGCCCATAGCCAGCTGCGAGTCGCGGCTCATGAACAGAAAATAGGGAGCCTGCGGGTCCTGGAAACTGCGGAACTGGTCATAGTAGAAGTTTTCCACAAGATTGCGGATCGAGTCGCTTTGCGGAGTCTCGCCATCGCCGAAGAAAATTAGCTTGTGGTCGTTGACGAGGGCTTCGTGCTGCTCATCGGCCGGAGCGGTAGCCATTGCGCCGAGAGCACATGCAGCCGAGAGCATGATAGCAGCTGTGCGTGTGATGAATTTCATAAGCTGAAACGGATTTTTGCTTTTTATAACATTCGTCATGAATGCAAAGTTCATGCGGGGCGGGATAAAAAGTGAGGAAATTGAAAAAAATCAAGCCGTGATGTAACGTTGGTGTCATTTTTCCGTCTATATGATAAACGGACCTTTGAAAGGACCCGCAGAAACTGATGGACCGCAGCGAGTTTGAACGGATGGCACCCCGGCTGAGGGAGCGCATTGTCAGCATGGTTGTCGGCATGTCGGCTGAGGCTGACTCCGATATGGCTGACGATGTGGCTCAAGACACTCTTTTGAAACTGTGGATGATGCGAGATAAACTCGACAATTACAGGAGTGTAGACTCGCTTGCCTTTGTGATAGCCCGCAACCGGACGCTCGACATTCTGCGCAGTTCCTACGGCACCTCGACTGTTGGCATGGAGCATATGGGCGACATCTCAGACGGAGTCTCGCCCGAAGAGACTGTGATTGACTCCGAGGAGACGGCGGGCGTGATGGAGATCATAGCCTCGCTCCCGTCGGTACAGCAGGCGGTCATCAGAATGAAGCATATAGAAGGGCTTGAGGTCGGGGAGATTGCCCGGATCACAGGCTCTACGCCAGGCTCGATCCGCGTAGCCCTTTCAAGAGCCCGTCAGAATATCAGAGATATTTTTATGCAAAGACAGTCATGAAAGAAATAGATCAGAATAATGTCAGCCGCTACGTAGAGCGCTTTCTTGCCGGAGAGACCACCTCTGCGGAAGAGAGGGCGCTGTATGACTATTTCAGTCACGGCCGTATTCCGGCTGAGCTGGAGAGTTACCGGGAGATGTTTGCCTGGTACGGCTCTCTCGGTCAGGCTCCCGCAGTTCCGGAACCGATAAGGCTGCCGAGACTGCGCCGCTGGCAGTGGACGGGAGTGGCCGCCACCGTGACCCTGCTGCTGGGGCTGGGCTTTGTGTTCAGAATGCAGACCGCAGACCTGCCTGAGGAATACATGGCCTATGAGGGCAGCTACATAATCCGCGACGGCAAGAAGATCACGGATCTTCGTGTCGTGGTCCCTGAAATCCGCCGCAACGAACAGCTCGTCAGCGAGCGTCTGAGTCAGCTCGACCGTTCGCTTGAAGAGGCTGAAGACGCTTTTGACAGGGCGCTGATGGAAAATTTCGACATGTCGGACCCGGATGTGGCCGAGGTGGTCAGGGCTTCACTCAGCTACTGATTTCTAAGTAACACATATTTGAAACTCTATCGGATATGAAATTTCTAAGATATATTTTAATGGTCATAGCGATGCTCCCGGCGCTGGGAGCTATGGCCCAAAGCTCGATTGATGCGGCTATAGCCGCGCTTCAGAAGTCAAAGTCTGTGACAAACGAGATTTTTTCGGAAAAACGCGATCCGTCGACCCGCGCGGTTATCCGCTCAAGCCGGATGTTTAACTTCGATGATGACAAGATGGCCGCCAAGATAAGGGATGCCATGAAGAAAGAGCGGTCAAAGGCTGTGGCTTTCCAGATGAAGACCACAAGCGGGGCCGAGGTCTATTCAATCTCTTTCGAAGACAATAAGCATATGTGTCTGAAATATGTGCTCATAAGGCAGCATCGCGGCGGATGGGTGCTGTCGGTCGACAAGGCGCAGCGCGCCTCCTCGTCGAAAGACCGCTCAGACAGTGAGATCACCGACACCATCTGGTTTGATTCTCTGCCGGCAATTCCTGACAGCTTTGTCCGCCAGATGACTTTACAGGCCGATGAGCCGGAGGAAAGCGCGGTGGTCGACACCGCTGAATGTCATGCGGTAATCATTGTGACCACAGACATGCAGGATACTGTGAATTCAAGTATTTGAGAATTAGATATAGCGAAAGTCAAAGGACACGACCGGCGGATTTTAACCGCCATCGTGTCCTTTGATTATTTTCCGGGCTTCATGCCCGGTGTTGTGAGTGCGTGTCAAGCCTGGGGAGCTGCCGGGGTCTGGGCTTTGGCTTCCCAGCCGAGGGCGCTTGCGCCAAGCACGGCGGCGTCAGCGTCTTTGAGCTCTGAAAGAAGAACCTGCACCTTGCCTTTGAATGCGGGATACATGTTTTTCTCCATTGACTCGCGCAGCGGACGCAGCAGGAGCTCGCCGGATTTTGCCAGACCTCCGAAGAGGATGATGGCCTGCGGCGATGAGAATACGGTGAATTCGGCAAAAGCCTCGCCGAGAATATTGCCGGTATATTCGAAGATCTCGTTGGCAAGTTTGTCTCCGGCCACGGCTGCGTCATAGACATCTTTTGAAGTGATGGCTTCGAGAGGAATGGTGCGCAGGGCCGAGGGTTCGGTGCGGATTTCAAGGAACTCGCGGGCGGTGCGGGCTACGCCTGATGCCGAGCAGTAGGCTTCGAGGCAGCCGGTGCGGCCGCAGCCGCAGAGACGGCCGTTGTTGCGCTTCATGATGGTGTGGCCGAGTTCGCCGGCGAAACCGTCATGGCCGTAGACGAGCTGGCCGTTGATCACAATGCCGCTGCCCACGCCGGTGCCGAGGGTGATCATGATGAAGTCTTTCAGACCGCGGGCGGCGCCGTAGGTCATCTCGCCGATAGCAGCGGCGTTGGCGTCGTTGGTGATGGCCACCGGTATGCCGAACTTGTCGCTGACCATCTGGGCCAGAGGCAGGGGAGTGGGCCAGGGGATATTGACGAGCTTTTCGATCATGCCGGTGTAGTAGTTGGCATTGGGAGCGCCTATGCCTATGCCGTTGACCTTGTCAACAGCGTCATTGGCCACAAGCAGCCGGGTCACTTCAGCGTGGAGTTCGTCAAGATATGCGTTGACATCGGAATGTTTCAGTGTCTTGATTGAAGAACTGGCGATAACTACGCCACGGGCATCGACGATGCCGAAAACTGTATTGGTACCGCCGATGTCGATACCCACTACGTAAGGTTTGCTCATTGTTATATAATGTGGGGGATTAAAGGATTAAAAGATTCAGATTTATAAATTGATTGAAGCACAAAGATAAGACAAATGACGGATGTTTGGAACAAAATTCAAGGAAATTTGCTAATTTTGTCATCTGATGGAAAATGAATTCGACATACATGACCGCGGCAGTGCCGACAAGGAATATGAAAGAGCCTTGCGGCCGTCATATTTCGACGGCTTCAACGGTCAGGAAAAAGTGGTTGAGAACCTCAAGGTGTTCGTGCAGGCCGCGCGGATGCGAGGAGAGGCGCTTGACCATCTTCTGCTCTTCGGCCCTCCGGGTCTTGGAAAAACTACGCTCGCCGGCATCATTGCCAATGAGCTTGGAGTCAATTTCAAGGTGACTTCCGGCCCGGTGCTCGACAAGCCGGGCGACCTGGCGGGAATACTGACCTCGCTTGAGGAGAACGATGTGCTTTTCATCGACGAGATCCACCGGCTGAGCCGTGTGGTGGAGGAGTATCTCTACTCGGCTATGGAAGACTATCGCATCGACATAATGATCGACAAAGGGCCGGGCGCCCGCTCGGTGCAGCTCTCGCTCTCGCCCTTCACCCTCGTTGGCGCCACTACCCGGTCGGGTATGCTGACAGCGCCGATGCGCGCGCGTTTCGGCATAAACTGCCATCTGGAATACTACAGCCATGAGGTGCTCGAACGCATCATACTCCGCTCGGCCGCTCTCCTCGGAGTCAGATGCAGCGCCGAGGCCGCCCATGAGATAGCCATGCGCAGCCGCGGCACTCCGCGAATTGCCAATGCGCTCCTGCGGCGTGTGCGTGACTTCGCCCAGGTCAAAGGCAGTGGCGAGATAGATCCGGAGATTGCACGTTTCGCTCTCGAAGCGCTCAACATTGACCGCTACGGTCTCGACGAGATGGACCACAAGCTGCTGCTGACCATGATCCACAAGTTTGAAGGCGGTCCGGTGGGCCTCTCGACCATCGCAACGGCTATCGGCGAGGAGCAGGACACCATCGAGGAGGTCTATGAGCCATTCCTTATAATGGAAGGCTTCCTGCGGCGCACTCCGCGCGGACGCGAGGTGACCTCTCTGGCATATGCTCACCTGCATCTCAATCCGCCGTCGGCTATGGGGACGCTGTTCTGACCCACTTGGCATAAAAAATTGTTACACTCTCTGAAAAATCAAATTACCTCTCTGCAATAATGGCAGGAATCAAATCACTGGCCAAGGATACGGCCATCTACGGACTGAGCAGCATCATCGGACGTTTTCTCAACTGGTGTCTGGTGCCGCTCTATACCCGCATGTTTCCTTCGGCCGAATATGGCCTTGTCACCTTTATATATTCTATAGTAGCTCTGGCGCTGATCATTCTGACCTACGGAATGGAGACCGGATTTTTCCGCTTCGCCAACCATGAGCGCTACAAGGACCCGATGGAGGTCTATTCAACCTCGCTGATCTCGCTTGCCGTCAGCTCGACGGCTTTCATGGCGCTTGTGCTTGCCGTGCTCGGTCCGGTCAGCGAGGCTATGCACTGCGCAGACAATGAAAGCTACGTTGTCATGATGGCTCTGACAGTGGCCATCGACGCATTCTGCTGCCTGCCGTTCTCATATCTGCGTTTCCGCAAACGCCCCATGCGCTTCGCCCTGCTGCGTCTGGTCAACATCGGACTCAACATCGGGCTGAATCTGTTTTTCATACTCATCTGCCCCTGGCTCTGGACACAGGCCCCAGGGTGGATATCCTGGTTCTATGATCCGGATTTCGGCATCGGCTACATCTTCCTGGCCAACCTCGTCAGCTCGGCGGTGACAATGCTGTTGCTTCTGCCCGAACTCCGGGGCTTCAGCTGGAAGTTCAATCCGCGTCTGTGGCGCGAGATGATAGCCTACTCGGCACCGCTTCTGGTGCTTGGCATTGCAGGCATCATGAACAGTACGCTCTATTCCATCCTCTTCCCTGAACTGTATCCCGACAAGGCCGAGGCCATGTCGCAGCTCGGCATCTACGGGGCCAACATCAAGATTGCCATAGTGATGGTGATGTTTATCCAGGCATTCCGTTTTGCCTACGAGCCCTTTATCTTCGCCAAGGCCAAGGACCGTGGCGATGACCGGATGCAGAGCTACCGCGATGCGATGAAATATTTCGTCATCTTCGCTATGGTCATCTTCCTCGGAGTGATGTTCTACCTCGATATTCTGCGCCTGTTCATAGCCGAAAGCTATTTCAGCGGCCTCAAGGTGGTGCCTATCGTCATGATTGCTGAATTCTTCTTCGGAATCTTCTTCAACCTCTCGCTGTGGTACAAGCTGACCGACAAGACGGTCTGGGGCATGTGGTTCTCGCTGCTCGGACTGGCCATCACCGTGGCGCTCAACGTGCTGCTCGTGCCTCGCTACGGCTACATGGGCTGCGCCTGGGCGTCGTTTGCCTGCTATGGCACCATGATGCTGGTGAGCTATCTGGTCGGGCTTGTCAAATTCCCGATCGGCTACCAGGTGTCACGCATCGTGTTTTATTTTGTCAGCGCGATAGTGCTGTGGTTCTTCGCCGAGCTGATAGCCTTCGGCCACCGCCCCTGGCTCAACATGATAATACGCACTCCGCTGCTGCTGGGCTACATACTGATGGCCATGCGCATCGAGCATATCCGTCTGTCAGATCTCTTGCCCCGCCGTCGCTGATTGTCGGCGCTGTCTTTTAAGTCTGAGTGCCATTTTCGAATTTTACGCCAAGAAGTTCCCGCTATATTGATTTGGCAGAAAAGATACTTTTTGCGTTATAAAAAAAACAAAATTCGATAGATTGATATACAAGGACTACCGGGATTCAACACTGCAAAGTGTAGTGCTTTTTATTCATTTCTAAAACATCAAATTCCGTTTATGGCTAAAATTATTGTTCAAAATACTGACATAACAGTTCTTGGAGTCGAGGGTCAGGATTATATCTCCCTCACTGACATGGCGTCGGCAAAGGACGGAGACGGCAGAGCCGCCGATGTGATAAAGAACTGGATAAGGACACGATATACAATTGAGTTCCTTGGGACATGGGAAATCATCCATAATCCTAATTTCAAAGTGGTCGAATTTGACCACTTTAGAATGAGCGCAG
>CAMXAZ010000062.1 GCA_947179295.1 uncultured Muribaculaceae bacterium
GGTCTACCCCGACTACCCCCTCGGCAGCGAAGGCGATGAAGACTGACCTACTCCAACCCCGATAACCAACCACAACCGAAAGCAGAATGCCATCAACCATACTCTGGGCCGACGACGAGATCGACCTCCTCAAACCCCACATAATGTTCCTCAAAGGCAAAGGCTATGACGTGGTCACCGCATGCAGCGGCGCCGACGCCCTTGAGCTTGTCGAGCAACAGAACTTCGACCTCATCATCCTTGACGAGAACATGCCCGGCCTGACCGGACTCGAAACCCTCCAGCGCATAAAACTCACCTCGCCCCACATACCGGTGATAATGATCACCAAAAGCGAGGAAGAAAACATCATGGACCAGGCCGTAGGCAACAAGATTGCCGACTACCTCATCAAGCCGGTCAACCCCAACCAGATACTGCTCTCGATCAAGAAAAACCTCCACTCAGACCGCCTTGTCTCCACCCAGACCGGCAGCGACTACCGCCAGGAATTCTCGCGGATCTCGTCGATGATCGACTCGGCTTCATCGATCACCGACTGGATGAACCTCTACCGCCTTCTGGTCCACTGGGAGATGCAGCTCTCGGCCGCCGACACACAGATGGACGAACTGCTTGACATGCAGCGGAAAGACGCAGGCACAGCCTTCGCCAAATTCATCAAAAACAACTACGCCTCATGGATCGCCGACAAGAACACGCCCGGCCGCCCCATGATGTCGCCCGACATCTTCAAAAACCGGGTGTTCCCCCTGCTCGACGCCGGCGAAAAGGTGTTTTTCATACTGATCGACAACTTCCGCCTCGACCAGTGGGCCGCAGTCAAGCCCCTGCTTGCCGACACCTTCAACTTCAGCGAGGAACTCTACTGCTCCATACTCCCGACCGCCACACAGTATGCCCGCAACGCCATTTTCTCCGGGCTGATGCCGGTCGACATCGAGCGGATGTTTCCCGACCTGTGGGTCGACGAAGACTCCCCGGAAGGGAAAAACCTCAACGAATCACCCATGATAGCCACCCAGTTCGAGCGCTATCGCCGCCAGTGCAGATTCTCCTACACCAAGATCAACGACTCGGCCGCAGGCGAGAAACTCCTCCGCGAGTTCTCCAATCTGCTTGACAACGATCTGAACGTCATAGTGTTCAACTTCATCGACATGCTCTCCCACGCCCGCACCGAGTCGCGCATGATCCGCGAGCTTGCCGCCAACAACGCCGCCTACCGGTCGCTCTCCGAATCATGGTTCCGCCACTCGCCGGCCATCGAGATATTCCGACGCATAGCCGCCAAGGGCTACAAGATAGTCCTCACCACCGACCACGGCACCGTGCGCGTGGACAACCCCGTCAAGGTTGTCGGCGACAAGAACACCAACACCAACCTCCGCTACAAGATAGGCAAAAACCTCGCCTACAACGCCCGCCAGGTCTATGAGGTCAAGCAGCCGGGCCGTCTGGGCCTGCCCGCGCCAAACGTATCGTCCACCTACATCTTCGCCACCGGGCGCGACTTCTTCGCCTATCCCAACAACTACAACTACTATGTGCAGTACTATGACGGGACCTTCCAGCACGGCGGCATCTCGCCCGAAGAAATGCTCATCCCGATCATCACTCTGACAGCCAAATAGAATCAAACAAAAGTCACTTACAATAAAAGTCACTTACCGCATGAAAAAGATAATGATTCCCTCCGTTGAAGCCCTCCCGCAGGCCGCTCAGGAGTTTTTAAGCCTTATGGACGACGCCACTGTCTACACCTTCGAGGGTGAGATGGGCGCCGGAAAAACAACTTTCATCAACGCCCTCTGCCGCGCGCTCGGTGTGGAGGAAGACCCGACAGGATCGCCTACATTCTCGATCATCAACGAATATCGCTCCGACACAACCGCCGAGCTGATCTACCACTTCGACCTCTACCGCATAGAGTCGCTCGAACAGGCTTTCGACATCGGCGTGGAAGACTATCTCGACTCAGGCGCACTCTGCCTCATCGAATGGCCCGACCGCATCGACGACATACTGCCCGACGACACCGTCAGAGTCAAAATCGACGTTCTCCCTGACGGAGGCCGCTGCCTGACCATCGACAATCCCGCCGAAGCCTGACACAGAACACAAAGCCTCATCATGGAGATAATAGAGCTTGAAGAGACAGCCTCGACCAACAGTTATCTCGCAGCCATAGCCCGCGAAAGCCCCGACGGACTGACGGTGGTCTGCCACCGCCAGACTGCCGGGCGCGGCCAGCGCGGCAACAGCTGGGAAGCCGAGCCGGGAAAAAACATCACCATGTCGCTGCTGCTCAGACCCGCCGGGCTTCACCCCGCGCGCCAGTTTTTGGTCTCTCAGGCCGTATCGGTAGCCATAGCCGACGTGCTCGCGCGCCATCTGCCCGGCATGGAAGTCAGAATCAAATGGCCCAATGACATCTATGTGGCCGACAGCAAGATCTGTGGCATCCTCATTGAAAACTCGATCACAGCCAACGGCATCAACCACTGCATAGTAGGCATGGGGATCAACGTCAACCAGACCGAATTCCGCTCCGACGCCCCGAACCCCGTGTCGCTCTCTATGCTGACAGGCCTCACCTATCCGCTGCGCCCACTGACCGAGGAGATCATCACCCGGATCATCGGCGAGACGACACGCATCTCATCAGCCTGCGATGACCTGCAGAAGCGCTATTTCAGCCTGCTCTGGCGCCGTGAGGGCTACTGGCCCTACACCGACTGCCTGCGCAGCGAGCAGATCATGGCGCGGATAGCCTCGGTGGCTCCTGACGGCATAATCACCCTCGCCCTGCGGCCTGAAGCTGACGGTGACGCCGGGCAGACCCGCAGCTTCGCATTCAAGGAAGTGGCAGCCTGCCTTCAGCCAATGCCGTAAGCGCGGTGCCGCCCAATATTTGTTAACTTTTATTGGGAACTCCCCCGCCACCTGAAAGCAAACCAACTCACGACCGGGCGCGTTATAAAGGCATCGAACTGAATTTTTCACTCAACACCTTTATAATACGCCTTAACTATGAACGATTTCAATGAAATAATCGGCAGCGACAAGCCCACACTGGTCGACTTCTTCGCTACATGGTGCGGCCCGTGCAAAATGCAGGGACCCATCCTCGAACAGCTTAAAAACAAGGTAGGCGACGCAGCCAACATCGTAAAGATCGACGTTGACCGTAATCCCGACCTCTCGGCAAAATATCAGATCAGAAGTGTGCCCACACTCATCATCTTCAAGAACGGAGAGCCGCAGTGGCGCGCATCAGGTCTTCAGCAGCTTGAAATACTCGAAGACAAACTCCGCATCCAGGAAGAACCGGGCAAATAATCCCCGGCACCGGCACCTCCGACGGCTGTCAAAGAAAACAATTTTAAACTTCCGTAAATCCAAAATAGAATTGCAACCCCTCCGCCATGCGCCCCACCGGCCATGACGGAGGGATTTTTTCATGGACAGGCCCGGACCGAAATTTTATTTTGGAGGATAGTTCGGGATTTCATAAATTTGTGCTTATATAATTAAACATTCATCATGGCTGAAACACTTGAAATTTCCGAAATCTACCGCGCGGCCCAGGTGTTGCGCGACGTTGCACGTCATCCGCGTCTGATCGGAGTGCCGAATATCAACCCTGAGGCAGAAGTCTACCTCAAGCCTGAGAACCTCCAGCACACCGGAGCTTTCAAGCTCCGCGGAGCCTACTACAAGATCTCCCAGCTGACCCCTGAGGAAAAAGCCCACGGCGTGATAGCCTGCTCGGCCGGCAACCATGCACAGGGAGTGGCACTCGCTGCCACCCGCAACGGCATCAAGTCGATCATCTGCCTCCCCGCCGGAGCGCCGATCTCAAAGATAGAGGCCACAAAACGTCTCGGCGCCGAAGTCTGCCTCGTGCCCGGAGTCTATGACGATGCCTACCAGAAAGCGCTCGAACTTCAGAAAGAACACAACTACACCCTCATCCACCCCTTCGACGATCTAAAGGTCATAGCCGGCCAAGGCACCATCGGCCTCGAAATTCTCGAAGAGATGCCTGACGTGGAAGCCGTCATCGTACCCATCGGAGGCGGCGGTCTGATAGCCGGCATAGCCTTTGCACTCAAGCAGCTCAAACCCGACGTGAAAGTCTACGGAGTCCAGGCCGAAGGCGCTCCCTCAATGTACCGCTCGGTCAAGGCCGGAGAGCGCGAGCGTCTTGACAAGGTGGCGACCATAGCCGACGGTATCGCCGTCAAGGAGCCCGGAGTCAACACCTTTGACTTCTGCAGCAAATATGTCGACGAGATAGTGACCGTCAGCGAAGACGAGATCGCAGCCGCCATCCTCGCCCTGATCGAGCAGCAGAAGCTCGTTTCGGAAGGTGCCGGAGCCGTATCGGTGGCCGCAGCCATGTTCAACAAAGTCCCCATCCAGGGCAAGAAGACCGTCTGCGTGGTTTCCGGCGGCAATATCGACGTGACCATACTCAACCGCGTCATCACCCGCGGTCTTGTCAAGAGCGGACGCAACTGCACCCTGACCCTCGACCTCACCGACCAGCCCGGACAGCTGTCAGGAGTCTGCCGTGTGCTCGGCGAAAACGGAGCCAATATCATCTCCGTCACCCACGAACGCAACTCTCACATGACATCCATCAACGGCTGTCTGATCCGAGTCGAAGTCGAGACCCGCAACAACGAACACATCGAGATACTGCGCAAAGCCCTCTCGACCGCCGGCTACCACGTGGTCTGAACAATCGGTTCCGAATCCACCTTATATACATATATAATATATACGCTCATCCGCACACACACTGCTATTATGATGTATCGACGCTTCAATTTCATGCGGCTCCTGCCCGTTGCCGCAGCTCTGACTGCCACTCTGCTGGCCGTCAGCTGCAAGACCAGTGAAAGCAACTACCGTCAGGCCTATGAGACGGCGGTTGCAAAAAACCGCGAGGCCTCAGGGGTGGATTCGACAATCTATGCCCGCATACGCAACAGCGCGCAGACCTCTGATCTGATAGCCGGATCAGACACCCTGGCCATGCGCACCGAATATGTGGGCTATACGGAAAACGGAGGTGCCTCACGCGAGATGCTCAAACGCTACAACGTGGTTGTCGGGCAGTTCAAACAGGTGTTCAACGCCCGCGAAATGCGTGCGCGCCTGCAGGCCAACGGCTATCCCGACGCATTCATAATCCACACCCGCGAACCGCTCTACTACGTCTGCACCGCCACTTGCCAGACCCCTCAGGAAGCCGCCACGGCCCTTGAAAAGGTGAAGACCGACAAGTCGATAGTGCTCCGCTCTCCCCTCCCCTTCATTCTCCGCCCCGCCCACCTGGCAAGATAGCCCGGCGGAAGGAGAATCTGACACAAACCAATCAAAGAGGGTGTTAAAAAAACACTCTCAACTACACACCCTATATCAGAAAACACTTGCAATATGAAAACATCATTCCCTTACATTCCGCCGGCTACTGACTCGCAACTGGTCTACACAGACGGCGAGACAATGGACGAGGCTGTCGAGGCTTTTGAAAACCATGACTACCTCAAGTCGATGCAACTGCTGATCGATGCTCTCGACTGTGATTTCCGCGAACGCTACGGCAATCCGGAAGGCACCTCGTTCAGAATTCCCCACGGCTCGATAGTGGTGCGCATCGACATAAAGCCCGAATCGCTCCATATCTCGGCCGACTTCCTGCGCCTGCCCGAAAAGGGTCGCGTGGCCATGCTGCGCCAGATCGCGGAAATGAATATCAATAATCTCATGCTGGCCCGTTTCGTCAAGAGCGGCGACTATCTGAAGATGGAATACTCTTGCCCGCTGACTGACACTCACCCCCACAAGATCCACTCCATCATCCACAACATCTGCCTCATAGGTGACAAATATGACGATGAACTCTGCACCCGCTTCAATGCCGAGCGCTGCTACACACCTAAAGTGACACCTTTCACTCCGGATGAAGTAGACACCGTCTATGACGCGCTCCAGACCATAGGGCAGCTTGCCCTTAACGCAGCCGCCGACTACTGCTCGCAGCGGCGCTACGTCTATGCCTGGACAATCTTAAGCGGAGCCATCCACCAGTTCACATTCTTTGCCAACCCGCAGGGTCAGCTGATCAACGAAATCGAAAAGGCCATCGAGTCGATGAATGACGAGCGTCCGATCGAAGAACTTGTCTCGCGCGGCACCTCCTTCCTCAACAAGCTCATTTCGATGCCCAAGGACAAACTGGCCGAAGACCTCTACACGGTAGAGATGATGGTGTCGATGAAGCCTCACGCATCGCTCCAGAGTGTGCAGGACGATTTCGAGCATCTCCACGAAGGTGTCACCGAAGCCATGCAGAAGAGAGACTATGACCAGGTGGCCGCGCGCATCTACCTCTCATTCTATCAGCTGCTCGCCGAAAACAACATCTCTCTGCTGCTCGAATATCTCATCATCACCGCCCTGCGCGAGAGCGGAGGCCTGCCGCTTAAGGAAGCTGCTGAAATCCTTCTCAAAGCCCTTGACAAGATCATGGACGGCGACATCGAGCCTGATGATGATGATGATGATGATGACGACGATGACGACGAGGATGACGAGGATGAAGATTATGACGATGAAGAAGATGATGAGGATGAAGATGACGATGAAGATCTCTCCGAGGCTCACGCCAACATCATGGCCGCACACCAGAAACTGGCTGAAGCCATGAGCGGCGAAGAAATCGTAGCCATCCAGCGCCAGATGGACGAGGCTCTGAAAGCCGGCAACATGACCGAGTACATGCGTCTCGCCACCGAGCTCCAGATGCGTATGCTCAGCTCTCTCGGCTCATGATCCGGAGGCTGAAAAGCCCTGCTTCAACCAATTTTCTTAACCAATCATTCTCTACGCCTTATGAATCCAGAAATAAACAAACTCATATATAAAGTGACCCACGCCGACGGGTCAGGCAGCTGCTTCTACCTCAGAAAGCACGATATTTTCGTCACCAACTACCATGTTGTGGCCGGCTACCGCACCGTGGCCATCCATGACAATGACCGCAACCCCTACGAAGCGCGAGTGGTGGCCGTAAACCCCGAACTCGACCTGGCTCTGCTGGCCGTCGATGCCGATTTCAGCCATCTTCCCGACTTCCCTCTGGCAGGTGACGATGATCCGGCCATCGGATCGAAAGTCCACGTGGCAGGCTATCCCTTCGGTATGCCTTTCACCATCACCGAAGGCTCGCTCTCTTCGCCCCGCCAGCTGATGGACGGCAAATATTACATCCAGGTCGATGCCCCGATCAATCCAGGCAACTCCGGAGGCCCGATCGTCAATGACAAGGGCGAGGTGATCGGCGTAACCGTCAGCAAGTTCGCGGCTTCATCGGCAGACAACATGGGGTTCGGTGTACGCATCGAGGCTCTGATCCAGCTGCTTGACGCCATTGAGGATCTTGACCGCAGCGAATTCCACGTGCAGTGCGACAGCTGCGACGAGCTGATCAGCGGCGATGAGGAATATTGCCCCTCATGCGGCGCGCATCTTGACGAACGGGTGTTTGCCACCCATGAGATGTCGCCTCTCGGCGAGTTTTGCGAAAGCGCCATAGCCCGCATGGGCATCAACCCGGTGCTTGCCCGCAGCGGCCACAACGTGTGGGTGTTCCACCGCGGCAGTTCCGAAATCCGGCTTTTTGTCTATGACCGCAACTATCTCTTTGCCGTGTCGCCGATCAATCTCCTGCCAAAGAAGAATGTGGAAAAGGTGCTCGACTTCATGCTCGACACTGACTTCTATCCCTACAAGATGGGTGTGGACGGACGCCAGATCTATCTCTGCTACCGCATCCATCTCGCCGATCTCACCCAAGACTCGCGCGAGCGCATTCTCAACAACATTGTAGGCCTTGCCGAGAAAGCCGACGATCTTGACAATAAGCTCGTGGATGAATACGGCTGCGAGTTCTCGCTTTACTCCAAGGCCTGATCCGATTATGTACACTCCGGAGCCGCAACAGGCTCCCCTCTATAGCAGCGAACGCTGTGCCTTTCCACCGGCACAGCGTTCGCTGTTTTTATCATTTACGTATGTCAGGCCCTGCTCACTCTTTCGGAGTCAGATAGGAATTGTAGAGAGCGGGACTGTTGATGATCTCTACCGCGGCGGCAAACGTGGGGTCGAGCGGACTGACCACACGCGAGTAGACTGACTGGTCATAGAGGTCACGGCCTATGAGGCCTTTGACTATGGCGCGGAGCATCGGTTCGGAGCGGCGGAACTGTTCTTCATCATAGGTCACGCCGTCAGCCGTACCGCGGTCTATGAGGCCCTGCATGATCTCAGGCGTTACGGTGAATCCGGCTATGTAACGCTCCTCGGTTGGATAGTCGCTTTTGATTTTCGCACGGTTGGCATCTACATAGTTGACGGTGAAATTATTGACCGCACCTTTGGCAATCAGGTCACGGTAGTAGGGAGAATACATGGTGGTGTCAATGGCCACAAAACGGTCAGGCATGATGCCTCCGCCGCCATAGACGGGACGTTTGAGCCGGCGGGTGTGGAAGAGCAGCGAATCGGCGAAATGGTGGATGCTGTCGGCGTTGGTGAACTCTCCGGAGTTGTAGCGGTTGATCATGTCGAGCTGATAGCTTTCGTCATCGCCGTCAACGTAGGGTTTCTGGATGCAGCGGCCTGAGGGGGTGTGGTAGCGCGATACGGTCAGTCGCATCATCGAGCCGTCAGGGAAGGGGAAGGGACGCTGCACGAGGCCTTTGCCGAAGGTGCGGCGGCCCACTATCACGGCTCTGTCATTGTCCTGGAGCGCTCCTGAAAGGATCTCGCTGGCCGAAGCGGAATACTGGTTGACCATTACTACAACGCGCCCGTCAAGGAAGGAGCCGTTTTTCTGGGTGACATATTCGGCTGTGCCGTTTTTGGGCGACTCGGTGTAGACCACCAGATCGCCCCGACGGAGAAACATGTCGGAGATATCAGTGGCCGGACGCATGTAGCCGCCGCCGTTGTCGGTGAGGTCGAGTATCAGATGGCGCATCCCTTTTTTCTTGAGCTTGCCCATAGCTTCGGCCACTTCTTCGGCTGTGGCTTCGGCGAAACGGCTGACGCTGATGTAGCCCACGGAGTCGTTGACCATATAGGTGGCCTCGACGCTGTAGATGGGTATGTTGTCACGCTCCACACGGAATTCAAGCAGCTGGGGGTTGCCCTTGCGGAGCACCTTGAGGGCGGCTACAGTTCCCTTGGGGCCGCGGAGCACTTTCATGATGTCGTTGTTCTTCATCTTGACTCCCGAAATCACGGTGTCGTTGCAGGAGATGATGCGGTCGCCGGGGAGTATGCCTACCTTTTCCGAGGGTCCGCCGGCCACTGACTCGATGACATAGAGAGTGTCGTTGTTCATCTGGAAGCGGATGCCGATTCCGGAGAAGTTGCCGTCAAGCGGCTCGGTCAGCTCGCGGGTCTCTTCGGGCGAGGAGTAGGTGGAGTGCGGGTCAAGGGTCTTGAGCATGGCCACGATCGCTTCTGTGACCACCTTGGCGGTGTCGATGCGGTCTACATAGTATGACTCGATGATCTGCTCGGCATAGCGCAGTTTGCGCTCAGGGGTAAACTGTATCTGCCCTACGGTGGTCAGGCAGACTGCAAGGAGGAGTATGGAGGAAAAAAACAGTTTTTTCATCAGTCGGTAAAATCAGTATATGTGATGTTTGTTCTGTATTGAGATATCGCGTGTGCGGGGTGACGAGGTTCAGGATTCACCGGGCGCTTCCGGCAGGAATTCGCTGACGTCACGGCCATAGGCCTGCAACTCGCGGACCACCGAGGAGGAGATGGCCGCGTATTCCGGAAGTGTGAACAGCAGCAGGGTCTCTATGCCTGAGATGCGCCGGTTGATGTCGGCGAGGTTGCGCTCATATTCGAAATCGGCAACCGAGCGGACTCCGCGCAGCATCCAGCGCGCGCCCTCGGCCTCGCAGGCATCGACGGTGAGACCGCTGTAGGCTATGACCGAGACTTTAGGCTCTGCGGCATAAAGGGCGCGGATAGCGTCGAGACGCTCACGGGTCCGGGCCTCGCAGGCTTTCTGAGAATTGACTCCGATGGCTATCACTACGCGGTCGAAAAGCGGCAACACGCGCTCTACGAGCGACCGGTGGCCTACGGTGAACGGGTTGAACGAACCGGGAAACAGGATTGTATTCATCTTCTGAAGTGATTGCATTGACCGGTATCGGGCCGGCTGTCTGAGGCACTATCCGATCTGGGAGTCATCCTCAACAACAAGATTGTCAATGATAAAGTTCTGGCGCTCCATAGTGTTTTTGCCCATGTAGAACTCCAGCAGCTCTGCCACGGCGTCTTCCTTGCGGAGACTGACGCGGTCAAGACGGATGTCGGGCCCGATGAAGCCGCGGAATTCCTCAGGGGAGATTTCGCCGAGACCTTTGAATCGGGTGATCTCGGCATTGTCACCGAGTTTCTCGATGGCGGCTATGCGTTCCTCGTCGGTGTAGCAGTAGTAGGTGTCATCGCCGGCAGCTGAGCCTCCGCGGGCGCCGCGCTTGGTGGTCTTGTGGTTGCGCACACGGAAGAGCGGGGTCTGGAGCACGTAGAGATGGCCTTTCTTGATCATGTCAGGGAAGAACTGGAGGAAGAAGGTCATCAGCAGCAGGCGTATATGCATGCCGTCGACATCGGCATCGGTTGCGATGATCACATTATTGTAGCGCAGACCGTCAATGCCCTCTTCGATATTGAGCGCGGCCTGGAGGAGGTTGAACTCGTCGTTTTCATAGAGGATCTTTGCGGGAACGCCGTAGGAGTTCTTGGGTTTTCCGCGCAGCGAGAACACGGCCTGGGTCTCTACGTTGCGGATCTTGGTGATTGATCCGGCAGCCGAGTCACCCTCGGTGATGAAGATGGATGATGCGAGTTTCTTTTCCTCGCTTCCGCGGCTGTCGTTGAGATGCACCCGGCAGTCGAGCAGCTTCTTGTTGTTGAGATTGGCTTTCTTCTGCTTTTCGCGGGCCAGCTTGGTTATGCCGGCCATAGCCTTGCGGGCGCGTTCGCTCTCCAGGACTTTTTTCAGGATCACGTCGGCAACGTCGGTGTTGCGGTGGAGATAGTTGTCAAGTTCGGTCTTGATGAAGTCGCCTATGAACTTGGCCACGGTAGGTCCGTCGGGGCCCATGTCGCGGCTGCCGAGTTTGGTCTTTGTCTGCGATTCGAACAGCGGTTCCTCTACTTTGATGGAGATGGCGGCGATCATGCCGTTGCGTATGTCGGAGTAGTCGAAGTCGCGCTTGAAGTATTCCTTGAGTGTGCGCGACACCGATTCCTTGAAGGCAGCAAGATGAGTTCCGCCGTGAGTGGTGTGCTGGCCGTTGACAAACGAGTAGTATTCCTCGCCGCGCTGGTTGGCGTGGGTTATGGCCACTTCGATGTCGTCGCCCTTGAGATGGATGGGCGCGTAGAGCGGATCGGTGGTCATGGCGTCGCGCAGGAGGTCGAGCAGACCGTGGCGCGAGATGTAGCGCTTGCCGTTGAACATCATGGCAAGGCCGGTGTTGAGGTAGGTGTAGTTCTTGATCAGCGGAACTATGAACTCGTCGCGGTAGGCATAGTCTCGGAATATGCTTGCGTCAGGCGTGAAGCGCACGAGTGTGCCGTTGGCTTCGGTGGTAGGCTCTATGTCGCTCTCCTCCACCATGTCGCCGCAGCGATAGAGCACGCTTTTCATCTGTCCGTCGCGCACACTGCAGATGAAGAATTCGGTGGAGAGGGCGTTGACGGCCTTGATGCCGACACCGTTGAGGCCTACGGATTTCTTGAAGGCCTTGGAGTCGTATTTGCCTCCGGTGTTCATCTTGGATGATACGTCGACCAGTTTTCCGAGTGGCACACCGCGTCCGTAGTCGCGCACGGTGACTGTACCGTCAGCCACATCGACTATGATCTGCTTTCCAAAGCCCATCATGTATTCGTCAATGGCGTTGTCGAGCACTTCTTTGATCAGCACATATATGCCGTCGTCGAAGTTCGAACCGTCGCCGAGTTTGCCGATATACATGCCGGGACGCCGGCGGATGTGCTCCTTCCAGTCAAGGGTCTTGATGTCGTCTTCATCATAGTCAGCGACAGGTGTCGGAGTGGCCCCGGCTGATTCCGGAGTCTCGATGTCATCGTGGATTAGTTCGTCATTCTCGGTCATGGCGCGTATCTGTTATGATAAGTAAGCACAAATTTACGAATTTTTCGCGGATTAAGCAATGATTTATTTTTTCCCTGCTCCGGGGCGGGTATAATGCAATGAGCTTTGAGAGCAAGATGATGTTATCCAGCCTCTACGAGGCAGGCGGAGGGAGTGATAGGCTCTACCCCTCCGCTTGCCTCGTAGAGGCTGAATAAAAGTCAGGTCCGGTGACGGGGCAAACCCTTGGGGAGGGGTGGTTGTTATTACTGATAGCTATAAGGCTGTCAAGCAGCTCGTCAGGGTTGCTATGAGTATAACGGACATCTGTAACCTTTATCTGTTGCCGATGCCTTTGGATTTCTAACTAAAAACACTTTTATTATGGCTTACAAGATTGATCAGATCGAGGGTATCGGCGAGGCTTTTGCCAAGAAACTCGAAGCTGTCGGTGTCATGACTACCGCGGATCTGCTCGCCCAGTGCGGGACTAAGGCCGGCAGGACTAAAATTGCCGATATGACCGGTATAAGCGAGAAGCTGATTCTGAAGTGGACGAATCATGCCGATCTTTTCCGTATCAAGGGTGTGGCCGGGCAGTTTGCCGAGCTTCTGGAAGCCGCCGGAGTAGACACTGTCAAGGAATTCCGCCACAGGGTTGCGGCTAATCTTCAGCCGAAACTTGAGGCTACCAACGAGGAGAAGAAACTCTGCAAGCGTGTGCCGTCAGTGGCTGAGCTTGAGAAGATGATAGAGCAGGCCAAGGTGCTTGAGCCGATGGTCAGCTATTGATTCATGAATGACTGAATATTTTTTCGAGTACAGTCGAAAGTTTCGCCGATACTGCGAGTTTTTTTCGACTGTACTCGAAAATTTTAATCATTTCGCCAAAACTTTCGACTGTACTCGAAAATTTTACTATATTTGTGAAAATTTTCGACTATGGATGAATTTTTAGACAAAATAGCGCCTTATAATTTATGGAATGGTAATACTCTTCCCATCGGATTTCTACGAGCCTCTTACACAGAGTCGCTTATGAGATTTACCGGCAACAGGTTAGTGAAGGTGCTGACCGGACAGCGCAGAGTCGGTAAAAGCTACCTGATGCGTCAGGTTGCTATGGAGCTCATCGGTTCCGGAGTCAGCCCGGAAAACACACTGTTCATCAACCGGGAGCTGTCGGTATTTGATTTTATTCAGACAAATGACGATCTTGACCAGCTGGTAGGGGCATATATGGCCCGATTCAGGCCAACGGGCAAGATATATGTGTTCATTGACGAGGTGCAGGAAATAGGCGGCTGGGAGAAAACGGTCAACTCCATGTCGCAGGACTATACGAAAGATATCGAAGTCTTTATTTCCGGTTCCAATTCCAAGCTGCTTTCCGGGGAGCTTGCCAGTCTGCTGTCAGGGCGTTATGTGGAATTTGCCATCTATCCGCTGTCATTCAGCGAATATGTGTCGGCGAATAATCTTGAGGTTTCAAGAGCTTCATTTCTGGCATATATGAATGACGGGGGACTGCCCGAACTGCTGAATCTGCCTGAGCGGAGCATCCGCCAGCGCTATGTGGAAGGTCTGCGCGATTCCATAATGCTGAAAGATATAGTGAAGAGATATGCCATCAAGGATGTAGGGCTGCTCGAAAACCTGTTTGCCTACATAATCAACAATGCCTCCAATCTTATTTCTGTTTCGGGGATTGTCAATTATCTCAAAAGCCGTGGCAGCCGCTGCTCCTATGACACTATTTCGTCATACATAAGTCATCTTCAGGATGCCTTTCTTGTCCATAAGTCAGAACGCTTCAACATTGCAGGCAAGGAACTGCTTGCCGGTAATTTCAAACTTTATGCCAATGACCAGGCCTATCATAACTATCTTTTCCCGACGGTGAGATTCGGCATGGGCTATGTGCTGGAAAACGTTGTCTATATGGAGCTCCTGCGCAAGGGCTATTCTGTCAATACCGGTATCATAAAGGATAAGGAAATAGATTTCGTTGCCGAAAAAGACGGTAACAGAATCTATCTCCAGGTTGCGTATCAGATCGGAGACGAGGAGACGGCACGCCGCGAATATTCCTCGCTTGAGGATGTCAGCGGTGTAGGCGAGAAGTATCTCGTAACGCTTGACGATTTTCCTCTTCCGACTTTCAACGGCATCCGCCACATCCAGGCGTGGATGCTGCCTGATGAATTATAAGCGCATGATCTATGGCCGATCCATCGGCTCCGGGGTGAGGTGTTTCTATGGTTGAGCGGCTTTTTTGGAGCCGTCAGGATCAGAGTTCGGTGTGGGCCTACGCTAACCCTGGGGTTTCTGAATCTCAGGCTCTCCGAGCCTCCACGAACCAACCCTCACCGCAATCGGCAAGCTCCGGGAACTCTACTCTCCATGCCTCTGTCAAATAATAGCCAAGCGGCTTCTTTTCTTCAACCTGACTATTCATATATCTATTCCACGCAGCAATCAGCCGAAAAGGAGGGCAGAGCGTATAGCACGATCCAGAGAGGAGGATACTTCACATCACACAATAGTAGAGCGCCAGAAACGATTCACTTTCGCTCCTACGGCGCTCATAATAGTAGAGCACACTTAATAGCTCCCACTAAACAATATTTTATAGTAGCATTACTATGTGTTGTCTACAATCAATTAATATAATTGATTCGGTGCTTGACGCTCCTTTGTTTCTATATACTTTTCATAGACTATAAAATCTCGGTCTCTAATAGTAAGGAATGTATTAGCATATACAGACATCTCAGTCCAATTAATTTTTGAAAAATCATTTGAAAAATATACATATTCTTTGCACGGTGGATCGTATTTATTAATCTGTTTACCACTATATCTGCTATATTTTGGTTCATAGCACACCTGATAGAAATAATGAACATTATTTACTGTTTTTTCATATTTATAAGTACCTGACCGTCTCTCATATCGTTCTTTAGACATCCCTTCCTTGTTTTTGGCCACATAAAATTGACTCTTTGAAGAGTTAAATACCAAATAAAGGTCAATTGGCTCTTTATCGATATTGTAATCGAATTTTACCCCATTTTCATCAATATCATATACATGTTTATAATGATATACTGTTTGTGAGAATACAGAAAGTGTTGAGATTAAAAATAAAACCGAAATTGCATATTTCATAAGCTTAAAATTTAAGTGTTAATATTCAATATAACCTTTGCCGTGACATGTAGGGCAGGAGGATTGGGTATGCGTGTGTCGGCTCATGATGCGTCCGCAGATATTGCAATAAATTTCATCGCTTCCTGTGTAATTCGGTGAATAATAGATGCTACTTTGACCTTTACCTGACCCTTTACAGGATGGGCAGCTACGTCTGCTTTTTCCGCCAGTACTATTTGGCACGGATGGATTTGATATGGATGGGAGTGGTAATGGAATGAAATTGCCACCACCCACCGAGTTTGGTGCTTGCTTTTTCGAATTACGTTGTGAAGCAGTGGTTCGCGTTGATGGTTCTCGTTGGTAAACATGGACGGTAGAGCCGACTATAAGATTGAATCTTGAACGGTCAGGCTTGAAATAATAATCACCCTCTCCATGAAAGCCGCCGCCATGGAAACATTGCAATCCGTTTTCGTTTTTTATAAAGTTGATAAACGGTGAACCTAAAGAATAGCCGTTCTTGTCCGATTCATAACATCCTTTAGATGTAAACGTCAGGAAATGAGCATCATCATTTTTCTGCGTTTTTCGATTTCCGGTAACAACCATAACTCTTTTATAGAGATAGGTCTGAGAAACTGTTTAAATTTGATTCAATAAAATTTTTATGGCAGCCAAATC
>CAMXAZ010000063.1 GCA_947179295.1 uncultured Muribaculaceae bacterium
CCCTTCGGGCACTCGCTTACCCTGGGGTTTCGGAGATATAGCCTCTCCGAGGCATCTCCCCCCGCCGTCCCCGTGGCCGTGCGGATGCGGGTGTGTTGTTCCCCATCGGTGCGGATCTACCATGCCATTCTGCCGCATGGCGCGGTGGAAAACAAACGCGGCGTCGGCCCGGATGAAGGGCAGACGCCGCGCGCGTTTTTTATTCCGTAGGTAAAGCCTCTCAGGAGGCTAAACCGTTGCGGGATTTAGAAGTTGTAGTAGAAACCGAAAGAAAGGTTGTTGTGGAGGTCGATACCGTAAACCTTGCCACGTTCTTTAAGATCCTGATAGCCGATGAAGCCCATGTGAGCTACGAGGCTGAACTTCTCGTTGAGGTTGAGAGAGATGCCGGGCTTGAGACCGATGCCCCATACTACAGAAGTGTCACCTTCATCAGGCTTAGAGAAACCGAGGTCAACACCGCCGTCGACGAAGAGGCTAACGAGATCAGTGCGGAAGTAGGTGTAACGAGCGTAGGGGTTGATTTCGAACTGGTTGTAAGCATCCTTAACCCAAGTATAGTTAAGACCTGCGCCGATAGCCCAGCTGTCATTGAGGTTATAGCCGATTTCGGGAGCGATAGTAAACTGATCGCCACTGCCAAGGTCAGTCTTTGCATGAGTGTAGCCGAGTGAACCACCTACATAAACCTGAGCGGATACGCCGAGAGCCATAATAGCCATAACGGCCATAACTAAGAACTTTTTCATAATGTGAATTATTAAAGGTTAATAATAAAAAAGTGTTTTGTTTCTAAGGGTTGAATGTGAGTTGTTTAGTTTAGATTGAAACGTGTATATTTCGTGTGTGAGATATAGTATTTCGCCACAAAGATATGACAAAATTTATAAAAATTAAAAATTTTTCGATAATATTTTTGAATTGCCAGATATTTGTCGCGGTTAATTCCTTGAGAATTAGGGTGATAAATAAAATGCAGGAGGTTTGCATTTGCAAACCTCCTGATAATCAGATATACTCGTTGTTTATCGGATGAGCACTTTGCCTGTCGAACCGTCGGCGCGGCGGACAATGTAGATGCCGGCCGAGGGAGTGCCGTCCACGCGGCGTCCGCAGAGATCATAGTATTCGGTAATGCCTGCGGCATCGGTCTCGATGTCGGCTATGCCCGACTCGGCCGAGCCCTCGATCTTGGCGAAGCGTCCCCAAAGACTGTTGGCCTTGTAGGCTTCGAGAGCGCTTTCAGGCACCGTAAGAGTCGCCCCGGCAAAAGCTTTGGTAGAGAAAACCGATGAACTTGCATAGGGTGCGGTGCTGCGGTTGATATTGACGGCCGTCACGTTGTCGCAGCCGGCAAATGAATTGTCGGGGATTGACGATACAGCCTCGCCGATGTTGATGGTCTGGAGAGTGGTGCGTTTTGAAAACGGCAGGTCATAGACATCAGTCGAAGTGCAGGTCCAGGGGCGGTTGAGGTTAAGGGTTTTCAGCCGGCTCCAAGAAGGATTGTTAGGCACGTCGACATATGTGCTTGATGTGAAGACTTTGGCGCCGAATTTTAGAGGCTCGGAACTTTCCTCTAAAGTAACAGTGGCGAGATTGGTGCAGTAGGTGAAGGCATAGTCTTCGATCTCCTTCACACCGGCCGGTATTTTGACGTTTGTGAGAGAGCTGCAGTCGCCGAAGGCCATTTCTTTGATGTGGGTGACGGTGGAGCTGAGTATGAGAGTGGTTGCGCGGGAGCAGGAGTTGAAAGCATTTGAATGAATCACCTCCACCCCTTCAGGAATCACTATAGCACCAAGAGCCGGATTGCCGTTGAATGACTCGTGGTTTATCTCGCGCATTCCGGAACTGAGTCTGAGAGTATTCATGCTCCAGTTGCCATACACTCCGCGCCACTCCACATCTGTGACACTGTCAGGGATTCTCAGCTCAAAGAGTTTCAGAGTCTGTGCGATGGCGCAGGTCTTGATCCGGGTGACTGTTTCGGGAATGGTGAGATACGTCATGCCGCTGTTGGCATAGAAAGCGCTGTCGCCGAGAGCGGTGACGGTATATGTGGCATCGTTGTAAGTGACGGTTGCAGGTATCACTACCGAACCGGAAGGAGTGTTTTTGTCATGTCGGCCCACCTCGCAGGTTTTGTCGGCTTCGGAGAGGATATTGTAGTTAAGACCTTCATAGGTAAAGGTAACTTTGTCTGCGGCATGGAGTCCTAAGGCTGTGCCGAGACCGATTACAGCCGATAAAATCTTGTTTCTCATTGGTAATGCGATGAATGAATTTGGTGTATGCTGCAAATATACGATGTTGGAGTTGTTTTTGCAATATTTCAATGAATATTTGCTAAATTTGCAATAACAAAACCATTCAATCGAACCATGCGATCAGACACAGAAGTCAGCCCCGCTGACACTATATATAATATATGTGGCGGTGAAGATGTGCTTCATGACAGCTTCGACCGCGAACATCTCTGGCATCCCTACACATCGACCATCGACCCGCTGCCGACCTACAAGGTCGACTCGGCCTCCGGAGTGCGCCTGCGCCTTGCCGACGGCCGCGAACTGATTGACGGCATGTCGTCATGGTGGTGCACCATCCACGGCTACAACCACCCTGAGATCAACGCCGCCGTGGAGCGCCAGATCTCCAGAATGAGCCACGTGATGTTCGGAGGCCTCACCCACGAGCCGGCCATCGAGCTCGGCAAACTCCTGCTGGAGATGGCACCGCCGTCGATGAACAACATCTTCTATGCCGACTCCGGCTCGGTGGCCATCGAAGTGGCCATGAAAATGGCGGTGCAGGCCTCGGTGTCGCGTTCGGGCGACCACCGCAAGACCAATTTCGTCACCATCCGCAGCGGCTACCACGGCGACACCTGGAACGCAATGAGCGTCTGCGACCCAGTCACCGGAATGCACGGTGCCTTCGGCCCGGCGCTTCCAATCCGCTTCTTCGCACCCGCCCCGCAGGTGACTTTTGACGGACTCTGGGACCCCGCCGACATAGAGCCTCTGGCCGAGATTATCCGCACCCACAAGGACGAGCTCGCAGCCCTGATTCTCGAACCCGTGGTGCAGGGCGCCGGAGGGATGCGCTTCTACCACCCGCAATATCTCCGCGAGGCGCGCCGTCTCTGCGACGAAGCCGGCATCTATCTGATATTCGACGAGATCGCCACCGGATTCTGGCGCACGGGCAAATGTTTCGCCTGGGAACACGCCGGAGTGGAGCCCGACATCATGTGTATAGGCAAAGGCCTGACCGCCGGCTATATGACCATGAGCGCCGTGATGACCTCGCGCGATGTGGCCGACACTATCTCGCGCGGCGAGGCCGGGGTGATGATGCACGGCCCTACATTCATGGCCAACCCCCTGGCCTGCGCTGTGGCCGTGGCCTCGCTTAAACTGCTGCGCAGCCGGAACATGGAAGCGCGCATCAACCATATAGAGACCCTCATGAGGCGCCATCTGATAGCCGCCGTCAGAGTGCCCGGAGTCAGAGATGTCAGAGTGCTCGGCGCGATCGGCGTGATCGAGATGGAAGAGCCGGTCAACGTGGGCGAATTCCAGAAGCGCTGCGTGGAGCGCGGCATCTGGGTGAGACCCTTCGGCCGCAACGTCTACATAATGCCACCTTATATTATATCAGACTCAGACCTGCGGTGTCTGATTGAGCAGATGATCGAGTGCATAAAGTGAAAAAATACGCTGACATACTCGACTCGCTGCGCCTGGGCGGCAACCTGCGGACCATTCCTGCGGAATGCGCCGCGGAAGCCGTGACAGATTTCTCGTCAAACGACTATCTCGGACTGGCCGCGCGCCCGGAACTGCAGGAGGAATTCTTTGCCGATCCGCAGCGGAGACGCATACCCATGACCTCGTCGGCCTCGCGCCTGCTGAGCGCCCGCCAGCGGGAGTATGACGCTCTCGAACGCCGCCTCGGCGAGCTTTACTGCCGCCCCTGCCTGCTGATGAACAGCGGCTACCATGCCAACACGGGGATGATTGCGGCCCTGGCCGACAGCCGGACCCTCATCGTGGCCGACAAGCTGGTCCATGCGAGCATCATCGACGGCATAGTCCTGTCAAAAGCGCCCTTCGAACGCTTCCGCCACAACGATCTCGGCCATCTCGAACGCATACTGGCCAAGGCGGCCGGAAAATATGACTCGGTGCTCATTGTGGCCGAAAGCGTCTACAGCATGGACGGTGACTGGGCCGACATCAGCGGTCTCGCCGCCCTGCGCCGGCGCACTCCCGGAGCCATGCTCTATATCGACGAGGCCCACGCCGTAGGAGCCGAAGGCCCCGGCGGACTCGGACTCTGCCGCGCCTCGGAATGCTACGCCGATATCGACGTGGTTGTCGGCACTTTCGGCAAGGCATTCGCCTCGATGGGAGCTTTCTGCGCCGTCTCGCCGGTGGTCCGCGACTATCTCGTCAACCGTTCGCGCAGCCTGATCTTCTCCACCGCCTTGCCCCCCCTTACGGCAGAATGGACCCGCTTTCTGCTTGAAAAAATACTGCTCATGGACAGCGAGCGCGAGCATCTGCGCCAACTCGGCCACCGCCTGCGCGAGAGCTTGCAGCCCCTCTCCCCCGACTTCATCATAACACCAAGCCACATCCAGCCACTGGTCCTCGGCTCTGCCGAAAAGGCCGTCAGCTTTTCCCGCCGGCTGCTCGACGCCGGGCTGAAAGTGCTCCCGATCCGCACCCCGACCGTGCCTCCCGGCACCGAACGCCTGCGCATCAGCCTGAGCGCGGCCATGACCACCGCTGACATAGACCGCTTAGCCAATGAAATTTCACGTATTTCCGCCGACTGACCCGACTGCGCCTGAGCGCGCCATTCTCATCTTTGCCGGATGGGGTATGGACGAAAAGCCTTTTGCCTCGCTGAAGCAGGAAGGCTACAGGATCATAGCCGTGTGGGACTACCGGGAGCCCGCATTCCCCTCCGCCCTTGAGGAGGAGCTTCGGAACTACCGCGAGATAGCCGTCATAGGCTGGTCGTTCGGCGTTCCGGCCGCCACCCGCTTTCTGGCCGCCCATCCTGAGCTTCCGGTCAGCGCCCGCATAGCCGTCAACGGCACCATGCACCCGGTCAGTGACTCTCTCGGCATACCCGAAGCCATTTTCCGCGGCACTCTCGCCGGACTGAGCGAAAAGACCCTCTCGAAATTCAACCTGCGCATGTGTGGCTCATCGGAGAGCTACCGCAGATTCTCCCTGACCCTCCCCGTGCGCGACATCAACGGCCTGCGGGCCGAACTTGAGGCCGTGGAGAGCGCGGGCGATGCCTGCGGAGCTGTCTGGGACACGGCCATAGTAGGCACAGCCGACCGCATCATTCCGCCCGAAAACCAGCTGCGCGCATGGCAAGGCGGCGAGGCTGTCGAGACGCTGACAGTAGCCGACGGCCCGCATCTGCCCGATTTTCAGGCCATAATCAATGAATTTATAACCGAAAAAGGCCTTGTGGCTGAAAAATTCGGCCGCGCCGGAGAGACCTATGACGACAATGCCGTGGTCCAGCGTCAGATCGCCGAAAAACTCTGCTCGCAGGCCATCGCAGCCGGAGCCGCTGACTGCCGGAGCATCCTTGAGATAGGTTGCGGAACCGGACTGACCACCCGTATGCTTGCCGAGGCCTTCCCTGATGCCGAGATCACAGCATGGGACCTCCACATTCCACCCGCTTTCAGTCGCGCAACCGGCTCAGGCTCCATAAAAGCCCTTGAATGCGACGCCGAGACTCAGATCAGGCAGCTCCCTGACGCCTCTGTCGACATGATCTTCTCGGCCTCCACGGTCCAGTGGTTCAACTCGCTGCCTGAATTCCTGCGTCAGACCGCAAGAGTGTTGCGTCCGGGAGGCCTGGCCTTCATCTCCACCTTCGGCCCGGCAACCATGAGCCAGATACGCGACCTTCTCCCGCAGGCCACCCACTATCCGCCTGCCGAAGCGCTCCGGCGCATGATTCCATCCTCGCTCCAGACCCTCTGTTTCGAGGAAGAGGAGCGCACCCTGCGCTTTGGCTCGCCCCTCGAAGCCTTGCGCCACGTCAAGCTCACAGGCGTAAATGCCCTGAGCAGCGACAACGGCGGCGCGCGTGCGCGCGAAGTGCTCCGCCTCTATCCCGCCGAGGCCGACGGAAGCGCCTCGCTGACCTATAACCCGATCTATATATCACTTAAGAAGGTGTTATTAAACACCCTCTAAAAAACTGAACTTATGAGCCAGGCATATTTCATTTCAGGCATAGGCACCGACGCCGGCAAGAGCTACGTCACCGGCTATCTTGCTTCACTCATGATGAAAGAAGGCAAGAGCGTGATCACCCAGAAGTTCATCCAGACCGGCAACACCGGATTTTCGGAAGACATCGACCTGCACCGCAAGATAATGGGAGTGGAAATGCTCCCGGAGGACCTCGACCACACCACTGCCCCGGTCATCTTCTCCTATCCAGCATCGGCCCAGCTGGCCGCGCGTCTTGACGGGCGCGAGATCGACCTCGCGGTGATCGACGAGGCCACCCGCAGGCTAAAGGAGCGTTATGACATTGTTCTCATCGAGGGTGCCGGAGGACTGATGGTCCCCGTGACCGACGACTTCTTCACCATCGACTACGTAAGTTCGCGCGCACTGCCGCTCATACTCGTGGCCAACGGAGTGCTTGGGTCGATCAACCACACAGTGCTATCGCTTGAGGCCATCAAGGCGCGCGGCATAGAACTTGCCGCACTCATCTACAACGAGCATTTCGACACCGACCGCGTCATAGCCGAAGACACTCAGGGCTTTCTGCGCCGCTACGTAAGCCGCCACTTCCCCGCCGCCCGCTTCGCCACCGTCCCCAGCATTCAGGACTGAGGAAATTACACAAATAATTTGTAACTTTGCGGCGATAAAAGACCCTAATCCGCATCATGGACATCAACCAATACAGCATATCCATATCAAAGGAGGAGCTGTCGGTGCTGCCGACAGTCGAGTTTCCCGGAAAGATCACCGTGCTTGACAACGTGGCCGACGCCCGCGCTGCCCTGCGCTATCTGCGTAAATGCGGTACCGTTGGCTTCGACACGGAGACCAAGCCCAATTTCCGCAAGGGACAGACCAACACCGTGTCGCTGATCCAGATCTCGACCCTCGACCACAGCTTCCTGTTCCGCCTCAACAAACTCGGCTTCTTCCAGGAGATGCGCGAGTTCATGGAGGCCGACGATGTGGTGAAGGTAGGGCTGTCGCTGCGCGACGATTTCCATGTGCTGCACCGCATAGCGGCTTTCGAGCCGCAGAATTTCGTTGATCTGCAGACCGTGGTCAAATCATTCCGCATAAGCGATTCGAGCCTGCAGAAAATCTACGGCATTCTCTTCAGCGGACGCATCTCCAAGAGCCAGCGTCTGAGCAACTGGGAAGCCGCCGAACTTTCGCCCGGACAGCAGAACTATGCCTCGATCGACGCATGGGCCTGCCTGAGGATCTACAATCTTCTGACCGGCGGAGGCTTCGACCCGGCCGAGTCGGCCTATCTTCACCCGATCGTCACTGCCGACAGCGGCGATGCCGCCGACGGCTGCAGCAACAACTGATCATAAAACCTTATCTTAAGTAACTCTGAAAAGATCCTCCATAGGAGATACTAATGTACATTATTATATCATTATATCGTTTTATTTTGAAGAGTTACTTAATAATCAAGTAATAACATGAAATTACGCCGTTCAACTTTCATTCCGCTCATTCTGCTTGTCTATCTCGCAGTGATGAGCTACATCGGTTTCCCCGAATACCGCCAGGGCCACTATCTCTACTATTTCGGAGTGATAGGCCTGACCCTCGTCATCATAGCGCTGCTCCACCTCTTCCTCAAGAAGCGCGAACGGCAGCGACAGCGACCGTAACTTCCCCAATATAAAACCACATTATCCGCCATGCAGATCAGAGCTCCACGCGAAATCACAGAAACCGCAGCCTCGGCCGGCGCCGCCAAGGCCTCGCTTACAGTCAACAACACCGGCCGACTGCTGACAGCCGCCTGTCTCGCCGGGGCCTATATTGCTCTCGGAGGAATTCTCTCGCTCGTGGTGGGCTTCGGTTTTCCGGAAATCACCGGTGGCAATCCGTCGATGCAGAAACTGCTGAGCGGCTGCATGTTCCCGATCGGACTGATACTCGTGGTGGTGCTCGGCGCCGAACTCTTCACCGGCAACAACGCTCTGCTGATACCCTCCTACATGAAGCGCGAGCATTCGATGGCCACGGTGGTGCGCAACTGGACGCTTGTCTACATCGGCAACTTCATCGGCGCGCTGCTGTTCACCTGGCTCATGGTCTACGCCTGCGGGCTTACCTCGGCCGAGCCTTACCACAGCGCGATCACCGGCATTGCCAAAGCCAAGGTGTCGATGCCCTGGCTCACAGTGCTGCTCAAGGGCATAGGCGCCAACTGGTGTGTCTGTCTGGCCGTGTGGCTTGCCTTGGCCGGAAAGACTTTCTTCGAGAAGGCCCTCGGCTGCTGGCTTCCGGTGATGGCCTTCGTGGTGCTGGGCTACGAGCACTCGATAGCCAATATGTTTTTCATTCCGCTCGGCATGATGGAGGGGGCTGAGATAGGCATAGGCGAGGCCGTGTGGTGCAATCTCATACCCGCCACAATAGGCAATATAATAGGTGGCGCCTTGCTTGTAGGCACCGTCTACGGCTATCTTCACGGAATCAGGCGCAAATAGTTCCGCACCTGACAGGCTTTCGCCCTGATCAGAATTCCGAGAAGCAGTAGGGCAGAAGCGACTTGACCGAGGGGAAGATGAAGCAGCGCCCCGCGCCTGCGAGTATGACGGGCACGTCAGTTCCCGCGAGAGTCTCGTATTCAAGCAGCACCTGGCGGCAGGCTCCGCAGGGCGAGATGGGCGAGTCGAGTTCCTTGCCGTCGGTTCCGCGGGCCGCGATTGCTATGGTCTTGAATTTTGCATCGGGATAGGTGGAGTGGGCGTAGAACGCAGTGGTGCGTTCGGCGCAGGTTCCCGACGGGTAGGCGGCGTTTTCCTGGTTTGATCCGCTGAGCATCTCGCCGTTGTCGAGCAGAATGGCCGCTCCGACGCTGAATTTGCTGTAAGGCGCATAGCTGCGGAAGGTGGCTTTGCGGGCGAGGGTGACGAGTGTCTGCTGTTCAGGGCTGAGTTCCTCGAAAGAGGCCTCGGTGACGGGTATGGTGATGTCAAAAGTCTTCATTATCGGGGGGATTAGTCGGTATCAGATATATTCTTGTTGTCTTTTATTGGTCCTTACGGTGTCGAAAAGACGGCGGCAACCGTCCTGCAGGAGGTCGAGCACCAGTTCGAAGCCCTCGGAGCCTTCATAGTAGGGATCGGGCACATGGTCGTAGCGTTCCGACGGGGCGAAGAAGGCCGACATGGGCACAATCTTTGCCTCGGCCTGCGGCGAGGGGGCTATGCGGCGCAGGTTGGAGATGTTTGAGGCATCCATTCCGATGACTATGTCGAAATCATCGAAATCCGATTCGCTTACCTGGCGGCAGCGGTGGTTCAGGTCGAGACCGCGCTGGCGGGCGTGGAGGCGCATACGGCGGTCGGGCAGATCGCCCACGTGATAGCCTCCGGTTCCGGCCGAATCGATGATCCATCTTGAGGCTTCGCCTTCGCGTTTCACAATGTCATGCATGATGCCGTCAGCCGCCGGCGAGCGGCAGATGTTGCCGAGGCACACGAAGAGTACTCTCACCGCTTGCCCGGAGTGATAGATGCGCCGCAGGGCATCGATTGTATTTTCAGTGTTTGTTCCGGTCATGTATATATGATTCGTTCTGTCAGAAAGGGTCATGGAGCAGCCTGTGCCTGTAGCGGATGCCCGTGCCGATGGCGGGTGAGGTCTCAGGCTGCATGACAAGTGCAAATATACTAATAAAAATCCACATATATATAAACACTGACGCCCCGCGGCTTGTTGCATGGCGGGGCGTCAGTGGGGGTATTTGAAAAGCAAGTTTTATGGAAATGCTGCGGTGTCGGGGAGTCGGCTTACTGTTCGAGGTCGCGGGGCACGGCCACGATGCGGAGGTTGACACTGTTGATGAACGAGAGGATGTTGTCGCGTTCGGGAGTGTCTTCCACGTCGGCTTCGATGCGGCGCATGGCGTTGAACACCGAGGTACCTGTCTGATAGATGTGGCGGTAGCACTTGGCAATGTCATCGATGCGCTCCTCGTCCATGCCCTGTTTGCGCAGGATGGTGGCGTTGACACCGAAATAGGATGTCGGGTTGTGGGCCATGATACAGAAAGGAGGCACATTGCCGGTGATGCGGCATCCGCCCTTGATGAGCACCCAGTCGCCGATGCGTGAATTCTCGTGAACCACCACGCTTGACGAGAGGATGGAGCATTCGCCGATCTCCACGTCGCCGGCAATCGAGACGTTGTTGCCGATCACGTCCTTGCCCTTGAGGTGCGAGTCATGACCTACGTGAGAGTTTGCCATCAGGAAGCAGCCGTCGCCGATGCGTGTGCCGCCTTCAGTCTCGATGCCGCGGTTGATGATGACGTTCTCGCGGATTACCACGTTGTCGCCGATGTAGCAGTATGTGAATCCACCCTTCCAGCGGAAGTCCTGGGGATCGGCCCCGACTATCGCGCCCTGGAAAACCTTGCAGTTCTTGCCGAGGCGTGTTCCGCGGATGATGCTTGCGAAGGGCATGATCACGGTGTTGTCTCCGATCTCCACATCTTTGTCGATGTAGGCGAAAGGATGGATGGTGACGTTCTCGCCGATCTTGGCCGAGGGGTCGATGTGAGCTTTGTCGCTAATCATGTGTAATCAGTGTTAAGGGTTAGGATTCGTCAGCGTCCGCCGCCGAGGTTCTGATAGAGGTTGATGACAGACTGTGCGGCGGCCAGATTTGTGGTGATCTGTGCGGTCTGTGCTCCAAGCAGGTTCTTCTGGGCGGTGAGCACTTCGAGATATGTTGTCGAGCCGTCGAAGAGCAGGAGTTCGTTGGTGACTTCCACTGCCTTGGTGAGGTTTTCGACCTGGAGTGTGAGCCACTGCTGTTTCTGCATACTCTTTTCGTAGACGGTCATGGCATCGCTGATGTCAGCCGAGGCGCTCATGATTGCATATTCGAAGTTGTTGAGGGCCTGCTGCTGCTGAGCCTTGGCTGCTTCGAGGCGGGCAATGTTCTGTCCGCGGGCGAAGATGGGAGCGGTGAGGCTTCCGGCAAGCTGGAGGAACCATCCGTGGGGATTGAGGATGGCTGAGCCGAGTGCGTCGGTGAAACCGCCGTTGGCAGTGATGTTGAGGCTGGGGTAGAAGGCGGCGCGGGCCGATGCGGTTGAATAGAATGCCGATGCGAGGGCCATTTCAGAGGCGCGGACGTCGGGGCGCACGGCGAGTTCGGCCATCGGGATGGCGGTGCGCTTCATCACGGGGACGTTGAGAGTGGCGTCAGGCGAGATGGTCCACTTCTGAGGCATTTCGTTGACCAGGAGCGAGAGGGTGTTGTTGACCTCGTGGAGCGACAGTTCTATGTCGGTGATCGTGGCCTCGATGCTGTAGTACTGGGCGAGGCTCTGCACCACGGCGTCTTCTCTGAGGCGTCCGGCTTCCTTGAGGTTGCGCATCACGTTGACGCTTTCCTTCCAGAGTTCGGAAGTCTCGCGCGAGAGTTTGAGCTGAGATTCGAGAGCGGCGATCGAATAGTAGCACTGGGCCACTCCTGCTATGATCTGCGAGCGGACGGCCTGTTCGTAGTATCTGGTCTGCATTTCAGCCACCTGTGCGCCGCGTTTTGAGTTGAGGATCTTGCCGAAGATGTCAATCTCCCAGTTGACAGCGAGCGGGAGCTGGTAGGTCCAGTTCAGATCGCTGTGGCCATACTTGGCGCCGTTGATGCCGGGGGCGAAGGTGAGCGAGGGGAGATAGCTGAGTTTTGCGCCTTTGAGCTGAGCGTGGGCAATGTCGACATTGAGTTTGGCGTTGCGCAGGTCTTTGTTGTTGGCCAGCGCGCGGTCAATGAGGTCGACGAGGGCCGGATCGGTGAACACCGAGCGCCACGATAGGTTGCCGAAGGCGGTGGAGTCGTCCTGCTGCTTGAGAGCCTCGGCATATTCCTTTACAAGGTCGCTGTCGATCTTCTCGGCGTTGTATTTATTGTAGATTCCGCAGCCGGTGAGCACCGAAGTGCTCACGCCGACTGCAAGAATGAGTGAAAGCTGTTTGATTTTCATTTGTCTGAGTTGTTAGAATCAGTAACTCTGTTTTGGTCAGGATCAATGAGAGGGGGTGTACTGCTCGATTTCGTTTTCGATGCCCTCATTGTCAGTGTCTTCCCACTTGAGCGGAGTGATCTTTTCCTGGATCTTCTGGAAGATCACGAAGAGGGCGGGTACGATGAGCACCTGGAGGATCATACCGATGAGCATACCGCCGATCGAGCCTGTGCCGAGGGCGCGGTTACCGTTTGCACCGGCGCCGGTGGCGAACATCATTGGGAGAAGACCGATGATCATGGCCAGTGAGGTCATGAGGATCGGGCGCAGACGGGCGGTGGCACCCTGGATGGCTGCGTTGACGATCGACATGCCTGTGCGGCGGCGTTCAACGGCGAATTCCACGATAAGGATGGCGTTCTTGGCAAGAAGACCGATGAGCATGATGAGCGCGATCTGCAGATAGATGTTGTTCGAGATGTCAAAGATCTGTGCGAAGATGAAGGTGCCCATGAGGCCGAAGGGAATCGAGAAGATAACCGCCCAGGGGAGGATGTAGCTTTCATACTGGGCCGAGAGAAGCAGGTAGACGAAGAGCAGACAGAGACCGAAGATGATGGCGGTTGTCGAGCCTGCGCCTGACGAGGCTTCCTCGCGGGTCATACCGGAGTATTCATAGCCGAAGCCTGCGGGGAGAGTCTCGGCGGCCACTCGTTCGATGGCTGCGAGACAGTCGCCTGAGGTGTAGCCCGGAGCGGGCTGACCGGTCACGGAGATCGACTGGAACATGTTGAATCGGTTCAGAAGGTCAGGACCGTAGACCTTGGTCAGGGTGACGTAGTTGGCCAGCGATGCCATTTCGTTGCCGTTGCGGATCTTGATGGCCGAGAGTGTTTCGGGGCTGACGCGTGATTCAGGCGCGGCCTGCATCATCACACGGTAGATCTTGCCGAAACGGTTGAAGTTGGAGACGTACATACCGCCGTAGTAACCCTGGAGAGTGGTGAGGATGTCCTTGGGCGAGATGCCGGCCTGCTTGGCCTTGGCGGCGTCGATATCGATCATGTACTGCGGGAAGGCCGGGTTGAAGGTGGTGTAGGCCATCTGCACTTCGGGCTGCTGGTTGAGCTGTCCGAGGAAGCCCTGTACCACTCCGAAGAATGCGTTGACGTCACCGCCGGTGCGGTCCTGCATCTTGATTTCGAAACCGTTGGTCAGCGAGTAGCCTGAGATCATAGGCGGAGCGAAGATCATGACGCGGCCGTCTTTGATCACGGAGGTCAGTCCGTAGAGTTTGCCGAGGATGGCATCAGAGGTCTGGTCGGCGCGTTTGCGGTCTTCCCAGTTCTTGAGCTTGAGGATGAATGTACCGTAAGTGGCACCCTGACCGGCCATGAAGCTGTAGCCGGCGATCTTCTGTCGGTATTCGATTTCGGGAATCTGGGCGAGGAGTCCGTCGAGCTGGTTGAGGACTTCTTCGGTGCGTTCCTGCGATGTGCCCGGAGGCATGTCGACCATACAGAAGAGCGTTCCGGTGTCTTCGTTGGGCACGAGGGTCGATGTGGTGATGCTCATGAGCCATACGAGGATGGCTACTGTGGCGGCCACAATGCCGAACGAGGTGATCTTATGGTTGATGAAGAACGATGTCCACTTGTTGTATTTGCTGAGGATGCGGCCGAAACCGATTTCGAATCCCTTGTGGAAGCGCTTGTTGAAGATGCCGAGAATGGTGATGAGGGCTACGACTGAAGCGATGGCCAGTTTCACGGGGTGTTCGATGTTGTACCATCCGAGCACCATGAAGGTGATTGTGGCGGCAAGGAAGGCGAAGGTCACCAGCGGGGGCATGTTGAGGGTGAAGCGGCGCTTGGCGTTTCCGGCCACTGCTTCTGCCGCAGCTCCGTAGGCTTTGCCCATGCGTTCCTTGAGAGTGGAGTTGTCGTCATGGCCTTTGAGGAACACGGCGCAGAGTGCCGGCGAGAGGGTGAGCGCGTTGAGCGCCGAAAGACCGATGGAGATGGCCATTGTCAGACCGAACTGGCGGTAGAACACACCGGTTGTTCCTGACATGAATGACACGGGGATGAACACGAGCATCATGACGAGGGTGATCGAGATGATGGCGCCGCCGATTTCACCCATCGCGTCGATAGAGGCCTTACGCGCACTCTTGTAGCCCACATCGAGCTTGGCGTGCACCGCCTCGACCACGACTATCGCGTCGTCCACCACAATAGCGATCGCAAGCACGAGAGCCGACAGGGTGATGAGGTTCAGCGAGAAGCCGATGAGGTTCATGAAGAAGAATGTGCCGACGAGGGCCACGGGGATGGCGATGGCGGGGATGATGGTCGAACGGATGTCCTGAAGGAAGACGTAGACCACGAAGAACACAAGGATGAAGGCCTCGATGAGGGTCTTGATCACCTCATGGATCGAGGCATTGAGGAAGTCGTTGTTGTTCATCGGCACGGCGATGGCAAGGCCTGCCGGAAGTTCTTTCTTCATGCTGTCGACCACCTTGAGACAGTCGTTGATGATCTGGGTTGCGTTAGAGCCTGCTGTCTGGAACACGATACAGCTTGTAGAGGCGTGGCCGTTGAGCGAGTTGGAGAAGCCGTAGGTCACACGGCCGAGTTCGATTTCGGCCACGTCACCGAGGTGGAGCACCTCGCCGGTGGGCTTGGCTGCCACTACGATGTTCTCGAATTCCTCAGGGGTTGTCAGACGTCCGCGGTACTTCATGGTGTACTGGAAGCTCTGGTCGCCCTGTTCGCCGAAAGCACCGGGAGCAGCCTCGATGTTCTGTTCGGCAAGAGCATAGGAGATGTCGGTGGGGATCAGGCCGTACTGGGCCATTACCTCAGGCTTGAGCCAGATTCGCATAGAGTAGTCGGCGCCGAATGACATGACGTCGCCCACACCTGACACACGCTGAAGCTGCGGAATCATGTTGATCTTGGCGTAGTTGTCAAGAAACTCCTGGGTGTAGTTGCCCGATTCGTCATAGAGGGCAACCATGAGGAGCATAGAGCTCTGGCGCTTCTGGGTGAGCACACCCACCTGGGTAACTTCGGCGGGCAGGAGGTTCTGGGCTTTGGCCACACGGTTCTGCACGTCGACGGCAGCCATGTCGGGGTTGAAGCCCTGTTCGAAATA
>CAMXAZ010000064.1 GCA_947179295.1 uncultured Muribaculaceae bacterium
CTGAACGGGGGTGGCGGCTGTGTCAGGAGAGGCTGCGGCGGGGTTCGGAGTGGGTGTCTGAGGTGTTTCCATGAGCTGATGATTGGGTTTTGGAGGGTGTGTGATGCGGGTGAATTTGGAGGGAGTTGAGGGGGTGTGGAGTCGAGTGTGATGTGTGGAGGGGCTGTGTCTGGTTGACATTGCAAAGTTAAGGCCCTCAGAAGCCGCTTTTGGTGCGATAATGCGGGGAGGCGTGAAATTTTTTCAAAAAAATCCCCTCGCATCCGTGATGGCGGGTGCGAGGGGCAGAGATTGTGTTTCGCTATGTTTCAGAGAGATTATTCTTCGAGAGTACAGATGGATACGCGGTTCCAGGACTCTTCGGCAAACATGTTGCCGATACCTTCGCCCTTGGCGTCGATGCGGTCAGCGGAAATGTTGTATTTCTTGATGAGAGAATTTTTCACTGACTCGGCACGGGCTGTGGCGAGACGTTCGTTGAATTCAAGTGAACCGTCGGGAGAAGCGTAGCCGCGGATCTGGACTTTTGCTTTCGGGTGGTTCTTGAGGTAAGCGGCAATCATTTCGACGTTAGGCATCTGGTCGGCAGTGATCTTGCTTGAACCGATCTTGAAGAAGACGTAGCGCACGGACGAAAGGGTGTTTTCCTTTACAACCTGGGCGGGTTTGGCATTGGCTGCGGCGAGAGCTGCGGTGAGTTCGGCGTTCTTGGCGTTGGCTGCGGCAAGAGCTGCATCACGACCGTCGATGTCGGCACGGAGGGTGTTGACGCGGTTGTTGAGGGCGGCGATTTCAGCTGAGTTGTCGACCGGCACCACACATTCGAAGCCGGGGCCGAAGTTGTAGTTGAAGCCCACTGCGATGTTGAAGTTGGCGCGTCGGGCGTTGAATCCCATGTTCTTGTATTCCGAATTGTTGCCCGTCAGGTTGAAGAGCACGCTCGGCTTGAGGGCGATAGAGAAGTTTTCGGAAACATTGAAGTTGAAGTTGAGGCCGAACTTGGTCGAGATGTCGTTGGGGTCGTGGTGGTTTGCGATGTAGTCGCGGCTCCATCCGATGCCGGCCACTGCTTCAAGTCCGAAGGGGCGCGGGTCGCAGCTGAATCCCAGGAATGCGTTGGTGAGGTTGAAGGTTCCGTAGCCGCCCACATAGGAGTTGTCAAATGCGGTGTGGCTGTGGCGGTGTCCGTTGACCGATGAGGTGTTGATTCCGAATACACCTTCAACGCCTACCCCGAAGAGGGGAGTGAGCTGTTTGCCGAAGTGCAGTCCGACTGTAGGGCGCATGTTCTGGAAGAAGGAGTGGCCCTTCAGAGGTGTTGTAGCGCCGGCGTCGATGCCGATATTCCAGTTATCACCGAATGTAGGGCGCTCGATAATGTTTTGTGCCGAGGCTCCCATTACACAGCCTGCAAGGGCTGTTGCAACTAAGAATTTTTTCATATCCTTTGCTGTTTTTAGTTGATGTTGAGTAGAGTTTTTTGGTCGTTTTATCCTATAAACAACCTCGGAGGTGAGATGGTTTGAAAATTCCGGCTGTGACGGGAGCGGCTGATCTGATGAACTGCGCTATATCTATAAATATAGACGTGGCTGACTCCGGCCCGGCATTAGCAAAGTTTAACAGTCGGCCTGCGGGGCAGACGCTGCGAGAGACTTATTGTCAAATGTACTCTAAGCCGGCCGGCGGCGGGAGCGGTCTAAGCGCACGGCAGACAGAGATTTTAAGGCCGGAGCCGTGTTGGCCGGCAGGGCTTATTGTAGCGGACACACGAAGAGCGGGGATATTGTCATAGTTAAGAAAACTAAAAGGATAGATTTTAATGTTTTAAAACATATTTTTCAGGGAAATTTTATTGTCGGAAAATTTGTACTTTTGTCCGTGTAAGCTAAAAACCTAATCAAAAGCCTATAGAAAACATGTCAACTCCTCTGGCAAACAATCATATCTCTGTTGACTGCGTGGTTTTCGGATTCGACGGCACAGATCTGCGTGTGCTCCTTGTGAAGCGCAGCGGAAGTGACGACGGCGGAGACTACAATGATATGAAACTTCCCGGCAGTCTTATTTATCGTGATGAAGACCTTGATGAAGCCGCCGGCCGTGTGCTCGAAGAGCTGACAGGAATCAAAGATCTGAGTCTGACGCAATTCAAGGCCTTCGGCTCGAAAGACCGCACCCGCAATCCCCGCGATGTGCTCTGGCTTGAGAGAGCGCAGAAAGAGCATGTGGAACTGATTGTCACCATAGCCTATTTCGCGCTTGTGAAACTCGACAAAGCTTTGGAGAAAACAGTGAATCCGTCCCAGGCACAGTGGTGCCGGCTCGATGAAATAGGCCCTCTGGCTTTTGACCATAACCTTATTATAGAGGAGGCCCGGAAGGCCATACGCCGTGAAGCTGACAACAACAGGGCTCTCCTGTTCGATCTGCTGCCTAAGAAATTCACGGCCTCGCAGCTGCGCAAGCTCTCGGAGATCATCAACGGAAAGACTCTCGACGTTAGAAATTTCCATAAAAAGATAGCCCAGATGCCTTACATAGTGCCTCTTGACGAAAAGCAGCAGGGAGTTTCGCACCGCGCGGCCCGCTTCTACCGCTTCGACCGAAAGGCTTACACAGTGATGAGATAGTCCGCATCGGCTTCCATCTCCCCCTTCAGAAAAAATAATGTAAATCACCAATTATAAAAAACACAGACAGAAATATTATGTATCTATTAGGATATGACATAGGCAGCTCGTCAGTGAAAGCGAGCCTCGTCAATGCCGAGACCGGCAAGACTGTAGCTTCAGATTTCTATCCCAAGACAGAAGCCGAGATAATAGCCGTCAAGGCCGGATGGGCCGAACAGCGCCCCCAGCAGTGGTGGGACTGCCTGAAGCACGCCACCGCAAGCATCATGGCAAGCTCAGGAATCGACCCTAAAGAGATCAAAGCCATCGGCATTTCCTATCAGATGCACGGACTTGTGCTCGTCGACAAGGACAAGCAGCCTCTGCGTCCGGCCATCATCTGGTGTGACTCGCGCGGTGTGCCTTACGGCGAAAAGGCCTTCGGAACGCTCGGCGAGGAAAAATGTCTCAGCCACATACTCAACTCTCCTGGCAATTTCACAGCCACAAAATTGGCATGGGTGAAGGAAAACGAGCCCGAACTCTTCGAGAAGATCTATAAGATAATGCTTCCCGGCGACTACGTGGCCATGCGTCTGACCGACCGCATCTGCACCACAGTGTCGGGCCTCTCGGAAATGATGCTCTGGGACTTCAAAGAAGGCAAGGTGGCAGACTTCCTGCTGGAATATTTCGGATATGACGCCGACATAATCCCTGAGATCGTGCCTACATTCTCTGTCCAGGGTCTTGTGAGCGCTGAAGCCGCAGCCGAACTCGGTCTGGCCGAGGGAATCCCCGTCAGCTACCGTGCCGGCGATCAGCCAAACAACGCTCTGTCGCTCAATGTGTTCAATCCCGGTGAAATTGCATCTACCGCAGGAACATCCGGAGTGGTCTACGGCGTGCTCGGCGAGGTTAACTACGATCTGAAGAGCCGCGTCAACACCTTCGCCCATGTCAACCATAGCAATGACCGGACCCGCCTCGGAGTGCTGCTCTGCATCAACGGAACCGGCATTCTTAACTCCTGGAGCAAGCGCACAGTGGCTCCCGAAGGCATCGGCTATGCCGAGATGAACGATGTAGCCGCCCAGGCTCCGATCGGTGCCGCAGGCGTTTCGGTGATTCCTTTCGGCAACGGAGCCGAGCGAGTGTTGCAGAACAAGGAGGTCAACTGCTCGATCCACGGCGTGAACTTCCTTACCCACAACAAATCGCATCTGCTTCGCGCCGCCCAGGAAGGCATCGTGTTCTCCTTCATGTATGGCATGGAGATCATGGAGCAGATGGGTATGCCGATCAACAAGATCCACGCCGGACACGCCAACATGTTCCTCAGCCCGCTTTTCCGCAACACTCTTGCCGGAGTCAGCGGAGCCACAATCGAGCTTTATGACACCGACGGCTCTGTAGGCGCTGCAAAGGGCGCGGGCATGGGTGCCGGAATCTATAAGGACAACAACGAGGCTTTCGCATCGCTGGAAAAAATCGAGGTCATCGAGCCGGTGGCCGCTGACCGCCAGGCCTACACCGAGGCTTATGCCCTCTGGAAAGAGCGCCTGATGCGTGAGCTTTAAAAAGAAGTCCTTTATTCAGACTGAAAATCAAAAAAACAGAAATCAATAAATAAAAAATCATCCAATTACCTTATTATTATGGCAGTAAAAGAATATTTTCCCGGTATCGGAAAAATCAAGTTCGAAGGCAAGGAATCAAAGAATCCTATGGCCTACCGTTATTATGACGCTGAAAAAGTGATCCTCGGCAAGCCCATGAAAGAATGGCTCAAGTTTGCGATGGCCTGGTGGCACACTCTCTGTGCTGAAGGCGGTGACCAGTTCGGCGGCTCTTCAAAGAAATTCCCCTGGAACGAAGGCGCTGACGCTCTGACAATCGCAAAGCAGAAGGCTGACGCAGGTTTCGAGTTCATGCAGAAGATGGGCATCGAATATTTCTGCTTCCATGACGTAGACCTCGTTGACGAAGGCTGCTCTGTAGAGGAATATGAGCACAACATGAAGGAAATCGTAGCTTATCTCAAGGGCAAGATGGCCGAAACCGGCATCAAGAACCTCTGGGGTACTGCAAACGTGTTCAGCAACGGCCGTTACATGAACGGTGCAGCTACCAACCCTGATTTCGACGTTGTGGCCCGCGCTGCTGTCCAGATCAAGAACGCTATCGACGCAACTATCGAACTCGGCGGTACAAACTACGTGTTCTGGGGTGGCCGCGAAGGCTACATGAGCCTCCTCAACACTGATCAGAAGCGTGAAAAGGAACACCTCGCAACCATGCTCCGTCTGGCCCGCGACTACGCCCGCTCAAAAGGCTTCACCGGCACATTCCTCATCGAACCCAAGCCGATGGAACCCAGCAAGCACCAGTATGACGTTGACAGCGAAACTGTTATCGGCTTCCTCAAGCAGCACGGTCTTGACAAGGACTTCAAGCTCAATATCGAGGTTAACCACGCAACTCTCGCCGGCCACACATTCGAACACGAACTCGCAGTGGCTGTGGACAACGGTATGCTCGGCTCTATCGACGCAAACCGTGGCGACTATCAGAACGGCTGGGATACCGACCAGTTCCCCATCGACAACTTCGAACTCATCCAGGCCATGATGCAGATCATCCGCAACGGCGGTCTCGGCAACGGCGGTACTAACTTCGACGCAAAGACCCGTCGCAACTCTACCGATCTCGAAGACATCTTCATCGCCCACATCGCAGGTATGGACGCTATGGCCCGCGCACTTGAAAGCGCAGCCGCTCTTCTCGAAGAATCACCCTACAAGGATATGCTCCGCGAACGCTACGCATCATTCGATGCCGGCAAGGGCAAGGACTTCGAAGAAGGCAAGCTCACTCTCGAAGATGTATATGCTTACGGCAAGGAAGTAGGCGAACCCAAGCGCACTTCCGGCAAGCAGGAACTCTACGAGGCTATCGTGGCAATGTACTGCTGATAAGCCCGACCAAATCTTATGAAATGTTCGTGTGGCTTTTCGAAAGCCACACGGGCATTTCCCTTATTCTCTTCATTCAAAACTTCTTACCACACCATGAACTATCCTCAGAATGGAAGCAAGACTTATCTTTTTTCGATAGTACTTGTCGCAGTGCTCGGAGGTCTGCTTTTCGGCTATGACACAGCCGTTATTTCAGGAGCTGAAAAAGGTCTTCAGGCATTTTTCCTCGGAGCAAAAGATTTTGTTTACACAGACACAATTCACGGCATCACTTCGTCAAGCGCGTTGTTGGGCTGTATCATAGGCAGTGCCATTTCCGGCTTCTTCGCATCTTATTTCGGCCGCAAGCGCTCGCTTGCCATAGCCGGTGTATTCTTTTTCCTTTCGGCGCTCGGCAGCTATTACCCGGAATTCATGTTCTTTGATCATGGCGTTCCTTCGGCAAGTCTGCTGGTCGCTTTTAATTTTTACCGCATTATCGGAGGTATCGGCGTGGGTCTGGCCTCGGCCATCTGCCCGATGTATATAGCCGAAGTCGCTCCTTCGAATATCCGTGGCACACTCGTGTCGTGGAACCAGTTTGCCATCATCTTCGGTCAGCTTGTAGTATATTTTGTCAACTTCCTCATTCTCGGCGAACACACTCAGCCCATCATCGAGAAAATCAGCGAGACAATCTATCAGGTTTCTGACAAGTCGGACCTCTGGACCATTCAGACCGGATGGCGCTACATGTTCGGCAGCGAGGCTTTTGTAGCCGGTGTCTTCACCATTCTCGTGTGTCTGGTGCCTGAATCGCCCCGCTATCTCGCGCTCGTCGGCAAAGACGAAAAGGCTCTCATGGTGCTCTCGCATATCAACGGTTATGAAAAGGCCAAAGAGGTGCTCAGCCAGATCAAGCAGACTGTCGAGGTCAAGAGCGAGAAGCTTTTCTCTTTCGGCGTGATGGTAATCTTTGTCGGCGTGATGCTTTCTGTGTTCCAGCAGGCCGTGGGTATCAACGCTGTGCTTTACTATGCTCCGCGTATTTTCGAATCGATGAACATGGGTAACCCGATGGTTCAGACCGTCATCATGGGCATTGTCAACATCACCTTCACTCTTGTCGCCGTATTCTCTGTCGAGAAACTCGGTCGCAAGCCTCTGCTCATCTGGGGCTCGATCGGCATGGCTGTCGGAGCCTTCGGAGTGGCTGCATCCAACCTTGTGGAGGTCAATCCGCTCGTGCCCGTGATCTCTATCATGGTCTACTCGGCTTCGTTCATGTTCTCATGGGGCCCGATCTGCTGGGTGCTCATCGCCGAAATTTTCCCCAACACCATCCGCTCGGCTGCGGTGGCTATCGCCGTTGCCTTCCAGTGGATCTTTAACTTCATCGTGTCGTCCACTTTCGTTCCGATGTACAACATGACTCTCGGCGACATGGGCGACAAGTTCGGCCATATGTTCGCCTATGCGCTCTACGGTGTGATCTGTATCGTGGCCGCATGGTTCGTTGCCGCTCTCGTGCCTGAGACCAAGGGCAAGACTCTTGAAGATATGACAAATCTCTGGCGCAAGCGCGACGGTAAATAATTTTCTGACGTGTTACAATTTTTAAAGGTAAATAAGATTATGAATATAAAATCGTTATCACTGACATTTGCAGCAGCCGCGGTATCGCTGACCGCAGCTGCGACCGGAAAAGTTAATATCAGCCTGAATCCTACGGAATCAGCTCCTGTGATCGAACCTGAAATCTACGGTCAGTTCACCGAACATCTCGGCCGTTGCATCTATGGCGGCATATGGGTAGGGGAGGATTCTGAAATTCCCAACACCCGCGGCTATCGCAACGATGTGCTGGAGGCCATCCGTGAGCTAAAGGTGCCCGTGATGCGCTGGCCCGGCGGATGTTTCGCCGATGAATATCACTGGATGGACGGAATCGGTCCGCGCGAGCAGCGTCCGAGAATGGTCAACACCAACTGGGGCGGTACCGTGGAGGACAATTCATTCGGGACCCATGAATTTCTTGATCTTTGTGAGCTCACCGGCGTGGAGCCGTATATCAGCGGTAATGTCGGAAGCGGTTCTGTCGAGGAACTTGCCAAATGGGTAGAATATATGACAGCCAATGACGGTCCTATGGCAAAACTCCGCAAGGAAAACGGCCGCGAAAAGCCCTGGAAACTCAAATATCTCGGTATCGGCAACGAAACCTGGGGATGCGGCGGCAACATGACTCCCGAATATTATTCGGATATCTATCGCCGTTACGCCACCTACTGCCGCAATTTCAACGGCAACCAGCTCTATAAGATCGGCTGTGGTGCAGATGCCTATAACTACAACTGGACAGATGTCTGCATGAAGAATGCCGGGCGCATGATGGACGGTATCTCGCTTCACTACTATTGTGTCGACGACTGGTCCAATAAAGGCGCGGCACGCGAATTTGATCAGGATGGATACTATTGGCTCATGGGCAAAGCATTTGATATCGATACCCTTATCAGAGCCCACTCGCAAATCATGGACAAGTATGATCCGGAAAAGCGTGTAGGCCTCCTCGTTGACGAATGGGGCACATGGTGGGAAGTGGAACCCGGAACAAATCCCGGACACCTCTATCAGCAGAACACCATGCGCGACGCGCTCGTGGCAGCTCTGTCGCTCAACGTCTTCAACTCTCACGCCGACCGTGTGCGCATGGCCAACATAGCCCAGTTTGCCAACGTGCTTCAGGCCATGCTCCTGACCAAGGATGAATTCATGGTAAAGACCCCCACATTCTATGTGTTCAAGAGCTATGCCGCCCATCAGGGAGCCCGTCTGGTGCCGCTCACCACTGACGCAGAGCTGATGACCGTAAGAAAAGGCCGTACAGTGCCCGTGCTGACGGCTTCGGCTTCGGTCAAAGACGGTGTGACCACTGTGTCTCTTGTCAATGTCCTGCTTGACAAACCGCAGGAAGTTGTCATTGATCTCGGTGGCATCAAGGCCTCGAAGGTCAGCGGCGAAGTACTGACAGCGGCCGATGTGCATGACTATAACGATTTCGGGCAGGCTGAAAAGGTGGCTCTGAAGCCTTTCTCAGGCGCGAAAGTCAAAAACGGCAAGGTCACTCTGACAATGCCGGCCCACTCGATAGTCACTCTGAGTCTGAACTGATAGCTCATTTGGCAGGGAGGCTACAATAAGAGACTCCCTGCCCACGTTTTATTCTTTAGGAAGAGTTTATACCAAATAATACAATCAATTATTACCTTCAATCACAAAATGGCTAAATTTGATAAAATCGCAGTTCTCGCCAAGATGGGCGAGACCGGAGTTGTCCCTGTGTTCTACCACAAGGATGCTGAAGTAGCAAAACAAGTAGTGAAAGCTTGCTATGACGGAGGCGTGCGCGCTTTCGAATTCACCAACCGTGGCGACTTCGCTCACGAAGTTTTTGCAGAAGTTGTTAAATTCGCAGCTAAGGAATGCCCTGAAATGGCAATGGGTGTAGGCTCTATCGTTGATCCCGCCACTGCCGCTCTCTATATCCAGCTTGGCGCATGCTTCATTGTCGGCCCGCTCTTCAACCCCGAAGTGTCGCGCATCTGCAACCGCCGTCTCGTTCCCTACACTCCCGGCTGTGGTACTGTAAGTGAAGTCGGTGCTGCTCAGGAAACAGGCTGTGACCTCTGCAAGTGCTTCCCCGGCGACGTTCTCGGCACCAAGTTTGTCAAAGGTCTTCTCGCTCCGATGCCCTGGACCAAGCTCATGGTCACCGGTGGTGTTGAACCGACCAAGGAAAACATCGAAGGCTGGATCAAGGCCGGCGTATGGTGTGTCGGAATGGGTTCCAAACTCTTCCCGAAAGACCGCGTTGCCGCTCAGGACTGGGCATATGTGACTGAAAAATGCCGCGAAGCTCTCTCTTATGTGGCTGAAGCCCGCAAATAATTCAGATGATCCCAGACAGACATCAATATCGCTGACGGCGTGTTCCGGATCGGATTTCCGACTCCGGAATACGCCGTCAGGCTTTTTTACGAGTTTCATAGAAATACAATTTTTATAATGGAAAAGACATGGCGTTGGTTTGGCCCTAATGATAAGATCACTCTTGAAATGCTCCGTCAGATCGGAGTTGAGGGCATCGTGACAGCTCTCCATCGTATTCCCAACGGAGAGGTGTGGTCACTTGACGAAGTGAACCGAATGAAAGACTTTATCGAGGCCGCAGGTCTCCGCTGGAGCGTGGTCGAGAGTCTTCCGGTTTCTGAGTCGATAAAATATGGGGGAGAAGACCGCGATCAGCTGATCGAAAACTACAAGGAATCACTGCGCAATCTCGGCAAAGCGGGAGTCAGGACCGTCTGCTACAACTTCATGCCTGTCCTCGACTGGGCGCGTACCGATCTTGAATATCCAAATCCCGACGGCACTTCAAATCTCTATTTCAACCTCGGCGAGTTTGCCTATTTCGACATTCATATCCTTGGACGCAAAGATGCTGCCCGCGATTATGATGAAGTGACTCTTGCCCGTGTCGACGAACTCCGCAAAGTCATGACCCCGGAAGGGGAGAAGCGTCTGGTCGACAATATCATTGTCAAGACCCAGGGCTTTGTCAACGGAAACATCTCTGAAAACGATCTTGATCCCGTGCAGAAATTCCGTGACCTTCTTGCCCTCTATGACGGCATCGACGCCGACAAGCTCCGTGAGAACATGGCCTACTTCCTGAATGCCATCATGCCCGTCTGCCGTGAATATGATATCAACATGTGTGTGCATCCCGACGATCCCCCGCGGCCCATCCTCGGCCTGCCGCGCATCGTCACCTGCGATGCCGACATCCGAGCGTTTCTTGACGCCGTGCCTGATCCGCACAACGGTCTGACATTCTGTGCAGGCTCGCTCAGCGCCGGTGCCCACAACGACATTCCCGCTCTGGCCCGCAAGTATGCCTCGCGCACTCATTTTGTCCATGCCCGGATCTGCAACGTGCTCCCCAACGGCGATTTCAAAGAATCGACCCATCTCGACCCGCGCCTGATCGACGTGGTGCGCACTTTCGAGCGCGAGCGTCCCGGAGTCCCGATGCGAGTGGACCACGCTCCGCTTATGCTCGGTGATGAAAAGATGGGCTACAATGCCGGATACTCTTTCCACGGCCGTATGCTTGCCCTCGGAATGGTTTCAGGCATCATGGCCACTGTCCATACAGAGAAAATCTAACGTAAAAATAAATAAAAAGGATAATGAACGAACTGTTTTCAGTAAAAGACCAGGTTGTGGTCATCACCGGCGGCACCGGTGTGCTCGGCCGTTGCATTGCCGAATATCTTGCCACAGAAGGTGCCAAGGTCGTAATTCTCGGCCGCCGCAAGGAAGAGGGCGATGAGATCGTGGCTGAAATCGCTGCCAAAGGCGGAGAAGCGATGTTTCTCGTGACAGATGTCATGAACGCCGAAGTTCTGCAGGCCAACTGTGATGAGATCATGGCGAAATATGGCCGTGTCGATGCCCTGCTCAACGCAGCAGGCGGAAATATGCCGGGCGCGACCATCGCTCCGACCGGCAATTTCTTCGATGTAGAGATCGAGGCCTTCAAGACCGTTCTCAATCTCAACCTGACAGGCACGGTGCTTCCCACTCAGATTTTCCTGCGTCCGATGGTAGAGGCCGGCAAGGGTTCTATAGTCAACTTCTCGTCGATGGCGGCATTCCGCCCGATGACCCGTGTGCTCGGCTATGCCGCAGCCAAGGCCGGAATTTCGAACTTCACTGCTTTCCTTGCAAATGAGGTAGCCACGAAGTTCACCCCCTCGATCCGCGTCAATGCTATCGCTCCCGGATTCTTCCTCACCAACCAGAACCGTGCGCTTCTGACCAATCCTGACGGATCTCTGACCCAGAGAGGCGCCGATGTGATCCGCCAGACTCCCTTCAAGCGCTTCGGCAAGCCGGAAGAACTGTGTGGAACCATCCAGTATCTCATCTCCGACGCTGCAAGTTTCGTTACAGGAACTGTGGCCGTTGTCGACGGCGGCTTCAACGCCTTCGCTATGTAACGGGACATATTTTCGTCTTATAAGAAAAATTAAAGTCATGGCCGTGCCGCATAGAGGGCATAGCCATGACTTTTATATTATAGCCGTTATATTATAGAGGTATATTCCGGTATGTTATAGCCGGCGCCGGACCGGGTCTGTGATACCGGTCAGAGTTCATCCATGTCAAGAGCGATGTAGTGCTGATAGGGGTGATCGCAGGCGGGGCATTCTTTGGGCGGTTCCTTGCCTTCGAAAACATAGCCACAGACCAGACACTGCCATTTGATCTTGTGGTCGCGTTTCCAGACAGTGCCGTCCTGGACCTGTTTCAGATAGGCCTCGAAGCGGGCTTTGTGGCGGGTTTCGATTTCAGCGATAGCACGGAAATGCTCCGCGATTTCCGGAAAACCTTCCTTGTCGGCCACCTTGGCTGCATTGGTGTACATCTTGATGCCCTCGTTCTGTTCTTCCTTGATGGCGATTTCCAGATTTTCAGCGGTGCTTCCAATGACACCGGCATCTACATCCATATTCGCGCCGACAACTCCGCCTTCAAGAAATTTGAAGAACACTTTGCCGTGGCGCATCTCATTGTCGGCTGTATTGCGGAAAATCTCGCCGATCGGAAAATAGTTTTCCTTGTCGGCCTGCGATGCGTAGAAGTTGTAGCGGGTGTAAGCGCTTGATTCTGCCATATAGGCTATAACCAGATTTTTTTCGGTTTCTGTGCCTTTGATACTTTTTTTAGCCATAGTATTATAATGTGTTTTTGAGTGTTGTGTGTGTTGTTTTGTTTGTAAATTCCTTTGTCCTATATAAACTTCCGCGGCAACAGAAAGGTTGAGCCGGAAGATCAAAAAAAGAGCAACTGCCGTGGGTCCGGTAGCCCGGTGGCAGTTGCTCTATATATAATAAGGTGGTAGACCGGGCTTATTCTACGGTCACTGATTTCGCAAGGTTGCGGGGCTGGTCTACGTCTTTGCCCTTGTTGACGGCAATGTAGTAGGCGAGCAACTGCAGGGGTATCGAAGCCACGAGCGGAGTGAGGCATTCGGGAACTTCGGGTATCTCGATGCAGAAGTCGGCAATGTCATTCATGGCCTTGTTGCCCTTTGAGACGATAGCCACAACGGCGCCTCCGCGTGATTTCACCTGCTGCACATTCGAAATGATCTTGTCATAGAGCGAGTCGCTCGGAGCGATGATCACACTCGGCATGTCGTGGTCGATCAGGGCGATCGGACCGTGCTTCATCTCTGCGGCGGGATAGCCTTCGGCGTGAATATAGGAAATTTCTTTCAGCTTCAGAGCGCCTTCGAGCGCGGTGGGGTAGTTGTAGCCACGGCCGAGATAGAGGAAGTTGTGGGCGTAGGAGAAGATGCGTGAGAGTTTCTTCACTTCCGGATCAACTTTCAGAGCCTCCTCGATTGTTTCAGGAATTTTGTCGAGAGCCGCAAGCACTTCATGGAGGGTGGCATCGTCAATGGCTCCGCGGAGCTGACCCACGGAGAGAGCGAGCAGTGTCAGCACTGTCACCTGGCCGGTGAATGCCTTGGTTGATGCGACGCCGATCTCCGGACCTACGTGAATATAGGTTCCTGAATCGGTGGTGCGGGGGATAGATGCTCCGACCACGTTGCAGATGCCATAGACAAACGCTCCCTTGGCTTTGGCAAGCTCGATGGCTGCCAGTGTGTCGGCGGTTTCGCCTGACTGGCTGATGGAGATGACGATGTCTTTTTCGTTGAGCACCGGGTTGCCGTAGCGGAATTCAGAAGCATATTCAACTTCGACAGGCATTTTGCAGAAGTCCTGGATCAGACGCTTGCCGATCAGTGCGGCGTGCCATGATGTTCCGCAGGCCACGAGGGTGATGCGTTCGGCCGTCTTGAAGCGCTCCTGGTTGAGATCGACTCCGGAGAGGGTTACGCGGCGGCAGTTGTCCACGATGCGTCCGCGCAGACAGTCGCGCAGAGTCGAGGGCTGCTCGAAAATTTCCTTAAGCATGAAAGTGTCATAGCCGCCCTTCTCAAGCTGAGCGAGTGACAGTTTGAGCTTCTGGATGTTGATTGTGGAGGGCTCGTTGTTGAACATAGAGAGCACCTGCACGGGTTCGCCGCGACGGATCACGCCGATTTCGTTGTCTTTGAGATAGATTACCTGATCGGTATAGCCCACGATGGGTGTGGCGTCAGATGCGATGAATGTTTCATTCTCGCCCACGCCGATTACCAGCGGAGAACTTTTGCGGGCCACAATCAGAGTGTCGGGGTCATTCTGCTCTACTACAGCGATTGCATAAGCGCCTTCAACCTGGAGGAGGGCTTCGCGCACTGCCTCAAGCAGAGTGCATGATGAGGTGAGTTTGATATATTCTATAAGCTGCACCAGCACTTCGGTGTCGGTTTCGCTTTTGAATTCATAGCCATGTTCCATGAGCACCTTCTTCAGCACAGCGTAGTTTTCAATCGTGCCGTTGTGCACCAGGGCGATCATGCCGCTCTGCGACACGTGGGGGTGAGCGTTGATGTCATTGGGCTCGCCGTGTGTGGCCCAGCGGGTATGGGCGATGCCGAGGTGGCCTTCGACGTTAGCGCCGGAGGCAATGCTTTCAAGGTTTGACACCTTGCCCTGCGATTTATGGATCTTGAGTTTCCCGTCGCAATCCACCAGAGCCACGCCGGCGCTGTCGTAACCACGGTACTCAAGACGCTTGAGACCTTGAATCAGGATGTCATAAGCTCGGTTTGAACCGATATAGCCAACAATTCCGCACATAAGTTGTATAAAAAAAGTTGTGTTTTAGTGTCGTCTTTCACAAATTCCCTTTTTTGAGATAGTGATGGTCTGACTGATTAAGAAATTAAATTATGAATATGATTAATATTGAAGGTAAAGTCTGAATGGATGAAATCAGCGCATCCCGAAGCATAACGGTTGAAAAACTGATGTCAGCATATAGAGAAATTATACCTAAGGGTCCAGAGATCGGACTTTACTCAAATATTTTGCAAAGGTAGAATATTTATGCCGATTTTCCAACCTATTTATTATTATATAAGGTATAATGCGGTCAAGTGTTAAAATTCTGTTAAAATACCGCGAAATATTTGGAGGGAATTGGGGAAATGTCTACCTTTGCACTCGCTTTTGAGAAG
>CAMXAZ010000065.1 GCA_947179295.1 uncultured Muribaculaceae bacterium
CGCACGGTGTCGGGGGCTACGACTAAATCGGTGTCCTGCGGACACCCGCCACCCCCGATCCACCCGAATCAACACACGCACGTCCTACCGGCCACCCGCCGCTCTCAATGCCTCGAAGAGGCTATGTCTTCGAAACCCCAGGGTAAGCGAGAGCCCGCAGGGCCGAGCGATGCCTGGGGTAGCCACCCCCTCCCACGCCCCTGCCTCGGAGAGGCTGGATAACACCCATCCGCCCCCTCGATGCCAACCGTTACACCGTGATGCGAATCTCAATCTTCAGATATGTCATCATATGTATCTATGACACTCTGCAATTCCGCCTCAGATGGTAGTAGCTTAGCAGCTTTCTCGGAAATGAATTCTTTAAGTTTATATTCTGCAACTCCGAGTGGTTGGTTCATTCCACGGAATGACCATTCAACCACTGTATCATCTTTCGATTTACAAATCAACAATCCTATTGTCGGGTTGTCATCGGGTTGTTTCATCAATTCGTCAACGGCTGACACATAGAAATTCAGTTTCCCTGCAAAGTCAGGAATAAATGGCACGACTTTCAATTCACATACGATATATGATTTGAGTCTCGTATGATAAAAAATCATATCGGGAACGAACGTCTGCCCTTTCGGCATTTTCAATTCCATCTGACGGCCTACATATGCGAACCCCTGTCCTAATTCCAAAAGAAAGCGGGTAATATTAGCTGCAAGTTCATCTTCCAGCTGCTTCTCGGTAATGATTTTCTTATCTATGAATCTGAAATCATACGGACTTCTCAATATAGCCTTTGCGAGGCCACTATATGGGGCAGGTAACTTTTCATCGAAGTTGGTAATGGCACGGCCTTGTTTCCCATATATGTTGTCATCTATCTTTGCTCCAAGTTCAGAACGGCTCCAGCTATTATGTATAGTTTCCTCGATATAGAAAAGAGCCTCGTTGACAGACTTGCTCCGAGTAAAAATTTCTATATGATGTCCCCAGGGAATCAGGCCGAAATCAGTTGGCATTTCAAATTCGTCAACAGCTTGTTGACGAATTGTATTGTCTTGGTTATAAAACTCATACCATCTTTTGGCATATTTAATATTAGTAACGGAGAATCCTGACTGACCGGGGAATGCTGTTTTAAGGTCAAGACTGAGGCAGTCAAAAAAAGCGCTTCCCCATTTGGCTGCTTCATAAAGTCTTGAAATATCCTGACCCATGAGCCAATAATATTCAAGCATGGACGTGTTGACTTTAACAGCCGCTTTTACCTGAGATCTGCGAAAACGCTCTTTCAATGCATTCAAGAGGTGAGCATACTCCTTTCCTGCGATGGTGATATCACGTTTTACAAATGCCGGTCTATTATTTGCCATTGCCATAATTAAATATAGGACTATTATTGACTCACTCAGCTAAGTCCCTGTAGTCAGGGCTTCTGTGAGACTGTCTACTTGGCAAAATTACAATATTTTTTTAATTTTAAGTGCCGGATATCAGAATTTTGCAAAATTTTATCCATTCAGTTTCTATCCACATCAATCCCGCCCCCCAACTCGCCCCGGCACAACCCGCCCGCGTCCGGAGGACACCTGCTACCCTCAATGCCTCGGAGAGGCTATGTTTCCGAAACCCCAGGGTAAGCGAAAGCCCGCAGGGCCGAGCGATGCCTGGGGGCACCCGCCACTACCCTCTCCCTCTGCCTCGGAGAGGCTGGATAACAACCTCGCTTGTCAAACATACCTGCCGCAACGCGCCTACAGCGTAAAACGCACGCTACAAACCACTTACCAAAACAGCCGCACCCTCCTCCATACCCCATTCGGTCATTTGGCCGAAATTCATTCGGTCATTTGGCCGGATAGCTTGGGTGAACAATGGGGGTCAACGCCTTGTGGAAATTATGGTCAGAAGAAGAGCCTGTTACCACCAACCCCAAGGTCTGCCACCATCTACAACAAAAATCATTTCATTAACAAAATTTAACTATCGGGGGGGTGATATAAATTTATCTATATAACTTTGCAACATCAATCTAACTTCAAATTATTCATATTTTTACCGCAATGAAAAACAAAATTTGCTTTCCCCTTCTTGCAATCCTTTTCTGCAGCAGCCTCGCATCCTGCTCATCAGATGATAAAGATGAACCCGGAGGAAATTGGAATCCCACGATCGGCACCTCAGAAGACGTAAAACCAACACAAGTTTTTACAGACGGACTACCATCTAAAGTATATGGAATGCCAATCACGACAGACTTCAAAGGTCGTGTAACTGAAATCGGCAATTCCACGACAATCAAATATACTGACAATACCGCCAGATCTGACCAGAATACATATAACATAATCATCAAACACGACGGTACATATTTTGGATATGTAAACACCGATGGATTTCTATGTTATCTGCGCAATGACAACTACTCTGACGACTATACTGAGTGGAAGATTTCATATAATGCCCAAAAGCAGATAAGCATGATCCAGGAAATATATAACGAAGAAGGGGAATCAGACACCGCAACTTATCGCTGGACATACAAGGACATGAACATGACTCAGATGTCATACACAGACTATAGCGGAGACTCTGAGGATAATTACAAGGTAAAATATTCTTATACCGACAACTCGAATTCAACGCCTATCCCTAATAAAGGCAATTATGTTTTCACCCAGCCATTTGATTATGATGATCACGGTTTATTCCCGTTCATTGTATATTACGCCGGCTTGTTAGGCCTGCCTTCTCCTGACTTGGTTCTCAAAGGCGAAAGGATAGGGCATGATTATGATGGCTGCTATCAGAAATATACCTGGAATATTTCAGCCTCAGGGCATCCATCATCAGTAGAAATCCAAGACTACGAAGACAACGAACTCGAATATAGTGATTATATCGACTATCAGTGGTAAACAAATAGTCTTTCATACTTCTCATTCACACTCAAAACCGCCGCTGCAAAGCTTTATGCAACGGCGGTTTAATCTCCCTAATCCTTGAGGCTTCCGATCGGAACTACCAGCACTCCGTCTTCACGGCGGTAGGCATAGTCACCAGAGGCGGTAAGAACCATCAGAAACGATGGCTTTTTCATTTTCGTCGTATCTATTTTCCCCGCAAGAGTCATAAGCGTAGCTGCCCCCTGGTTTATAAGATTCTCTCCACCAAGTTTGATCTCAACAAGCCCATATCGTCCGTCACGAAGATGGACGACCGCATCACACTCAAGTCCGTTCTTGTCTCTGTAATGATAGACATTCCCATTCAAGGCCTCGGCATAGATCCTGAGATCTCTTATACATAGAGTCTCGAAAATAAGTCCGAATGTATTGAGATCAGCAATCAGATCAGAAGGACCTATTCCGAGCGAGGCAGTGGCAATTGACGGATCTGTAAAATATCTCGTATCTGACGACCTTATGGCCGTCTTTGATCTCAGATTCGGATTCCAGGCCTCGACATCCTCTATCACAAAAATTCTTTTCAATGCTTTGATATAGGCTGCGATTGTATCGACATCAAGAGTCTCGCCCTCATTTTCAATAAGATCCTCACGTATAGCGGCATTGCTCACCTGCGCGCCCTGATGGCGGGAATATGAACGTAGCAGCCTATGGACGCGCACCGGATCACGGTCAACCCCATCAGCCTGCTGAATATCTCTTTGCTCAACAGCCGAAACATAGTCAAAAGCCTGGTCAAGAGCAATTTCATCATCCATCTCAACCGACAGAGGCCAACCGCCGCGACATGCGGCAAATGCCACTCTCTCAAGATCGAGCTGCGACATACCGGCGATATCAAGCTGGCCGTCAAAAATGTTTTTCAATGACACATCGCCTGTTGACTCTCCGGATTCCCAAAGAGACATCGGTCTCATTTTCAACCATGCAAACCGGCCTGTCCCGCTGTGGATAACCTCGCTCATATCAGGAGGCACACTTGACCCTGTGAGTATGAACAGACCGAGATCCGGGCTATGATCAGCCTCAAACCGGACAGCATCCCACAGACGTGGAGCAACCTGCCACTCATCTATCAGACGTGGCTTCTCTCCGCGCAGCAACAAACCGGGGTTGATTCTGGCCAATTGCTCATTCTGCTCCCGTCTGCCCGGCTCTGACATATACAGGACACTGCGGCATAACTGTTCGGCAGTAGTGGTCTTCCCGCACCATTTGGCACCTTCGAGCAATACCGCTCCTTTACCTCTCAGTTTCCGTTCAAGCAATCTGTCGGCTATCCTTGGCCTATATTTCTCTTTATGAGTCATGTTAGCATGATTTTACGGAGGCAAAGATAATGATTATTTTTGACAATTCGGTTATTTGGCCGAAATTCATTCGGTCATTTGGCCGGATTCCATTCGGTCATTTGGCCGGATTCCATTCGGTCATTTGGCCGGATTCCGTTCGGTCATTTGGCCGGATGGCTTGGGGATAACAATGGGGAGGGGGGCAGCGCCGTGGGAAAATCAATGGCGGAATTTTCTGATAACAATGTGATTGTTCTGGGTGATTACCACGTCAACCTGCACGTCATGCGGGTCGGCTTCAATCTCATCAACGAGCTGAAAATCATAGGCCACACCCACTTTGCGGGCACGGCTTACGGAGAGAAGACGGTCGTAATAACCCTTGCCGCGGCCCACACGGTTGCCGCTGCGGTCATAGGCCACAGCCGGAACCACGATCATCTCCATGTCATCGACCGAAGAAGTATCAGTCCCCGTAGGCTCCTCGATGTGGAACGAGCCGAGACTCAGGCGCGATTCATCATAGGGAAGAATCTCAAGATTCACACCGTTGACGCGCGGAAGATAGAAATGCTTGCGTCCGCACCACTTTCTGATAAACGCCCGCGTTGACAGCTCGTCAGGGAGCGAATGATACATCAGAATCCTGTCTGACAGCATGAATTCGGCAGTCTGTTCGAGCAGGCTGAACACCTGTTCGGCCGCCGCCATCTTTTCCTCCTCGCTCAGAAGAGTCTTGCGGGCCTTTATATTGCGCCTTATGTCATCTTTTTTCATAGTCCCGGTGGAAGCTTTAGAGAATCTATTTTATCTCCTTGACCGGAAAAGCCGCCTTGCCGGAGGCGAGGGCCTCGACTCCGCTGACAACCGTCGGGTCAAGTTCGTTGAACACCTTGAAATAGCCCTCTACGCCAAGCACATTACGGGCTATCATGGCTTTCAGTTGATTAACAAGCAGGTCGCGGGAAATGTTTATGTAGTACCAGCGGGGAGCCACACCGGCCTTCTGCGAGTAGCTGACAAAATCCTGGAGCAGGGTGTCGTCGTCAGGGAGCATACGCAGAAGAGCTGCCACATCGTCTGACTTCTCAAGCCTGTCGCGGTTGCGGTCGGTATAGTCGAAAGTATATTTCTGAATCAGACCGGCATTGACGACGTTGAGATAATACGACGTGATGCCGGCAGTGTCATTCGGGACGAAAATATCAGGCATGATGCCTCCGCCGCCATAGACGGTGCGACCGTGCATGGTCTCGAAGGCAAGCGTCTTGTCGAGCTTTATGGAATCGGCGCTGTAGAACTCGCCGTGTTCGTAGCGGTTGATAATATCGCGGTCATAATCCGTGCCCGGAGCGTAGGCCTTCTGGATGCAGCGGCCCGACGGAGTGTAGTAGCGGGCTATGGTCAGACGCAGAGCACTGCTGTCAGGCAGCTCGATCTGATTCTGAACCAGACCCTTGCCGAACGAGCGGCGACCTATCACCAGTCCGCGGTCATTGTCCTGGATAGCACCGGCGAAAATCTCGCTCGCGCTTGCCGAAACCTCGTCGATCAGAACCACCAGCTCGGTGTTGAGCAGCGATCCGGAGCCGTCGCTGAACGTGGGGCGCTCATCAGGTGAAGTCTTACCGCGCATACTTACTATCGGCGAGCCGGCAGGCAGGAATTCATTGGCCATCAGCACGGCAGGCTCCATGAAGCCGCCGCCGTTGCCGCGGAGGTCTATTACAAACTTCTCGGCACCGTCGGCCATAAGGTTGACAACCGAGGTTAGAAACTCGCTGTAGGTGTTTGACCCGAATTTATTGATCTTGACATAGCCGGTCTTCGGGGCGATCATATAGGCAGCGTCGACAGAGGTCACAGGTATGTCACCGCGGACCACCTCGAAAGGAAGAATCTTTTTCGAGGTGTGGCGCTTGATGCCGAGCTTCACCACACTGCCCTTAGGCCCGCGCAGCGAAGAGCGCACCTTGACATCGCTCCACTTCTGTCCGGCCACAATGGTGTCGTTGATGCTCACAATCTTGTCGCCGGCGAGCAGACCCGCCTTCTCCGAGGGTCCGCCGGAAATCACCTCAAGCACGTTGATGCTGTCGTTGAGCAGATTGAACGATATGCCGATGCCTGAAAACGATCCGCTCAGCTCCTCGTTGACGTTCTGAAGATCCGAGGCGGGGATATAGACCGAGTGGGGGTCGAGATGCGAGAGCAACCCGGCAAATGAAGCCTCAAGCAGGCTGTCGGGGTCAACATCGTCGACATACGAGCGGTCGATTATTTCCAGAATCGTGTCAAGCTTGCTTCTGGAATTCCACCTTGCGGAATTATTGAAAAAAGATTTACCGATCCACATTCCGGCCACGAGAGCCACTGCAATAGCAAGCGGCATCCAGACGGATGTTTTCTTAAGACGGTTGTTCATAGAAGGTTTTACAAAAAATTTAGCTTTTTGATGTTTTTATCTTATCAGAGACAATGTGATAATGTACGAATGACAATAATTGAGACCCTGCGGGGGGATGGAGAAATCTAAAGGCCGTCAGTCTCGCAGGCGTCCGATATATGGCAGCATTCCACCCCTGCACGGCGCAGCAGATCTATGCCGTCGGTGATGCGGTAGAGTTCGTTGAACACCACCCTCTTTATGCCCGCCTGGATAATCAGCTTAGCGCAGTCCAGACAAGGGGAAGCGGTGACATAGAGCGTCGAACCCTCGGCAGAGTTGTTTGAGCGGGCCACCTTGGTGATGGCATTGGCTTCGGCGTGGAGCACATAGGTCTTGGTCTGACCGCTCTCGTCCTCGCAGACATTCTCGAAGCCTGCGGGAGTTCCGTTGAACCCGTCGGAAATAATAGTGCGCCCCTTGACCATCAGCGCCCCGACTTTCCGCCGTTCGCAATAGGAATTCTCGGCCCATATTCGGGCCATGCGCAGATAGCGTCTGTCGAGCAGCTCCTGCTTGCCGTTATGTTCCTTGCCGTCATGTTCCATAATCGGTCGATTTATTCAGTGCAAAGATAGTGAGAATAATTCTATTAAATCACATTTCATCGCAAAATATAACACATCCGACCCAAAAATGTGCACAAAACATAGAATATTCATACGCCAAAGGCTCAAATTAAAAATTTAATGAACATTTGCTATAATAAATTATTCTATTTAAATTTGCAACCAACTCCACGCCGAGGTTAAACTACCGGAGGGCTGTTTATTCGGGTGGGATTTTTTCATAAAGGCGTTTACTTGATAACGCTTTGTTCTTGACGGTATGAAATCTGGCAGTTTCAACATCTTGTCAAAGGATAAAGCAACGGTGAATGCTCATGGGTATGTTATATTTATACCTTTCAGACTCCATTTCCCAAGATCTGGAGTCAAGGGTTTATTATATCATATCGGCGTGGGCTTCTGCGTTGCTCGTCACTGACAAGATGGGCGATGCCAGAGCCTCATACCGTGGGACGAGCGACAAGTTCAGACTCCCACGCTTTTTTTATACCTATTCCACTTTATTCAATCATTGGTTCAGGGAGTCAGCCGTTATAGTAACTTTATACAACCTTACTCTTATGAACCAAACGAACTATTGGAAATTGCTATGCTGCCTGGGCTTTATCGCATTTGCAAGTGTCAGTTGCTGGGCAACCGCCGAATCTCTTAACCTGCTTTTAACCACATGGCCAAAGGTCCTCTGCTGGATTGTGACAATAGGCTTTTTCATTATTGCATCATTCGGCACGAAATTGATTATTGACAGCCTCAACCAGAATATCTACATGGATAAACGCGGTCTGTCATTAACCCTTGGTCTCTTTATGGTGATTATCTTTTGGCTGTGCTGCTCAATGCCTACCAATACCCACACATTCCTCTACAGGACCACGGTCGATGGAATTGTGTCTAATGACATTTCAACCACAAAGGGTTATTTAAATGAAATCAAGAATAATACCAATAATAAAATTGCGGCGAAAGCCAAAATTGATGACCTCAACAAGAAAATTGAAATTATCCTTGGAGAACTGAAAGCTGAAATCGAGAGCGATGCAAATCCCGGACATGGGCCAAAGGCTAAAGAAATCCTGCGCAAATTCGCAGAACTTCTGACTGTTGACAAGATAGAACCCTTATCATATAAAGGAATCTCGGTTCAGGAGCGACAGAAATTATATGACGCCTATCGAAAGAAAGTCTACATTCTGCGCGATGCAAGAGCCCGTGATATCGAGATAAGCATGCTTTACCCTAATCCTGAAAATCTAAAGGAAGTTGATGTCGTTGACAAGAATCTGGCTATAATGTCAGATGCCATACATCAAAGCAAACTGGATTTAAACAAATCGGAAGACATCAAGGAAGTCTGCGACCGTCTTACCGAAGGTTATAACGCAGTCAACAAAAACCGTGATTTCGTAAAATTCAAGAACCTGGAAGACAACAATGCTTATACAGCATCCAAACCCGTGACAAAAGCCAAACGGCTGATAAGCGTCTTTGACGTTTGGTCAGATTTCCTGTCAGGCAATTTCAACGGCCACGGATTCATATTCTGGATTGTGATTTCAATCCTGGTTGACATCGCGGCATTCATCTTCTTTGATATTGCATTCAAGAAAACCTGCTAAGAGATTGTCTGACCACCTGACTGAACATATTCAACCAAGACTGTAATTCAGAGGTTGCAAAAAACAAATGAAAAAGCCGGAGCCCATTCTCCTGATGTGGGCATGGGTGCCTTTCTCCGGCTTAACATTTGTTATTAAACAACCTTTTAAATCCAATCATAACATCCAAAATTTCATATATTATGGCTGACTTAAACTTCAATACCAACATAAGCAAAACAATCGATCTAAATTCATCATCCGACAATAATAATCTTCACAACAACCACTCAACATCAGAATCACACGCGACAACCGACTCTGATATCCCAACCCCAGCCAATACACGGGGCATGAGTGCAGAAGAGCTTAACGATGCCAACAAAATCACAATAAACATCGCTGACAAACAAACTCCATTGATCATACTCTTCGGTTCGCCGTCATCAGGCAAGACCATGACCTTGGTGCGCATGACCCGCTTCCTGCGCACTCAGGGATACAGCGTAACTCCTGTAACATCCTTTCGCCCGGCCTATGACGACAACTACAAACAGATGTGTGACTCCTTCGATTTCATGATCAATAACGAAGAAGCAGCAAATGCCAATGCCCGCATTAATTTCATGCTCTTAAAAGTATCGAAAAATGGAAATCCTATCTGTCAGATCCTTGAAGGTCCGGGTGAACATTATTTTCACCCGGAAAAACCAACGGCTCCATTTCCACGCTACATCAATGCCATAATAAACAGCAACAGCCGAAAAATATGGACCATTATGGTTGAACCTGACAACACCAATCCGCGCATGGATCTGACAGCCCGCACATTTTACGCCAATAAGATCCAGAAACTGAAATCCAGCCTCAATCCCCGCGACAAAGTAGTTTTTCTATACAACAAGATTGACGCTACCGATTTCATCATCTCTCCCGGAGTGGTGAAAGAAAAACTCGCCATGAAAGACGTTTCAGATATGTACCCAGGCATATTCACACCTTTCCTAAACCAGATACCCATCATAAAATCTTTCAGGCCATACAACTTTGACTTTGTATCATTCCACACAGGAGACTACACTAAAGCCGCTGACACAACCCTGATGTTTACCGCCGGGCATGACAACTACCCGCGCAACCTTTGGCGCATTCTGTTAAAACGAATTCACGGTTAACCCAACACCCTCTCAATTATCTGAATAATGGAAGTACAATTGTTTATTTCCGGCACCCCAAAAGGAGAAGGTTTCTGGGGACGGATAGAATCAGAAATGCCGTATTTTTCAACATTCTATAATTCAAGTGCCGACAAACTGAAATTCCAGATCGAAGCGAGGAACATCAACGGGAATGTATATTATTACTATAATTATCTGTTATACGCAAACATCTCGGATTATGACAATCGAAAAGGTGCATTTTTCGGTATTACTCTTCGCTTTGACCAATATTACAGCGACTATCTTTGGATATATCGTATTCTTGACTGGGCTTTCAAATATCATGTAATGGGAACAATTCTCCAGGAAAACGGAGACAAGTTAAAATATTCAGTCTTTTCATTTTCCAATGCACATGATGATATTTGCTCAATTGAAAATACAATCATGCAACTCTTGAGCCAGACACTGGATGCTGACAGATTCGTCAGCATCCAGGTCGGCCAACGCATCGGCTCACCAAAAGCGCTGAACATACCGGAAGCCGATGACCGGCAAGTGATTGATGAATTGCAGAAATGCCACAAAGTGAATCTATCTCCATTTTACCAAAAAGCGAATGATGATGAAGTCACCCGGCAATACCGGCAAAAGATCGACCAGCTTAACCTGACGGCAAACAACTGTCTGAAAGAAAATGAAACTCTCAAAGATCAAAACAAAAAGCTGAATCAAGATTTAAATATCTCAAAGCAAAAAGAAAAAGAATTAAAAGACCGACTCGACAAGCAAAACAGCTCTCAAAGTCTCAAGAATGCCGTTGAAATAATCAAGATCCCAATTCAGCAATTAGCTGAATATTTCAGCAGAGAGAGTCTATCATCCGATAACGATTCTACTGAAATCACTCCTCAAAAAAACAATCATGAAACATCAAAGACCAAGCAGGCCATCTCTATAAGGAAGTTATTGAATCTGCTCTATAAAATTTCAACATTCATACTTCTTTTTTGCATTTTCTGTATGCTCACATTTTGCAAAAGGGACAACAATAAAGCTGAACAGAAACAAGAACCGGAAAAAACCGCTTATGAACAGTTCCCAAGCTCAATGACCGCTACTGCGTCTGCAGACAATTTTAATAATCCCGAACTTGATAAATACAACTATGGACGAATTGATATTGAGCCCATATCCAACGGCAAATTAAAGAAAAATCAATCGGTAACTATAAAATTTCTTATTGGCAATGCCCTTGTGGACAACGGAGAAATATACATCAATGACAGCTCATATTATTCTCCAAAGGTCACATTAACCACTCCGCCAGACAAAGACTCTCTTAAAATTGAATTCCGGATTGCCGGAAAAATTATAAAAACCAGAAATATTCCACTGATATGAAACCCTATATTCTTATAATAATCACAAGCATCTGCTCATTGCTTTTCTCCTGCAGCCAGAACAAGGAAAAGGTAGCTTATTACAGTCTGGATGACACCCCGTCCATTTCTGACAACAGCTATCAGTCAGGTGATGAAATCGAGATCCCATTCAGAGAAGAGAATGGAGTCAAACACATTATGGTAAATGTCAACGGAGTAGGCTTCGAAATGATATTTGACACCGGTTGTTCAGGAGCATTAATCTCATTGGCCGAAGCTAATTATCTCGCTGAAAAAGGTAAATTGACACAAGATGACATTATCGGAACGGCACGATCTCAGATCGCTGACGGTTCTATTGTTGAAGATATGGTCATAAATCTGAAAGAGGTTATAATCGGAGACAAAATCAGATACAACAATGTAGTAGCGACTGTATCTTCAAACATAAACGCACCTCTTCTGCTCGGAAACGAAGTCCTGGACCGACACGCTTCTGTGACCATTGACAACGAACATCAGGTACTACTGCTAAAAATCAATTAGAGCAATCAAAACCGCGATGAATCTTACCGCATATATCTTCGGCCTGTTTGCAGGCACTCAGACTCAATATCCGTCAGACTATACCTCACGCATTTTTGACAGATTCATCAATCTGTCATCAGGTGAAGATGACATTCTGACTCATCGTGACGGAGATCTGATGTATTATGGCTACATCCGCAAGTTATCCGGCAACCAGAGTTTCGGTATCTGCATAGTGCTCAACGGCATTATGATCAACACACCCACTATCCTGCTGCCAATATTCGAATCCATTTTTACAGATGTGGTGATGAAGGGAGATCTGATCAGACTCTCAGGCAACGGAGAATTGATACCGGCCACACAGCTATTTACTTATAAACAGACCCAAAGCGAAAAATTATTAAATCAGATCATCGCCACATTCCGAAAATCAAAAATCTCCACATCCGGTCTGCCGCCTGTTTCATTCGGCATCGGGATTAACGAATCAAAAAAATTATCCGTGCATGACAATATATCAGATATTGCCGGCTGCACAGCCGAATATCCCTATACAGTCATATCAAGCGACAATGCACAAAACACAGCTGAACTCAATGACTATATCTCAACCGTAAAGCGGTTAAGCTCAGAGAATGAGTCCATTCTAAGCAAATATCATCAGCTGTCCAAAGAACACGACAAACTGAAACGCAAAAAAATGCAGTTTCAGCTGGTTGCTTTTCTTTTGTTGGGATTGTCGGTCTGCGCGGCAGGTCTGTTTTTTCTATATGATAATCTCTCTTCCGCAGAAAGCTCATTGGAATACGCTCAGTCAAGATTAGACATCGCCTCAAATACCATTCAATATCAAACACAGGAACTTAAAGAGAAAAACGATTCTATATTTGTTCTAAGACACAACTACAACACGGAAGTGACTATCCGCAAAAAAGCAGAAGATGAATTAGAACAGGTCAACAACACTATCTCCAGTCATATACCGGTCATAATAACCAATATTGAAGTCAAAAACGAAAAAAGAGACGGCACCACTATCAGTCCTTTCGGCTCTTCCATCTATTCACACAACTCATGCTATCTGACGCCCCGCATCACCTATTATGGATTTGACGAAAAACCTGTTACGCTGAACGTCAAACTATATACACCAAATGGTCTGAGCACTTCAGGCAACCAGAATTATTCTTACTCTGCGTCGTTCAATTGCACCAAAGGCTACAACACCCAGTCACTTGATGGCTGGGGAGGAAATATCGCCGGCCATTGGGCGCCCGGAAGATATGTTTTTGAATTCTGGTATAACAATTATTGTGTCGGATCATATCCATTCCGAATCTACTGATATTTTCAGAAACTCATTCTTTTTTGGCTCTTTGCAATCCGGCCGAAAAATTAATGGTGGGGAGGATTATCGGATCTATGCCTGACAGACCTGTCAATGTTGAAATATAGGCTCTCAGATAAGGAAACATTATGGCCGGGGCACTTCCGGTAAAGAATGCCACCTTTTCCTGCTCCTGAAGTTCTTTATCAAATTCAAAAAAACCACGCATCTCAACATCAATGCCGATGCTCTTATCTTCATTTGAAACCGACACCCCCAAGTCCAGTATATATACCGAATCACAGATGTCATTCTTTATACCTGAGAATGTTACGTTAAGTTCCTGCTTGATGTTGCCCGATGGAGCAATGTCTATATTGGACTTAATAACACGGTAGCCCTTGAATTTGAATTTTGTCTGTTCCGAAGCCATTACTGTCATGCCGCTAAATTACAACTAAAACTATCTGCATATAAATCATCAAGCTGAATGCTCCATCCATAGGTAGCCTGCTTTTCTTTTAAGCCGATTATAGTCTCGGCTTCCGGACTCAGGCTGAACAACTCTTCATTGTCACAAAAAAGCGGAGCATCGTAGCCGTACAAATCTGCCATTTCATCCTCAAATGACATGACATCAATGCTTAAACGCTCCATATCGTCAACGTCGTCAGTATATAGCGAAACAAGGAACACCCCGCGAGACTCACTGTATTCAAACCGGATTTTAAGCCCGATAAACTCTGAAGTGATCCTCTTGCTCCATAAGGACAAACTATTTTTAATTGTTTCTGCTTTCATGCGCTTATTAACGTTGCTAATTGTTTTATGACGGCATTTGCCTCCATGTTACAGTTCAAAGCCTCTTCCTGAGTGAAGACTTTGGGTCGGTAATCGGCTGTTATTCGATATTGCCTTAAGCTTAATATTCTCTCTCTGACTCTTCTCGCTGTATTGACATTATTTATACGATTCTTTATTTCATTCAGAATATATTGATGAGAACTTTCGCCGAGGGCATTCTGATCGTCATATGATATGCGAGTCTCCGCTTTTTCAGCTAAAAGATATTTCATATACTGAAAAACAGCATAATACGAACAATGGATACTGGTAGTCCAACCATCGGAATTTTCAATATCCTGCGACAAAGCCTCTGCCATACGTAGATTCAATTCGCATTTTTGTCTCATTAGTTATGATACTGTCAACGCTGTTTATTATATATTGTTCTTAATAGTTTGCAAATATAATTAAAATAATAAGCTAACAAGCACCATGTTAACTATAATTAACATTCTTACTGCATTTATATCCAGTCCGACAGACTCTGAATGCCGGAGAGGGAATCTTGCGGGACAAGGGCGGGATGCTGGGGGCTATACACATGTCCGAGGCCACGAGACTAGGCATGATCTCGTATGCCG
>CAMXAZ010000066.1 GCA_947179295.1 uncultured Muribaculaceae bacterium
CGCAAGGACCTTGAAGACGCCACCCTCATCGCACCGGTCAGCGGCGTCATCGCCAATCTCACCGCCACACCCCACAATATGTCGTCATCATCCGAACCGTTGTGCAGGATTATCAACGACAGCGGCATGGAGGTCGAATTTTCCGTACTGGAAAGCGAACTGCCGATGGTCCGGCCGGGTGATAAGATCGCCGTGACTCCGTTTTCAACTACCGATTCGCGCACCGGGCGTGTCACTGAAATCAACCCGATGGTCGATGACAACGGCATGGTCAAAGTCTGGGCCTCGGTCGATGGCGGAGGCGGACTGATTGACGGCATGAATGTCCGTATCAGCGTTAAGCGCGCAGCTGACAAGGCCCTGGTCATACCCAAGAGTGCCGTAGTACTCCGATCAGGCCGTCAGGTTGTGTTCACTCTCGAAGGTGATAAAGCCATGTGGAACTATGTTACCACCGGACTTGAAAATCTCAACGAATACACCGTCGCCGATGGACTCACACCGGGCATGAAAGTCATAACCTCCGGCAACGTCAACCTCGCTCATGAATCTCCGGTCAAGATAATTGAGAAATGATATGGTCCGTTATCTGCTGAATCATCGCATAGCTGTCATCATGGCGTTTCTTGCTATGGTGATACTCGGATGTGTGACATACACAACGCTGCCGGTGTCGCTGTTGCCTGACATTGACATACCCCACATAACCGTGCAGGTGGCGGAAGATAATGTCTCGGCGCGCGAACTCGAAAATACCGTTGTCACACCCTTGCGCCGCCAGCTCATGCAGGTCGGCGGACTTGACGAAATCAAGAGCGAGACCCGCGACGGCTCGGCGATAATCTCGCTGTCAATGGACTATGGTGTCAACACCGACCTCGCCTTTATCGAAGTCAACGAGAAGATTGACGCGGCCATGAACTCCTTGCCAAAGACCGTCAGCCGCCCCAAGGCTGTCAAGGCGAGTGCTACCGATATTCCTGTCCTGTATCTGCAAATGACCCTGCGTGACGAAAACGGCAGAATGTCGTTTCTCGACATGTCAGAGATTGCCGATAACATAGTCAGACGCCGTCTTGAACAGCAGCCGGAGATTGCAATGGTCGATATGACGGGTGTCCCTGGGAAAGTGCTGCGGATCACACCTGATTTGGACCGTATGACACAATCCGGTGTGACCGTCGAAGATCTTGAGTCAGCTCTCACCGCCAACAATGTCGAGCCCGGTTCAATGACCGTACGCGACGGGTACTATGAATACAACATAACCGTCACCAATCTCCTGCGCTCGGTTGAGGATGTGGAGCGGATCAAGCTCCTTAAGGGCGGGAAGATTATGGAATTGGGCGATTTTGCAGATGTCTGCCTGACCTCCCGCGCGTCCTCCGGCTATTCACTTCACAACGGCAAGCGGGCTGTGACTCTTGCCATAATCAAGCACGGCGAGGAGAGTATGGACGCGATGAACAAGGCTCTCGACTCGACAGTGGAATATTTTTCGGACCGCTATCCCGGAATAGAGTTCTCCAGAACCCGCAGTCAGACCGAGTTGCTTGACTTCACCATCTCCAATCTGGAGCAAAACCTCATATTGGGACTTTTGCTTGTATTCGTGGTGTGTCTCATTTTCATGCGCAGTGCGCGCTCGTCATTCATCATCGGCCTGAGCATAATTGTAGGTGTTATCCTCACGTTTCTGCTCTTCTACCTGTTCCATGTGTCAATCAATATCATTTCGATGGCCGGACTGATACTTGCCGTCGGCATGATGATAGACAACTCGGTCATAGTTACCGAAAACATCACCCAGTTCCGCCATCGCGGCAACAGGCTTATGGACGCCTGCGTAAGAGGCACCAGCGAGATGATAACACCCATGTTGTCATCATCGCTAACTACTGTAGCCGTATTTGTCCCGCTTATCTTCATGAGCGGTATTGCCGGAGCTATATTTTCCGATCAGGCATTCTCAATCACCGCCGGCCTTGCAGCAAGTTATATCGTCGGAATTACACTGCTGCCGGTGCTGTATTATCTTTTTGAGAACAGAAGCAAAAAAGCCAAAAGGTCAGACCCAAAATCAGCCAACGCAAATCAGCTCCGGTCATCCGCCTACCATCAGTCTTTTATCAGCCTTTATGATCGCGGCATGGATTTCTGCTTCCGCCACAAATGGCTGTTTATCGCCACGACTTTGCTCGCAGTCCCTCTATGCGTCGTGATGTTCATGCTTATGCGTCAGGAGCGTATGCCTGAGATAGACAGCAACGAGACAATCGCCCGCATTGACTGGAACGAGAATATCAATCTTGACACAAACCGCAGCTGGGTCGAGGCTCTCTCGGATTCCGCATCAATCGTAAGTTCGGCATATATCGGTATGCAGGATTACATACTGTCATCCGACTTCGACCTGTCCACATCCGAAGCCGAACTTTATTTCATGACCTCACGGCCAGAGGAGATCTCGCCGCTTCAGAAGCGTATCGCCGACCGTCTCAGAGACAGATATCCGTCTGCTACGGTTTCATTCCATAAGACGGGCAATATCTTTGAAAAAATCTTTTCGTCAGACGAAGCCGACATCGAAGTGAGAATCAGTAACCGGAATAAAGATGCCGGCGAGATTGACAGCCTCGCCTCACTGTGCGGACTCATAGGGGAGGCGACTGGTGAGAGCCTGTCACCGGTTCCGCTGCGCCGGCAGATTGACATATCGGTCAACCGCACGCTTCTCGCCGTCTACAATGTCGACTACTCCGAAGTACAGCGAGCGTTGCGCACTGCCTTCAAGGGCAATACCGTGTCTACTCTTCGCTCATATCAGGAATATACTCCGATAGAGATATCCGGACGTGAACAGAGCATCAGCGAGATACTTGCCAACACATTCGTCAGGTCGAGGGCTGATAAAAACGGCGTCCGCACCGAGATCCCCCTCCGCTCACTTGTGTCGGTCGGCCAGAGCCGCGATCTAAAAACCATCACCGCCGGCGTGGCGGGCGAATATGTGCCCGTAGGTATTGAAGCCCCCGGCCGTGAGGAGAAAGTCATCGAGACCATACGCGAGACGATAGCTGCTGACGGCTCTCATGAAGTTGAGTTCGCCGGCGGCTTTTTCAGCAATGCCCGCATGATGAAGGAACTGACGGTGATACTCCTTGTGTCGGTCATGCTCATGTATTTCATTCTCTGCGCCCAGTTCGAGAGCTTCCTCCAGCCGCTCATTGTGTTGCTTGAGATTCCGGTCGACACATTCTTCGCACTGCTTGCCCTCATGATTTTCGGCCAGACGCTCAACCTCATGTCGGCCATAGGTATAATCGTGACATGCGGCATCGTGGTCAACGATTCAATCCTCAAACTCGATGCCATCAACGAACTGCGCAAGGAGGGGATGTCTCTGACAGAGGCAATCCACACAGCGGGCCGACGCCGTCTGCGCGCCATCGTAATGACCTCCCTGACCACCGTCTTCGCTATGCTCCCCGTGCTTTTCACATCCGACATGGGCTCTGAACTTCAGCGCCCGCTCGCCATAGCTATGATCGGTTCGATGGTTGTGGGTACTCTTGTCAGCATCTTCGTTATTCCGTTGTTTTACTGGCTAATCTATCGCAAACATGAAAATAAGTAAGATATTCCTGCCTATAATCGCATTGCTTCTGCCTGTCACGGCTTCGGCAATGACATTAACGCTTGAAAAGACAATCGAGCTCGCCAACGATTCCTCTCTCATGGCGTTCAGATACCGCAATATGTATCAGGCCGGCTATTGGCAATATGTCAGCTACAAGGCCAACAGGCTTCCGAGTCTGTCGCTCACGGCTACACCCGCAAGATATTACCGCTACATGACCCAGCGCTATGACTCGGAGCAGAATATCGACATATTCCGCCAGCAGCAGATGTTCAGTGCTTCGGCCGGACTGGAGGTGACTCAGAACTTTGACCTCCTTGGAGGCTCATTATATCTTGAGACCGACCTCGAATACATGCGCAACTTCGGGCAGAACAAATACACTCAGTATTCGTCAGTTCCCGTGCGTATCGGTTACCGTCAGGACCTGATCGGATTCAATGCCTTCAAATGGGAGCGCAAAATAGAACCTCTGCGCTATGAGAAAGCAAAAAAGGAACTGATCTACAACATGGAATCGGTCAGCGAGCAGGCTGTTTCCTATTTCTTCGCCCTCGCTCTTGCTCAGGCCGAATATAGGCTTGCCGAAGAGAATGTGGCTTCGTGCGATACGCTCTACGTTATCGGTGAGCGGCGTTTTAAAATCGCGGCCATCTCGCGCGCCGATCTGCTCACTCTCGAACTCGACAAAGTAAACGCCCGCAATACTCTTGAAAATTGCCGTATAGCGCTCAAAAGAGCGTCGTTCTCGCTTGCCTCATTTCTCGGCATGGACAAGAATACCGAAATAGAGCTTAAGATGCCTGGACGTCCGCTTGCCACTGCGATTCCGTTGGATCAGGCACTTGCAATGGCCAAAAAGAATAACCCTACGCTTCTCGGCCATCGCCAGACCATACTTGAAGGCGAGAGGGAGTTCAGCAGGGCCAAGGCCGAGTCTCGGTTTAACGCTTCAGTCAATGCCTCGGTGGGTTTCAACCAGGTGGCTGATGATTTTTCAGGAGCCTACCGGTCGCCGCTTCGCCAGGATCTTGTGTCAGTGTCCATCTCAGTGCCGCTTATTGACTGGGGCGTGAGAAAAGGTAAGGTCAACATGGCCCGCAACAATCTGAATGTGTCGCGTATCGCCGCCCGTCAGGATGAACTCAGTGTGGAGGAAGACCTTATCATGACAGTTTCAGATTATGAAGTGCGCCAGCGTCTCATCGCATCGGCATCCGAAGCTCTCGATCTTGCCGAGACCGCTTACACCCAGACCCGGCAACGGTTTATTATCGGCAAGGCGGATATAAACAGTATAACTCTCTCGCTCAACCGCCGTCAGGAGGCAGCCAAAAATTATATCTCCGCCCTCCAGAACTATTGGCTGAGCCATTATAAAATCCGGCGTCTGACGCTCCACGACTTCGAACTTGACATGCCGCTCTCAGAGAAATTTGAACTGAAAAACTGATTGATGTCATCACGTTCTTTTTCCATAATAGTCATTTTTATCGTCCTGTCATTGGTGGGATGCGCGCTTGTGCCGTTTCTTCCGGTAAAACTCGCTCCTTCGCGCAATCTGCCGTCGCTCACAGTCAGTTTTTCGATGCAAGGCAGTTCGGCTAGAACCATTGAGGCGGAGGTTACCTCGCGTATCGAGTCAGTTCTTGCGCGTGTCAGTGGAGTGAAAGGCATCAGTTCAAAATCCTCCAACGGAAGCGGCCGCGTATCAATCGACCTTGACAAGCATGCCGACATAGATATGGTGCGGTTCGAGGTTTCGACACTTGTCAGACAGATATGGAGCGAACTCCCCGAAGGTGTCAGCTACCCCTCTATCTCGGCCCGCGCGGTAGAGAAAGAGAGCTCCCGCCCATTCATGGTCTACCGCCTCAACGCTCCGGCCAATCCATCGGAAATCCAGGCCTATGGAGAAGAAAACCTCAAACCCGTCCTGGCCCGTGTTCCGGGAGTATATAAGGTAGAACTCAACGGCGCGCAGCCTATGGAGTGGCAGCTGTATTACGACATAGACAGGCTGTCATCGCTCGGTCTTACTCCGTCTGATCTGCGTCAGGCCATACGCGAGCATTATTCAAGTGAATTTCTTGGCATCGCTCCCGTCATAGCTGCCGATGGCGACAAGTCTGAATACATCCGCCTGTCGCTGCACGCCGATGGCACGGACGGCTCATTTATCCCGGCGGAAATATCCGTCAGACTTAACAACGGCTCATCGGTCACTCTTGACAAGCTTGTGAGTGTCATCCACACCGAGTCAGCGCCTAAAAGCCATTTCCGCATCAACGGGCTCAACTCCATCTATGTAAATATTACCTCTGAAGAGGATGCCAATCAGCTTGCTCTGGCTGAAGAAATCAGAGCAGCCGTCAGTCTGTTTGAGACTGCAATGCCTGAAGGCTACATGGTTGATCTGTCATATGACGCTACCGAAAGTATCCGCAGCGAGCTCGATAAGATATATTTCCGCACAGGTCTTACAGTGCTGATCCTATTGCTGTTTGTAGGCCTCGTCACTCTCAATCTCCGCTATGTGCTGATGATAACCATAGGCCTGACAATCAATCTCGCTGTGGCGGCGGTGTTCTACTATCTCACACACATTGAAATCCAACTCTATACACTCGCAGGAATCACCATCTCGCTCAATCTCGTCATCGACAATCTAATAGTAATGGCCGACCACTATACGCGCCGGCGTAACCTGCGGGCTTTCACCGCCATTCTTGCCGCTACAATCACTACAATCGGCGCATTGTCGGTAGTCTATTTCATGGACGAGAAGACTCGTCTCAGTCTGGAGGATTTTGTCACAGTGGTCATCATCAATCTCACGGTCTCCCTTGCGGTAGCTCTCTTGCTTGTGCCGGCACTCGTGGACCGGCTCGGACTGCAAAGACATAATGGCAATAAGGTTAAATTCCGCAGTCTGCGCCGCCGCTTCTCTCTGAGCCTTTCACGCTTTTATGCATGCATTGTCCGGTTCACGCTGCGGTTCAGAGTCACCGTGATTGTTCTTGTGATACTCGCCTTCGGATTGCCTGTGTTCATGATCCCTGATAAAATTGATGGAGAAGGATTCTGGGCAGAAAAATACAATTCCATATTCGGAAGCCCGGCATATCGGGATAAAATCAAACCTGTAACCGACATAGCCCTCGGAGGCACTCTGCGGTTGTTTGTCGAGAAAGTCTACAACGGTTCCTACTGGGACCGCGACAACAGTGAGCCGGTTCTGCATATCAACGCCACACTTCCCAACGGGGCCACACTTCGGCAGATGGACGCACTCGTAAGGAAGATGGAGGCCTATTTGAGCGGGTTCAAGGAAATCCGCCAGTTTCAGACTTCCGTGTCAAGTGCCCGCCGTGCATCCATATCGGTGATGTTCAATGAGGGGCATCAGCATGACGGATTTCCTTACAGACTGAAAGGCGAAGTCATCTCCAAGGCTCTGACCCTCGGTGGCGGTTCGTGGAGCGTGTATGGTCTCGAAGACCAAGGCTTCAGCAATGATGTCAGAGAGACGGCCGGAAGCTACCGCGTAAAGATGACCGGCTACAACTATGACGAACTCTCTGACTGGGCCTACCGTATGCGCGATACACTGTTGACCCACCGTCGAATCAAGGAAGTGACAGTGGCATCGGAATTTTCCAACTGGAAGGATGACTACACGGAGTTTTATCTTATCCTTGACCGTGACCGTATGGCTACCTACGGTATCACTGCCTCTCAGCTGTTCTCGGCAATCGAGCCGACATTTGGACGAGAGATCAACTGCGGGCAGATTGTCATTGACCGCACATCGCAGCGCATCAATCTCTATTCCATCCAGTCGGATGCTTACGATATTTTCACGCTCATGCGCCAGCCTTTTACCGTCAATGACCGTACATTTAAACTGTCTGATATAGGTATTATAGAAAAACGCCAGGCTCCGCAAGACATTATCAAGAAAAACCAGGAATATGTGGTGTGCCTTCAATATGAATACATCGGTTCCAACATGCAGGGAGATAAAGTGCTTGACCGCGACCTTGAGACAATCAACGCCCTCATGCCGGTGGGATATAAGGCCGAGAGTGAGCGCCGGCAGTGGAAAACCAAAGATGAAAGCGGTAATTACTGGCTGCTGTTGCTCGTTATGGCCATAATATTCTTCACAACCTCGATACTGTTCAACTCACTGCGACAGCCATTCGCCATCATCTTCATCATACCGGTGTCATTCATCGGAGTATTTGCCTCATTCTATCTGTTCAAACTAAACTTTGATCAGGGAGGCTTTGCATCCTTCATCCTGCTTGCAGGCATTACCGTCAACGCTGCCATATATATCCTCAACGAATACAATTCATTGCAAGCCCGGCATCCGCATGTAGCGCCTCTGAAAACCTACTTGCAGGCTTTCCGCGTCAAGATAATTCCCATACTGCTGACAGTCATGTCGACCATCCTCGGATTCATCCCCTTCATAATCGGCGAGAGCAAAGAATCCTTCTGGTTCCCGCTTGCAATCGGAACTATGGGAGGTCTGGCAGTCTCGATACTTGCCATTCTGTTAATCCTCCCGATTTTGGTAATCCGTAGAGATATGCGCACTTGGAATTAGCAAATATTGGGGAACGGAGCATAAGAGGTTGTTTTTTACAACGATCTCTAAATATGTGGCAGATGCTTATATCTGATAATTATTGCTCATTCTTTCCAACAGACTTTCTACATATTGCCGACCGACAGGCAATGACAATCCGGTAGACAATTTGACAGACTGTCTGCTAAAGCTTACAATTTTATCAACCGGAGTTATATAGGAACGATGGATTCTTACAAAGAATATTATAACAATAAAAGAATCAAATCCCGGTTAAAAGGAAAGAGCCCGGTGCAATACCGAACTCTTTCTAGGATAGGATAATGTTAAATATGTCCAACTTTTTGGGGTCTGTTCAAAGTGACTCAGCCTCTTGTGATTATTACTTTGGTGATTTTAAGCAAGTCTCAAATGTCTCATAATTCGCGTACTTCAACATTTCTCTTTAAATCTTCCAATTTTACAAGAGTCCAGTTTCCTTCGAAGTCCTTTTTATAAGTAGCTTTTGTCTGATAACCGGGTTCTTTGCGTGTTGGTCCGTACAGTGCCTCTCCGTATGGTGTCATATCATAATAATATTGCAGATAGAATTCTGCAGTATCATCGTTCTCCCAGACTTTTTTAGCATCGGTATACACCCGCTGCATTAATTTAATTGTCACTGCATCCCCTGTATTTGCATTGAGTGCGCTGCTTTCAAGCTGACTCCCGGAATTCAGGTCTTCCCAAGTGATAAGATACTTTTTCCCTTCTTCTGTTAGTTTTACATCACCACGCAAGAATCCGTAATCATCAGGTTTATCGGTAGTGAACGCAATATTCAACAGCCCTTTTTCAGCAAAAGCATTGTAGCAATACACACATCCGGCACAGGCGCCTCCAAAGCGGTGAGACCAGGCCATTGTGTATTTGTTGCCGCGCAGATTTACAATATTTCCGTCTGCATCTTTCAGGTTAAGGGGGATGAAGCTGTCGGGGCTGAAGTGATGAATTTGTTCATCGGTTTGATTTCGTTCGGAGACTGTAACTCCATCTATGATATAATGTGATTCCGGTGTGGTGGCATTGACTTGATTTATACGCAAAAGTGTGTATTCAGCAGTAGAAAAATTAGCGGTTCCCTTTGCAATCTTCAGCGCGGTGGAGTCGGAAAGGCCGCTTGAACATCCGCATAATGCCACGATGGCAATTATGAATATATATTTTCGCATGATATTAGGTTATTTTTTTGTGATGATTTCCGTTTCTCGATCTATACAGTATTTGTAGTCAGGGGCTATGTTTAGTCCGACAATCTTCTGTTCCGGTGAAACAATTACCTTTTTTACACCTTTGCAGCGTACATTAGACAGATTTTTTAGCATTGACAAATCTAGTTCATTTACTTTAGTACTACTACAAAATAATCCTTCAAGTCGTGGATATTTAGACAGATCCAACTCACTGATATAAGTATTATCTACTATGAGAGTGGTCATGGATGGACATTTGCCGGTGTTTAGTTTTGTAACCGGAGATTCGGTTACGACAAGCCATCGAATATAAGGCATGTCACTGAGATTGACCTCGGTTAGTGCTTCTGCTCTTATCAGCGCAAGAAATTGAATGTTTTCGGGAACCTTTATAGCCTTTAGTTCATCAATATTCTTCAGATTACATTCTTTAAGTTTTTTGTTAGCCGACAGATCGAGTGAATACATTTTACATCCGTTTCCATCCAGTTTTTCAAGAGCGGAAAGGTATTTCACCCCGTTGTAGTCCTCTCCCACATTCGAGCCAAAACTTACTTCTTTGATCTGCATTACCTCGTCAGGACTTAATTTGCCGTCAGAATTGGCATCGAACTCATTTACAAGCAGCTCCCGCATTTTGAGATTGTCGATCTTCGGGATGATGTCAGATGGTAGCGAATCTGTACATCCCGCCGCAGCGAGCGAAAAGATTGTTAGCCATCCCATCAATCCCTTGTTTTTCATTTTCATAAGTGATTTGATTGGTTGGTTCATGCCAATCCTCAAGGCAGAGAAAGTACATAAAAAGGTGTGAGGATTGTATTTTGATCTTATCCCGCATTCCGGTCTTGGCGTACCTCTAAGTTGGATAAGAACAACAGCCCCACACCGATTGAGCTTATTGCATATGAAGCCCAAGCCGATGCAGGGCCTCGGTAAAAGCGACCGATGTAGATGACATTGTCCATAATATCTTCAACTTATATTACAAACCGCCAAGTTCGAATGCGGAAGATAAGATGTCAATAACACCTATTAATTATTTAAAGAGATTCACCTGTTACAACTCTATGTAGACTTCGATGAATCACTGCAAAGATAATGTGTTTTTGTGTATTATGCAACATGATAATACTTACTTACCGGTTATTTGTGCCAATTCGAAATAAATTTGCTAATTTTGCGTATGGAACAACGTGCCGCAGATCATATTACCGGATTTAGAGGTGTCGGGAGTTTTCCCGTCACCACGTCGGTTTACGACATGGGTGGCCGGCCGCCGCACTCTCATCGTGCTCAATCAGGCGATTGCAACCTATGTCACCCAGTGGCCTACCACCTCCGGTACAATTGCCAATCCATCATCATGGATAGCCGGAGCAATCGGCTCAGTTGTCGCTCCGCTGTTCAACAGAGGAACAAACAATGCTAATCTTAAAATTGCAAAAAGTGAATATGAGATAGCCTCTTTGCGTTTTCAACAAAAATTATTTGATGCCGGCATGGAAGTGAATAATGCTCTTATTGTATGGCAGACAGCAAAAGACAGGGTGGCACTTGACAAGAAACAGATTGTTGCATTAAAGGGAGCCGTGCATAACACACGGTTGCTGATGAGAAACACATCAACAAATTATCTTGAAGTATTGACCGCCCAACAACGATTGCTGGAGGCCGAATTGACCGAGGCTTCAGATCGTTATGACGCAGTTCAGGCAATAATTGCGCTTTATCATGCTCTTGGAGGAGGCACGGAATAATATTAGGAGGCGTTGTTAGCCCCCTTAATCGGCCGCTGCCTCTGACGCTCAGCCATCTGCGCCCGCTTGATCCAGGGGTGGTTTTCGAGAAAATCTTGGTTGACTGCGGCGGATATTGTGACACATATCTTTATATGGATGAATCGCCATGTGTGAGAGAAACCCTTGAAATGGCAGCAGACTGAAATCGCTCAGTATCATATGAAATAAATCCCGGATCATAGTTTCCGGTCATCAGCCTGGAGTCGGGATGCGCGTGTAAGGCTCAGTATTCCGGCTACCAGTGCCATTCCCAACGCCAGACACAAGCATATTCTGACTGAGATGACAGCAGAAGAAATCGCAAATATCAGGGTGACAAAAGTCGCTCCAAGCGTCTGGCCGACAAGACGTGCTGTACTTTGCATGCCGCCGGCTCCACCTGTGCGCTGTATAGGAGTAGCGATGACCATGACTATATTGTTGGGTGTCTGAAACAGCCCGAATCCGATGCCACAGAGAGCCATTCGCCATGCAATATTCAGTTCAGATACATCAGAGTGGGGGAGAAGGAGCATCAGAGATATGCCGATGGCATATACTCCCATTCCGAATGCTGCCGTAATACCCGGATTATGTTTTTCGACAAATTTAGCTGCGATAGGTGACACGATCATAGTGGCGAGCGGCCAGGGTGTCATAAGTAGGCCTGTGGTGATTTCGCTGAATCCCAAACTGTTGAAAAAGAGGAATGGAAGCGAGATCATGGCGAGGTTCTGGGCTATGAACGAACATATTGATGTCGCAATGCTCAGTGAGTAAAGCCTGATCCGGAATAAATCAATCGGCAGCATAGGCGCTTCCTTGTCAAGTTGTCTCCTCACATAGAAAATCCCGACTATTATGCCGACGCAGATAAGACATGCATTGGTGAACAGATCTCCTTTGCGGGCAAAGCTTCCGAGAGAGTAAAAAATAAGTCCGAATACAATAGTGTTTTCAATGCCGCTTATCCAGTCAAATTTCAGTTTATGCTCTTTAGGCGGATTGGCAGGCAACAGTTTTTTGCCTATGAAAAATGCCGCTATTCCAAACGGAACGTTTATCAGGAACAGCCAATGCCATGATGCGACAGAAAGAATGCAGCCGGCTATTGTCGGACCTGCTGCGGTGGCAATAGCTATGACCATAGCGTTGAGGGCCAGTCCACGGCCAAGTATATGACGCGGATATATGAGGCGCGTAAGGGCTATGTTGACACTCATGACACATGCCGCGCCTACTCCCTGGAGCGCACGTGAGAAAAGAATCATGGAAAAGCTGGTGGAAGCCGCACAGAGTGCTGACGAGAGTGTGAATACGGCTACACCGATGAGAAAGTTTCGTCGATAACTGAATAAATCTCCGACTGATGAAAGCGGCAACAGCAGCATTGTTATGGCAAGCTGATAGATAGTCACAATCCAGACCGCATATGAATCGGAGATACTGAACTTTTCAGCCATGACAGGCAATGCCACATTTACCAATGTGACATCAAGCACTGTCATCACCAATACTATGAGTATGGCGATGACAGCTGCATATTTTTTTAATGACAGTCTGCTGTTCATCATTTGGTCACACTGTCAATCCAGTTGAAAAGATCGTCAAGATTATAATCACCGCTGTGAGGACGATTCCAAGGCAGGAAGAAGTTGACATCATATCCTGAATTTTTCAGTTTTGTCGCAAGATTGACCGGTACAAGGAATGATGTGTCGCGGTCTTTTGCTCCGTGACGGATAAACCAGTGAGGAGCGACAGAGCTTGCGTTTTCAGAAATGAAATTCATTGGATTCATTATGAATACTCGTTGCACCATTTCCTTGCTGAGAGTCGCGTTATTGTCGTGCAGACGGTGACGCAGGCTGAAGTCGGTAAAGTTTGCGGGTGTTCCTTCCGGATTTCCGAATACATTGTTTTCAGGTGTCGGAGTGTCAATGAGAACTCCATACTGATCGAATGCCGGCGGGGTTTTCAAGGGTGTGACACTGGCCACATAGCTGAGATATTTGTCAAGATCTATCCCTGTGACATAGTCAGTGTTATTATTGAACCTCGGCTGCATTCCGGCAGGACCGAATGATGGAGCTCCACGGCCGTCGCTGTTTCCTGGGGCGGCAGGGCGCCCTCCGAAATTCGGTTTTTCCGCATAGCGGATTATTCCGATGGTATCAGGTATTTCACATCCTTCTTCAAGCGCTTTGTGGGCTGATGCGATGAGGAATGTCTTCAGATAATCCTTATAGTTGTCAGCTGTGATAGCGTTGCCGTTTTCATCTTTGAGATTGAGCGAGTTGATGTAATCCGGACACTCGGCGGCAAGTTCGTTGGAGATGGTTATCTGGTCGGCGTTGAGGTGACGCACACCGGTATTCGTGCAACCGTATAACCATTCATATTCCATATCGGCATGGTTAAGATCAGTGATAGGGCAATAGCAGACTGATGCGAAGACCTTGTCGGAAGTCGGAGCTGCACCCATCTTTTTGAGGTATTTGTCATATTCATGGCGGTCTCCTGTTGAACCTACAAGGGCCGACATAGCCCCGCCGGCACTTGTTCCGTCAATGATGATCCTTTCAGCGTCTCCGGGAATCAGGTCATTATTATAACGTAGATAGCGGATGGCTGCTTTAAGATCAAGAAGACCGTTTGGCGCTGTGCCTGTGTAGACGGTCTTCCCATCGCGTGTTATTGTTGAGTTTGCACCTCTTGACCCCGGTATGCAGACCACATAGCCTTCCTTCAGCGCTCTGCCGGTAGCGTCAGATGCAGATGGAGCTTTAGCGGTGGTGGCCATATATCCGCCTATATATGTGCGGAGAAATATCGGAGTCGAATTGTTGGCCCTTAATGTTTCAGGAACATATATGTTGAGCGTCTGATATACTGAATCTTCTACATTCGTGACGTAGAAAATACCTTCATAGGCCGTATAGTCTACGGTCTCTCCGGAGGGCATTGTCAGTGATGCCTGTTTTGCTATGTCCGGGTTGAAGATGAGTTTGTCAAAATTCTTTGCCTGCACTGATGTCGCACATCCGATAATGGCGGCAGATGTGAGTGTAGTGATACAGATTTTATTAATAGTCATATGCATTTATTTTATTCGATCATTAGTGTCCACTAAAAAATCATAAGAGTCCTTTGAAATTATTGAAATTCAA
>CAMXAZ010000067.1 GCA_947179295.1 uncultured Muribaculaceae bacterium
GTGTCCGCGCATGTGACATGATTTTTTATGCAATTACAAAAATTCTGACTAACTTTGCATTTTAAATCGAACAGAAACTCACAATATAGCCAGAACAATGGAAAATAATAACCCGTCCACAGCCCAGGAATCCAAGGGACTCAGCTTTGTAGAGCAGCTTGTGCTCGAAGATCTTCAGGCCGGCAAAAACGGCGGCCGGCTCAACACCCGTTTCCCGCCCGAACCAAACGGCTACCTCCACATAGGTCATGCCAAGGCAATCTGCATGGACTTCGGAATCGCCGAAAAATTCGGTGGCACATGCAACCTGCGCTTTGACGACACCAACCCCGTCAAAGAGGACGTGGAATATGTCGACTCCATCCGCGAAGACATCCATTGGCTCGGCTTCGACTGGGGCGACCGCGAATACTACGCCTCCGACTATTTCCCCCAGCTCTTCGACCTCGCCGTGCGCCTCATCAAGGAAGGCAAAGCCTACGTCGACGACCAGACCTCCGAAGAGATCGCAGCCCAGAAAGGCACCCCCACCCAGCCCGGCACCGAAAGCCCCTACCGCAACCGCTCGGTTGAAGAGAATCTCGACCTCTTCATCCGCATGAATCAGGGCGAATTCGAAGAAGGCGCCCGTGTGCTCCGCGCCAAGATCGACATGGCCAACCCCAACATGCACTTCCGTGACCCGATCATGTATCGCATCATCAAGACTCCCCACCACCGCACCGGCACAACCTGGAAAGTCTATCCGATGTATGACTTCGCCCACGGACAGAGCGACTACTTTGAAGGCGTCACCCACTCGATCTGCACACTTGAATTCGTGGTCCACCGTCCGCTCTACGAATACTTCGTCAAAGAACTCGCCGACGAAAGCTACTGCCCCCGTCAGATCGAATTCAACCGACTGAACCTCACCTACACCGTCATGTCGAAGCGCAAACTCCTGCAGCTCGTCAACGAAGGCCTCGTAGCCGGTTGGGACGATCCCCGTATGCCGACCATCTCCGGTCTGCGCCGCCGAGGCTTCACCCCCCGCTCCATCCGCAACTTCATCGACACCATCGGCTACACCAAATACGAAGCCCTCAACAGCATCTCGCTGCTCGAACACGCCGTGCGCGACGACCTCAACAAAGTAGCCACCCGCGGCATGGCCGTCATCAACCCCGTCAAGGTAGTCATCACCAACTACCCCGAAGGCCAGACCGAAACCGTAGAGATGGACAACAACCCCGAATCACCCGAAGCCGGTACCCATGAAATGCCCTTCAGCCGCGAAATCTACATCGAGCGCGACGATTTCATGGAAAACCCGCCGAAAAAATTCTTCCGCCTCGCCCCTGACGGCGAAGTCCGTCTGAAAGGCGCCTATATTATTAAATGTACAGGCGTGAAGAAAGATGCCGAAGGCAACATCGAGGAAATCTACTGCACCTACGACCCCGAAAGCCGCAGCGGCCTCCCCGGAAGCCAGCGCAAAGTCAAAGGCACGCTCCACTGGGTATCGGCCACCCACGCCATCGACGCCACAGCCCGCCTCTACGACCGCCTCTTCAGCGTCGAAAACCCCGGAGCCGAAACCGAACGCGACTTCCGCGAACTGCTCAACCCCGACTCGCTCAAAGTGGTCGAAGGCATCAAAGTCGAGCCCTACCTGGCCGAAATCGCCGCCCCCGGCCTTCCCCTCCAGTTCCAGCGCATCGGCTACTTCACCCTCGACCCCGACTCAACCCCCGGCAACCTCATCTTCAACCGCACCATTGCGCTTAAAGACAGCTGGGAAAAAGCTCAGAAATAACCTATTGACAACCACAATCAGGGAGCGTGTCTAACCTCTTTTTTTCGGGGTCAAACACGCTCCTTACATAACCTCCCCTGACCGAATGGACGAACCCAACGACCGCCGGGACCTCTACGAAGAATTCGAATCAGAAGTAGTACGCCGAGGCAACACCGAAGCATTTTTCGATGAAAACGACCTCGTCGAGATCTTCGACTACGCCTCTGACTACGACAACTACATCGTCAAGATGGAAGTGCTCCTCTACGGAGCCATCCACTACCCCAAGAGCGAAGCGCTGGCCACCCGCCGCGCCTGGCTCTACTACTCGTTCGGCGATGTAGAAGCGACCTCCGAGCTCAACAGACGCGTCGGCACAGGTGGCGTCCTCAACCGGCTCCTTGACCTCCGTGCCCGCAACGCCAATCTCGAACTCGGCGACGAAGAAGTGATCAGCGCCCTCGAAAAAATACTCGACGAGACCGACGACTTCGACGACGAAGGCATCATACAGTTCACAGACTACGCAATGGAACTGCGGCTCGAATCATGGCTGATGCAAAACAAAGACCGCATCCAGTCAAAATGCTCCTATCCGCAGACCTTCCTCTATGAATTCGCCGACCATCTGGAGGAAAACAACGACCTGCCGGCAGCCGCAAGACTCTTCGAGGAACTGACCATGCTCGAACCCTTCAACCTCGACTTCTGGCTGAGGCTCGCCACAGTCCAGATCAACAACGACGACTATGAAGGAGCCCTCTCGTCAGCCGAATACGCCCTCGCCATCAACCCCGAATCCATGATGGGCCTGCGCATCAAAGGCGCATCGCTCTACAGGCTTGAACGCGACCCGGAGACAGTGACCGCCATCTACCGCCGCATAGTAGCATCAGCCGAAGCCGAAGACACCGACGTCTCCACCCTCGCCGCAGCACTCATGGAGACAAACCGACAGCCGGAAGCCGTGGAAATGCTCACCGCATACATCAGCCGGCACCTCGACTCTCGGCTTGCCATCGACGTGCTCCTCGTTCTCGACCGCGAGAATGCCGCCCCCTATGTGCGCAGCCTCATAGCCTCCGACCTTCTCAGCGAGAAAGACGCCGTAGAGTGGGCCCGCAACCACGTGGTCCACGGCCAGTTCGCCTCCGCAGCCACCGTCTGCCTCATCTATGACGAAGTCAAAGGATTCCAGGAAGAAATCCCCTTCCTGATCGAGATAACCTACTTCGCCCTCCGCTTCGACGACGTCGTCAGAGTCTACCGCGACAAATTCATCAAAATGAAATGGCCCTATCTCCCGGCCGTCACCTACCCCTACCTGATGAGCCTCGTGCGCACCGGACACCGGCCCGAAGCGCTTGAAGAAGCCAAAGAGATCCTCAACACAGTCCGCACATTCCACAAAAGCCACAGCAACTCGGATCTCGGCACACTCTTCCGCCTCACGCCCGCCTCGACAGCCGCAATGATCACCGGCTACATGGAACACCTCAAAAACATAATCCACGCCCTGAAAGCGCCTGATCCGATTCCGGCCGACGAATTTGACCCCATGCTGCTCTGAACCGCCGGACTGAGCACCCCGATAAACCCCACCTCCACCAGCCTCAGCGCCCGGAGAGATTTAGAGGTTTAAAAACAACCGCTAAAGCAGCCCCATCTCTGAAGCAGCCGGCCTGTAAGTTTTGCGATTTGGGATTTTTTTGTTAATTTTGCACGCTGATTCAACGCGCGCGGGCGAATCAGACCCGAAAGCCCCGCGGCGCCAGACAAGCATCAGACGTAAACACTAATAAAACAGATAAATAGGAAATGAAAATTACCAAGGAAGAGATTTCACCCGTAGACGTACGTCTTACCGTGGCGATCGAAGAAAACGACTATAAGGACGAGGTCACAAAAAAACTCAAGGAAATCGGCCGCACCCACGTGCTCCCCGGCTTCCGCAAAGGCCACGTTCCCTTCGGAGAACTCAAACGCCGTTTCGGCAAGCAGATGACCAGCGACGTCATCAACGACACCGTCTACCGTGCAGTGGTCGACTACATCACTGAAAACAATCTCCCCGTAATGGGCCATCCCGTACCCGTGGAAGTGAAAGAAGCTTTCGAGGACGGCGATCAGGAATTCAAATATGACCTGGCCCTCATCCCCCAGCTCGACATCAAGCCCGGCAGCGACGACCACTACCCCTACTACGAAATCGAAGTTACCGAAGAAATGATCGACGAGCAGGACAAGAACCTCCGCAAGCGCTTCGGCAAGCAGGAACCCGGACAGGAAATGACTGAAGACGGCGTCGTAAAAGGCACCCTCATGCAGCTCGCCGAAGACGGCTCTGTCAACCAGAACGAAGGCGCCATCCAGGTAACCGACGGCATCGTCTTCCCCCTCTACTTCAAAGACAAGGAAGAAGCAGCCAAGTTCAACGGCAAAAAGCCCGGCGACAAAGTGGTCTTCAACCCCAACAAGGCAGCCGGAGGCGATGCAGGCGAACTCGCATCAATGCTCCACGTCGACAAAGCCATCGCATCTGACATCACCAGCGACTTCGAGATGACCATCTCTGAAATCATCGTAAGCGTTCCCGCCGAACTCGGCGAAGAATACTACAAGATGGTATTCGGCGAAGACAAAGTGCACAACGAAGAGGAATACCGCGCAGCAATCAAGGAAATGATCGCCGGCGAACTCAGCCAGAACAGCCACATCCTCTTCCGCAACCAGTTCGACAAGGCCATGATGGAAAAATACGGCGAGTCAATGACACTCCCCGCAGAAACCATCAAGAAACTCTTCTTCGCTGACGCTGAAAACGCCGACGAAGCCTACAAGGCTCAGGAAAACGGCATCAAGCACGAAATCATCGAAAACAACCTCCTCAAGGCCCTTGAGATCAAGGTTGAGGAAGACGAAGTGCTCCAGACTGCCAAATTCCTCACTGCCCGCCAGTTCGCACAGTACGGCATGGCCGGCATCGACGACGAGATCATCACCCGCTACGCCAAAGAGCAGCTCGAAAAATCTGAAATCCGTCAGCAGCTCATCCAGCAGGTGCTCACCTCCAAACTCTACGATGCCATCGAAAAGGCTGTCACCCTCGACAAGAAGACCGTCAGCCTCGACGAATTCAAGGCCATCGCCCAGGAAGCCTAACAGACTCCCATTGCACGCATCCGCACCCCGACTGAAAGCGGACCGCACAGCATAACCACCATCAGAACCAGGCCGCAAGCAGATCTCAACCCTGTCTTGCGGCCTGCTTTAAAATCACCATCGAAAGCACCGACACCTATGAAAGCAAGCACCCTGACCGGGAAAGCCGGTTTCTGGAAAGCATACAAACCCGAATACAAAAGCCTGTGGCGACTCGGAATGCCCGTCCTCATCACCCAGGTCGGAATCATCGTGGTCAGCTTCGCCGACACAATGATGGTCGGAGCCTACGGCACGGAAGAACTCGCCGCAGCAGCTTTTGTCAACAGCCTCTTCATGATAGCCATAGTCATGCAGCTCGGTTTCGCCTCCGGAATGACACCAATAATCGGAGCCCTCTACAGCCGCCGGCAGCATGACCGGGTCGGAGCCACACTCCGCGCCGGCCTGCAGATCAACGCCCTCGTCTCGATCGGATTCACAGCCGTCATGGGCACCCTCTACTTCTTCCTCGACCGCTTCGGACAGCCGGAAGAACTCATGCCGCTGATCAGGCAATATTACCTCATAATACTGGCCACACTGCTCCCTATGGCCATATTCAACTGCTGCCAGCAGACCGCAAACGGCACCACCGACACCGCCACACCGATGTGGATGATCCTCGGTGCCAACGTAGTCAACATCATAGGCAACTACCTGCTCATCGGCGGCCGCTTCGGATGCCCCGAACTCGGACTGGCCGGAGCCGGGATCAGCACCCTGACAGCCCGCTGCATGGCCACCGTCGGAATACTGACAGTGTTCCTCACATCGAAGCGATACAAAGTCTACAGAACCGGACTCCGAACCCCCTCGGCCGAAACCGCCGGCATCCGCCGCCACGTATGGCAGACATCCTACCCCGTCATGATACAGGGCGGAGTGGAATGCTTCCTCTGGTCATTCGGAGCCATCGTCTCAGGCTGGTTCGGAAAAATACAACTTGCATCCTATCAGGTAGTCAATACCATAGCGCAGCTCGGATTCATGACCTACATGAGCTTCGGCGTAGCCACCTCCATACGCGTGGCCAACTACACCGGACTGCGTGACACCACCGGCATCCGCCGCATCACCTCAGCCGGACTCCATCTGAATCTGCTCCTGAGCACTATCGCCTCGGCCGTCTTCCTCATCGGAGGCTCAAACCTGATCCAGGTCTTCACCCCCGACCCCGAAGTAACAGCCGCAGCCATGCTCCTCATCGCCCCGCTGATCCTCTACCAGTATGGCGACGCCATCCAGCTCACCTATGCCAACGCACTCCGCGGCACATCCAATGTCAAACCACTGCTCTGGATCTCGCTCGCCAGCTACATAGCCGTCGGCATCCCCTTCCTCCTTCTGCTCGCCAAAGGACTGTCGATGAAAAATGTCGGCGTCTACTACAGTTTCTCGCTTGCCCTGATCGTAGCCTCGGTGCTCCTCTACCGCTCCTTCCGGTCAACTGTCGCAAGAAAAGAACTTGAAACTTCACAGACCGCCGTGGCCGACAACATCGGAACAGACTGAAACACCGTCAGAAATATTCAGAAATATTTCCACTGATACCCGAAATTTATAGCCGCCGCATTGTTAAAAAAAAGCAAAAAAGTCGTACCTTTGCACTCTCAAAAACTGTTTGAATCCATATTAAACAGTTTTTCAAAACCGCGCCCCGCCCGGATGCATCCGTAGCAGTCTCCCATAGGCTTCAGATCCCTCTTCGAGACACGGCGTGGTCAGGTGAAAAAGATTGAAACATTCTCTAAATTTCCTATAACAATTTCGTATCTCAATCAAATGGAATGGTTAATTGATCTGATCGGTCCGGGACACACGGAGCTTGCAAGCACCCTCGTGCTCTACTCGTTTGTCATCGCGGCCGGCATTTTCCTCGGCAAACTGAAAATCGGAGGAATTTCACTTGGGGTCACCTTTGTGCTGTTCGTGGGAATCATCATGGGCCACTTCGGCTACATCGTAAACCCCGAAGTCCTGAAATTCGTCCGTGAGTTCGGCCTGATCCTCTTCATCTTCGCCATCGGCATCCAGGTAGGTCCCGGCTTCTTCTCGTCATTCAAGAAAGGCGGCGTATTGCTCAACGGACTCGCAGTGCTGATCATAGCGCTCAATGTCGCTATCGTGCTCACCATCTTCTACGTTGACGGCAACACAGGCATCGAAGCCCTCGTAGGCGTCATGTCAGGAGCCGTGACAAACACCCCCGGTCTTGCAGCCGCACAGCAGACTGCCGGCTCTACCGAAGCCATCAACATCATGGCTATGGGCTATGCCGCCGCCTACCCCCTGGGCGTAATCGGCATCATCCTCTCGATGCTCATTGTCAAGGCCATCTTCAAGATCCGCACCGAAGATGAGATCAAAGCCATCGAAGACGAAATCGAAAGCAGCCAGCAGAAACCGCTCATACTGTCATTCGAAGTGACCAACAAGCTCATTGACGGCAAGACCCTCTATGAACTCCACCAGATCCTCGACTGCGACTTCGTGGTTTCCCGACTGATGGGAGCCGACGGAAAAGTGATCATCCCCACCTCCAAGACCGAGCTCCACGTCGGCGACAAGATCTTCGTGGTCATCGGCCCGGCTGATGAAATGAAATTCCAGGGCGTGATCGGCCATGAGATCGAAATGGACTGGGAAGAAGTCCAGAGCCAGGTCTACTCACGCCGCATCGTCGTCACCCAGAGCAAATACAACGGTGTGCCCCTCGGCGACCTGCGCCTCCACACCGCCTACAGCCTCAACTGCACCCGCGTCAACCGTGCCGGCGTCGACCTGCTCGCATCGCCCAACCTCCGCCTGCAGATGGGCGACCGCCTCGTGGTTGTCGGCGACCTCAATGACATCGAGCGTCTCGGTGTGCGCCTCGGCAACTCAATGAAGCGCCTCAACCAGCCGAACCTCATCACCATCTTTGTCGGCATACTCTTCGGCATCATCGTAGGCTCCATCAACGTAGGCTTCGGCATGAAACTCGGTCTGGCAGGCGGCCCGCTCGTGGTAGCCATCCTCCTCAGCCGCTTCGGCTACAAATTCAAGCTCGTCACCTACACCTCCTCCTCAGCCTCGCTGCTCATGCGCGAACTCGGCATCTGCCTCTTCCTCGCCTCGGTCGGCATCTCGTCGGGACGCGGCTTTGCTGACACCGTATTCAACACCACCGGCATGTGGTGGGTGATCTGGGGCTTCATCATAACCTTCGTGCCGCTGCTCGTAGTCGGCATCATAGCCCGCGGAGTCTACAAGATCAACTACCTCACCATCATGGGTCTTGTTTCCGGCGGCTGCACCGATCCCCCAGCCCTCGCCTATGCCAACAACTCCACCGGCAGTGACGCTCCCGCCGTGGCCTACTCCACTGTCTACCCGCTGACTATGTTCCTCCGCGTGGTAGCCGCCCAGGCCCTCATCCTCTGCTTCTTCTGATGCATGGCATCAAAGTATAACTCCATGACAAAAAATTCCCTCGCATTTAACACTATGGCCGAGGGAATTTTTGTAATTTTGCACCCAAACTCATCATTATCATATAAACCATGATTGATTCCCTTCCACCAATCAAAGTTTTTTCAGGGACTAAGTCTCACTACATGGCTGAGGAAATCTGCCGCGATTTAGGCTGCGAACTCGGCAAGATGAACATCCAGTATTTCGCCGACGGCGAATTCGAGGTTTCTTTCGAGGAATCCATTCGCGGCTGCGAGGTCTATCTCGTACAGTCCACATTCCCCAACACCGACAACCTCATGGAACTCCTGCTGATGATCGACGCCGCCAAGCGCGCATCGGCAGCCTCGATCATCGCCGTGATGCCTTACTTCGGCTGGGCCCGCCAGGACCGCAAAGACAAACCGCGTGTGTCAATCGCCGCCAAACTCGTTGCCGACCTTCTGACAACCGCCGGAGTTGACCGCGTGATCACTATGGACCTCCACGCCGACCAGATCCAGGGCTTCTTCGACATCCCCGTAGACCACCTCTACGCTTCGTCGGTATTCATCCCCTACATCCAGTCGCTCAAACTTGAGAACCTGGTAATCGCATCGCCTGACGTAGGCGGAGCAAAACGCGCCAACAGCTACGCCAAGTATCTCAACGTGCCCCTGGTTCTCTGCCACAAGCAGCGCGCCAAAGCCAACGTAGTGGCCCAGATGACAGTCATCGGCGATGTCAAGGACAAAGACGTCATCCTTATCGACGACATGGTAGACACCGCCGGCACCATCACCAAGGCTGCTGACCTGATGATGAGCAGCGGAGCACGCTCGGTGCGCGCACTCTGCTCACACGCCATCATGTCTGACCCCGCTTCTGAACGCGTCGACAACTGCGCCCTGACCGAAATGATGTTCACCAACTCCATTCCGTTCAACAAAAACTGCAAGAAAGCCACCATACTTTCCGTGGCCCGTCTCTTCGCCGACACCATCCGTCGCGTCCACACCCACGAGTCAATCTCCTCACAGTATCTTATAAAGTAAGAGCCTGTCTGTTCACATCAAACAAACTCTAATTCTTCAGACCTCAGTTTTTATGAAAAATATTCTTGTCATGGCTGCAACCGCACTCACTCTTACAGCATGCGCAGGATCAGGCGAAAAAGAAGCCGACATCATCGACAAGCCCGACTACAAGAGCGAGACAGGAGTCTTTGACATCGAAGCCCTTGAAGCCCTCGGCCGCGTATCGGCGGTGCAGGTTTCACCCGCCACAAAAAAGGTACTGTTCAACATTTCATATGAAAGCGTAGAGCAGAACCGCAGCAATGCCGACCTCTACGTCATGAACCCCGACGGTTCCGACCTGCAGCGCATCACCCGCACAGCCGGCTCGGAAAGCAACTTCGTCTGGATCAACGAAGGCAAACAGATCGCCTTCACCTACGCGGTTGACGGTGTGCCCCAGCTCTTCGTCATGAACGCCGACGGCAGCGCCCGCAAGCAGGTGACCAAACTCGAAAAAGGCGTGGAAGGCTTCCTTTTCTCTCCTGACGAAAAGAAAGTCATGATCATCTCCCCCATCAAATTCATGCGCGAGGCCAAAGATCTCTATGAAGATCTGCCCGATGCCACCGGCCGTGTCATCGACGACCTCATGTACAAGCACTGGGACCAGTGGATGACCGAAATCCCCCACCCCTTTATCGGCGACTTTGACGGCAACGAAGTCAGCAACCTCGCCGACATCATGTCAGACGAACCCATGTATGAAGCCCCGATGCGCCCCTTCGGCGGATCAGAATCATTCGCCTGGGCTCCTGACAGCAAGTCGATCATCTACGTATCACGCAAGAAGACCGGAGTTGACTATGCAGTCTCCACAAACTCCGACCTCTACCTCTATTCACTCGAAGACAAGAGCACCCGCAACCTCACCGAAGGCATGATGGGCTACGACACAGCTCCCGCCTATTCGCCCGACGGCAAATACGTGGCATGGCTCTCGATGGAACATGACGGCTACGAATCAGACAAGAACCGCATCTTCCTGCTCGACACCGCAACCGGTGAGAAGCGCGACCTCACAGCCGACTGGGACTACACAGCCGATGCCATCGCCTGGAACCCCGACAGCAGGTCGCTCTACTTCCTCGCCGCACGTGACGGCGTCTGCCCCATCTTCAACATGGCCCTTGACGGCACCGTCTCTGTGGTTGCCCAGGGCGAATGTGACTATGCCGCACTCGCACCCGTCGACGAAGAAACCATCATCACCCTGCGCCACTCCATGCTTGCCCCCAACGAGGTCTGCGCAGTCAAAGGCGGAGAAGTGAAACAGATCTCCAACGTCAACACCGAACTGCTCGCATCACTCAAGATGCCCCGCGTAGAGCGCAACATGGTTCCCACCACCGACGGCAAGGAAATGCTCGTATGGGCCGTATATCCCCAGGATTTCGACAGCACCAAAACCTATCCCGCACTCCTCTACTGCCAGGGTGGCCCGCAGCAGGCTGTCAGCCAGTTCTGGAGCTACCGCTGGAACCTCGCGCTCATGGCAGCCAACGGCTACATCGTCATAGCCCCCAACCGCCACGGCCTGCCGGGATTCGGCACCGAATGGAACGCTCAGATCTCAGGCGACTACCCCGGTCAGAACATGCGTGACTACCTCGCAGCTGTCGACTTCATGAAGCAGCGTCCCTACGTAGACCCGTCGCGCATCGGCTGCACAGGCGCAAGCTACGGCGGCTTCTCGACCTACTGGCTTGCCGGCAACCACGAAAAGCGCTTCGCCGCCTTCCTCGCCCACGCCGGAATCTTCAACATGGAAGCACAGTATCTCGAAACCGAAGAAATGTGGTTTGCCAACTGGGACATGGGCGACGGCGCCAAGAACGGCCCTGTCGACACCGCCACAGCCTATGACTACGGCGCATTCTGGAAGAAAGACAACGCCGCGGCCCAGCGCACATTCGCCATGTCGCCCCACCGCTTCGTCGACAAATGGGACACCCCGATCATGGTAACCCACGGCGAACTCGACTACCGCATCCTCTCATCGCAGGGCGAAATGGCCTTCAATGCCGCCAAGCTCCGCGGCATCCCCGCCGAAATGCTCATCTTCCCCGACGAAAACCACTGGATTCTGAAGCCGCAAAACGCCATCCTCTGGCAGCGCCTCTTCTTCCGCTGGTTCGACAAATGGCTCAAGCCCGAAAGCGCCGCCAAAGCCGAAGCCGAGGAAGCCGAATAAGCCCGAACGTTTCTCATCATAAACAAGACGCGCAGCCCGCCCCACGGCGGACTGCGTTTTTTTATCCCCCTCCCCAACAAGTTTTTTTGCCCTGACTTTGAGTTTCTGCAAAGATACAACACCCTGCCTTGACGGAGTGCGATCATGCGTAGACACTCCATCCGGAGCGGTAAATCGGTGTCCTGACGGACACCACATGCCGGGGGGATCGCAAACCCCCGACACCGCAGCGCTTTGCGCACAGGTGTCGGGGGCCGGATGCGGATTATGCTGAAATCAGTTGTGGAAGGTGACGAGGCGGTTGTAGAGGTAGTTGCAGACAGTGTATGCACCCATGCCAATGAGGGTAGCCAGGCCGTAGGCGCTCATCACAAAGCCGCCGGGAAGCTGCCACTCGGCATCGCCCATCATCCCTGTCAAGGCCCACGTCAGCGCGAACTGCACGGCATAACACAGACCGAAGCCTATCAGAAAGCGCAGGGCCTCGCCGTGGAAACGCCGGCTGCGCGAATGAAATACCCAGAGTTTGTTCCAAAGAAAAGAATTGACCATTCCGGCCACGTAGCCGCAGGCATTTGCAACCCACGGATTGATGCCGAGGCCTGATTTCAGCCCTATGATCACTATGAGAGTGAGGGCGGTGTTGCCGCCTCCGACGAGCAGATATTTGCCGAACTGGGCGGCATCGGTCCGATGCAGATGCGGAGTCTTCATCTGGTGCGTTCTTTCATTTCGGGCAGATGCCATCCGTAACGCAGGGCACCCCAGCGCAACACAAGGATGGCCAGAACACACAGTGACTGCTGAAGCCATACCGGACCGCCGAACACGGCCGTCATCCAGTAGAGCGCTCCGCCGGCCAGACAGGCTGTGGCATAAATGTCTTTGCGGAAAAAGAGAGGCTCCTCATTGAGAAGCACGTCGCGCAGAATGCTGCCGAACGAACCGGTGATCATGCCCATTATTATCGCTACCCACATCGGATAGCCTATGGCGAGGGTCTTCTCGATGCCGGTGATCACGAAAAGCGTAAGCCCGACGGCATCAAACATGAAAAGCGATTTGGAATCTGAGGTCAGCACCTTGGTAAAGGCAAGCACAATCAGAAACGAAACGCCCGTAACGGCGAGATAGAGCCATGTCTGCATCCAGAACACGGGGATGTCAAGCAGGACATCGCGCACCGTACCGCCACCGATGGCGGTGATGACGCCGAGCGTGTAGGCACCGAACCAGTCGAAATGCTTTTTGGCGGCAAGACGGACACCGCTGACTCCGAAAGCCAGCGTGCCGAGAATCTCTATTATGAACAAGAATGTCGACTCAACCATTTTTTGAATAAAAACGACAGACTGATGTCAGAAAACAGTTAAGGCAATCCGGACGGCGCGCCTTGCAGACGTAGCGACCGTGAAGTATGAGCCAATGATGGGCCTTCGGTATCAGTTCCTCCGGGATATATTTCACCAGAGCCTTTTCAGTGGCAAGCGGAGTCTTGCTGCCGGTGGTCAGGCCGATGCGCTCGCTGACGCGGAACACGTGGGTGTCAACCGCCATTGTAGGGCGGTCGAAAATCACCGAGAGGATCACATTGGCGGTCTTGCGTCCTACTCCCGGAAGGCTCGTGAGCGAGTCAAGATCCGAGGGCACCTCGCCGCCGAAATCTTCGACAAGGCGCCGGGCCATACCACTGAGCGAACGGCTCTTGTTGTTGGGATAGGAGCAGGATTTTATGTATTCGAAAATCTCCTCCTGCGTGGCCGCGGCCAGGGCCTGAGGTGTCGGATAGGCCTCGAAAAGCGCCGGGGTGATGAGATTGACCCTCTTGTCGGTGCACTGGGCCGAAAGAATCACGGCCACAAGCAGCTGAAACGGGTTTTCATAATGCAACTCTGTCTCGGCGACAGGCATCGCCGAGGCAAAGAGTCCGAGCACTTTCGAATAGCGTTCCTTGACGGTCATCAGAGACTGTTTGGTTTCAGAAGTATGTGTCAGGAGTATGTCAGAAAAACGTCTTCTCAGTGCGCAGCCTGGAACTGCTCAAGGAAGCGGACGTCATTTTCAGAGAACATGCGCAGGTCTTTGACCTGATATTTCAGGTTGGTGATTCGCTCCACACCCATGCCGAGGGCGAAGCCGGAGTAGACTTTCGAGTCTATGCCGCAGGCTTCAAGCACATTAGGGTCGACCATGCCGCAGCCGAGAATCTCGACCCAGCCGGTGTGTTTGCAGAACGAGCATCCCTTTCCGCCGCAGAGGTTGCAAGAGATGTCCATTTCGGCAGAGGGTTCGGTGAAGGGGAAGTAGCTCGGACGCAGGCGGATCTTGGTCTCAGGTCCGAACATTTCGCGGGCAAAGTAGAGCAGAGTCTGGCGCAGGTCGGCGAAAGAGACGTTTTTGTCAACGTAGAGAGCCTCCACCTGATGGAAGAAGCAGTGGGCGCGGGCCGAGATGGCCTCGTTGCGGTAGACACGTCCGGGGCAGATAATGCGGATTGGCGGCTGAGTCTTTTCCATCACGCGGCTCTGCACGGATGAGGTGTGGGTGCGCAGGAGCACGTCGGGATTGCGCTGGATGAAGAAAGTGTCCTGCATGTCGCGGGCGGGATGGTCTTCGGCGAAGTTGAGCGAGGAGAACA
>CAMXAZ010000068.1 GCA_947179295.1 uncultured Muribaculaceae bacterium
ATCTAAAAGATACACCACTCAGATTTTAACTCTTGTTTTTAAACAACCTCTAAGACTTTAAAAGGATTCATTCCACAAATTTACGCAATTTCAACAATATTATCCGATGCTTTTTCACGAATTTGCGCTAAATTTGCCTGCTGTGGCACTCCACCATCAACTCCACCATCAACGAAAACAATATCTATATGGAAACAGGCGATAAAATACCCGAAGTGCTCGGTCTGGACCAGGCCGGCAATGAAGTCAGAAGCTCGGATTTCGAAGGAAAAGCTCTGATCATTTATTTCTACCCGAAAGACAATACCCCCGGCTGCACGGCTGAGGCTTGTTCGCTCAGAGATTTCAACAGCGAACTGGAGGCCAAAGGCTACACCACCATCGGCATCAGCAAGGATTCCGTAGCAAGCCACGCAAAGTTTGCCGACAAGTATTCACTGCCATTCATCCTGCTTTCCGATCCGACCACTGAGGTAAACCAGTCATTCGGCGTTTGGCAGAAAAAGAAAATGGCCGGACGCGAGTACATGGGCACCGTCCGCACAACTTTCGTGACCGACACAGACCACCGCATCACCCACATCATCACCAAAGTCGATACAAAAAAAGCCGGCGAACAACTGCTGGAACTCCTGGCAGATGCCGCCCGGTGAGGCTATAACGACAGATGAAGTATCGGATAGGGCCTTCCGGCCTCATCGGTCTCATCCCTGCCCTTGATTTTGAATCCGTTTGCTCTGTAGAAAGCGAGAGCAGACGGATTCTGTTCGTTTACATCAACTTCTACAGCTCCCTGGCGTCCGGCAAATTCAAGCAGCATTGATCCGTAGCCAAGCCCGCGACAATGGCTGTCAATAAACAGCATTTCAATTTTTCTCTCACTCAGGCCTATGAAACCGGCAAGCTGTCCACCGTCAGCCGAAACCGCATAGAGATCGACATTCGGAAAATAATCCGGTATCAAGGCTTCTCTAATCTCATTTATCACCTCCTCACTGAGAAAAAAATGCGAGGCGCGTACAGACCGCTCCCATATTCCGGCAAGCACGTCATAATCATCTTTATCACACTTTATAATCGTCTTCATAATGCAAATGTAGCTATTTTTCTATTGTGCATTATAAAATCAAAAATGCCGGCCTGAACTGAATCAGACCGGCATTGATTTTATTTGCGTGCTGTCAAGCTACACTATTAAGCCTGGGGCATTTTGGTGCGCTTGCCGTAGCCATACTGAGCAGCTTCGCCGAGTTCTTCCTGAATACGGAGGAGCTGGTTGTACTTGGCCATACGGTCAGAACGGCTTGCAGAACCGGTCTTGATCTGTCCGGCGTTGGTAGCAACTGCGATGTCAGCGATAGTGGCATCTTCAGTTTCACCTGAACGGTGAGAGATAACTGCAGTGTAGCCGTTGCGCTGTGCGAGTTCTACGGCGCGGAGAGTTTCGGTGAGTGAACCGATCTGGTTAACCTTCACGAGGATAGAGTTAGCGCAGCCGAGTTCGATACCCTTTTCGAGATACTTGACGTTGGTAACGAAGAGGTCGTCGCCTACGAGCTGGCAACGGCTGCCGATGAGATCGGTGAGGATCTTCCAGCCTTCCCAGTCGCCTTCTGCCATACCGTCTTCGATTGAGTCGATAGGATATTTTTCCACGAGGCCCTTGAGGTATTCAGCCTGCTGTGCTGAAGTATATTTGGGAGCGTCGGCACCCTGCTTCCAGGTGTAGTCGTAAACGCCGTCCTTGTAGAATTCAGAAGAAGCAACGTCGAGACCGATGGTCACGTCCTTGCCGGGAACATAGCCGGCAGCTTCGATAGCCTTGATGATAACGTTGAGAGCGTCTTCAGTTCCGTCGAGGGCGGGAGCGAAACCACCTTCGTCACCTACTGCGGTAGAGAGACCGCGGTCATGGAGAACTTTCTTGAGGCTGTGGAACACTTCAGTGCCCATGCGGATACCTTCCTTGAAGCAGCATGCGCCGATGGGGCGGATCATGAATTCCTGGAAGCAGATGGGAGCGTCAGAGTGAGCGCCACCGTTGATGATGTTCATCATGGGAACGGGGAGCACGTAGCTGTTGCAGCCACCGATATATTTGTAGAGGGGAAGGTCGAGGTAGTCGGCAGCAGCCTTAGCAACTGCGAGAGACACGCCGAGGATAGCGTTTGCGCCGAGGTTTGACTTGGTGTCAGTGCCGTCGAGAGCGATCATAGCCTCGTCGATCTTGATCTGGTCAAGAGCGCTCATGCCGCGGAGTGCGTCAGCGATAGGACCGTTAACGTTGGCCACAGCCTTCTGAACGCCTTTGCCGAGGTAGCGGTTCTTGTCACCGTCACGGAGCTCAAGAGCTTCGTTTACGCCGGTAGAAGCACCGGAGGGAACAGAAGCGCGGCCACGTGCGCCTGATTCGAGGATTACGTCTACTTCAACGGTAGGATTGCCACGTGAGTCAAGGACTTCACGACCGATAATTTTTTCAATTTTCATAGTCTATATAATAATTATAGTTGAGTTTTTTACCTTATGCCTTTGGATGCGAACTGATGATTGTCACCTGTAAAAATGCGCAGCAAATTTACGAAATATCAATGCGCTTTGCAATAAGTCAATGATTAAATTTTATTTTATTATCTTACTATTTATTCCTTAAACGGGTATCTGATCAATACTCGTCCCAGCTCTTGATCTCGATTTCATCGAGCGGATGGGTGGTGAACGCATCGATATAAGCCGAGGCAAGACGGGCGTTGGTCATCAGCGGAATGTTAAGGTCAATGGCCGCACGGCGGATCTTGTAGCCGTTGGTAAGCTCCGTGGTCGAGAAATTCTTCGGAATATTCACTACCATGTCAACCTTGTGGTCATGGAGCAGTTCGATGGCCTGAGGCTGCATGTCGGGCTGTGACGGCCAGTAGACACGGATAGCGGGGATGCCGTTGTCATTGAGATAGGCATGGGTGCCTCCGGTGGCATAGATCGTATAGCCGCGGTTTGCAAGTTCATGGGCTGCATCGAGAAGATCGGCCTTCTGCTTGGCTGTGCCGGTTGACATGAGGACGGCCTTGGCCGGAATGCGGTTGCCCACTGAGACCATAGCCTTGATCAGGGCTTCAGCCGAGTCAGTGCCGATACAGCCTACCTCGCCGGTAGAGGCCATGTCGACGCCAAGCACGGGGTCGGCTCCCTGCAGACGCGAGAAGCTGAACTGCGAGGCCTTGATGCCCACATAGTCGAGATCGAACGCGTTTTTAGAGGGTTTCTCTACGGGCAGGCCGAGCATCACGCGGGTGGCAAGGTCAATGAAGTTGATCTTCAGAACCTTTGAAACGAAGGGGAAGCTTCGAGAGGCACGGAGATTACATTCGATTACCTTAATATCATTGTTCTTTGCAAGGAACTGAATGTTGAACGGACCTGAGATCTCAAGAGCCTTGGCTATCTGGCGCGAGATCTTGCGGATGCGGCGCATGGTCTCTACATAGAGTTTCTGCGGCGGGAACTGGATTGTGGCGTCGCCTGAATGCACGCCGGCATATTCGATGTGCTCGGAGATCGCATAGGCCACTATCTCGCCGTTCTGGGCCACGGCGTCCATCTCGATCTCTTTGGCCGATGAGATGAACTGCGATACCACAACGGGATGCTGCTTTGAGACGTTGGCTGCCAGACGCAGGAAGCGGGTGAGCTGCTCCTGATTGTGGCATACGTTCATCGCCGCACCTGAGAGCACGTAGCTCGGACGGACGAGCACCGGGAAGCCGACTTCATCAATGAATTCGTTGATGTCATCCATGCTTGTGAGCTCGCGCCAGCGCGGCTGGTCGATTCCGAGACGGTCAAGCATGGCCGAGAACTTGTTGCGGTCTTCGGCATTGTCGATGCTGCGGGCTGTGGTGCCGAGAATGTTGATGTTCTGCGCGTCAAGACGGGTTGCAAGGTTGTTGGGGATCTGGCCGCCTACGGAAAGGATAGTGCCGTGGGGCTGTTCAAGATCCAGAATGTCCATCACGCGCTCGAAGGTCAGTTCGTCGAAATAGAGACGGTCGCAGATGTCATAGTCAGTGGAGACGGTCTCAGGATTGTAGTTGATCATCACCGAGCGCCAGCCTTCTTTCTTGACAGTCAGAAGGGCGTTGACCGAACACCAGTCAAACTCTACTGACGAACCGATGCGGTAGGCTCCGGAACCGAGCACCACTATAGAGCGGTGGTCATGGAGATACTGCACGTCGTTTTCACGGCCGTTGTAGGTCAGATAGAGATAGTTGGTCTGAGCGGGATATTCAGCGGCAAGGGTGTCGATCTGCTTGACAACCGGGAGAATTCCGAGCTGCTTGCGGCGGTCACGCACCTGAAGGAGCGCTTTCTCCGGCTCTGTGAGATTTTCCTGATAGATCTCACGTGCAATCTGGAAGTCACTGAAACCCTGCTCCTTGGCCTGACGCAGCAGTGCTTCGGGAATTGCTTCGAGCTCGTTGAACTCACGCAGCTCGCGTGCTGTGTTGATGATATTCTGAAGTTTATAGAGGAACCACTTGTCGATTTTGGTCAGTTCGTGAATGCGGTCCACGGTATAGCCTTTGAACAGAGCCTGGGCTATAGCGAAGATGCGCTTGTCAGTCGGTTCCTTGAGTGCATGTTCGAGTTCCGGGAGGTCACGCTGGTTGTTGCCGACAAAGCCGTGCATACCCTGGCCGATCATTCGAAGGCCTTTCTGAATGACTTCCTCGAAGGTGCGGCCGATGGCCATAACCTCGCCTACCGACTTCATCGAAGAGCCGATCTCGCGGCGGACACCGTGGAATTTGCCGAGGTCCCAGCGGGGGATCTTGCAGACAATATAGTCAAGAGCCGGTTCGAAGAATGCGGAGGTCTCCTTGGTGACAGAGTTCTTAAGGTCAAAGAGTCCGTAGCCGAGACCGAGTTTTGCGGCGACGAATGCCAGCGGATAGCCGGTGGCTTTCGATGCGAGAGCCGACGAACGGCTCAGACGCGCGTTGACTTCAATGACACGGTAGTCCATTGAGGTCGGGTCAAACGCATACTGTACGTTACATTCGCCGACGATGCCTATATGGCGTATGATCTTGATGGCAAGCTTGCGCAGCCAGTGATAGTCTTCGTTTGAAAGTGTCTGCGATGGAGCCACAACGATCGACTCTCCGGTGTGGATGCCCAGCGGGTCGAAGTTTTCCATGTTGCAGACAGTGATGCAGTTGTCGAAACGGTCGCGCACCACTTCATATTCCACTTCCTTCCAGCCTTTGAGCGACTTCTCGACAAGGACCTGCGGAGAGAATGCGAGGGCTTTCTCCACGAGAGCCACGAGTTCTTCCTCATTGTCGCAGAAACCGCTGCCGAGACCGCCGAGGGCATAGGCCGCACGGACAATCACAGGGTAGCCGAGGGCCTCGGCTGCCACACGGGCATCGTGGATTGAGTTGACAGCCTCGCTCTTGATGGTCTTGACGTCAATCTCGTCGAGCTTCTTCACGAAGAGCTCGCGGTCTTCCGTATCCATGATGGCCTGCACGGGAGTGCCGAGCACTTCCACGCCATATTTTTCCAGAATGCCTGAGCGGTAAAGCTCCACACCGCAGTTGAGAGCGGTCTGACCGCCGAATGCGAGCAGGATGCCGTCAGGTTTTTCCTTGCGGATCACCTTCTCTACAAAATAAGGAGTGACCGGAAGGAAGTAGATCTTGTCGGCAAAACCGTCGGAAGTCTGGACGGTGGCGATATTCGGATTGATGAGGACAGTGGTGATCCCCTCTTCCTTCATGGCCTTGAGAGCCTGTGAACCCGAATAGTCGAATTCGCCGGCCTCGCCGATTTTCAACGCGCCGCTACCAAGCAGCAATACTTTCTTGATGTTTTCGTTACGCATGATGAAAAATAAATGAGGGGATGCTTAGAGCAGGTTGATGAATTCGTCAAACAGAAACTCTGTGTCCTTCGGTCCTGAGCTTGCTTCCGGGTGGAACTGAGCCGAGAAGAAGGGCTTGGTCTTGTGGCGGATGCCTTCATTGGTGCCGTCGTTCATGTTGATGAAGAGCGGTTCCCAGTCAGCGGGCAGAGTTTCGTTGTCGACAGCGAAACCGTGGTTCTGAGAAGTGATGAAACACTGGTTCGAGCCGACGCGGCGCACCGGCTGGTTGTGGCTGCGGTGACCGTATTTCAGTTTATAGATTTTAGCGCCTGCGGCTTTTGAGAGCAGCTGGTTGCCCATGCAGATGCCACAGATCGGCTTGCCGATTTCCATAGCCTTGCGGATGAGGCCTACGGTTTCTTCTGCCATGTCCGGATTGCCGGGGCCGTTGGAAATGAAAAGGCCATCATAGGGGATTGTTGTAAAATCGTAATTCCAGGGCACTCTGACCACTTTCACGCCACGGCGTGTCAGACAGCGGATGATGTTGTGCTTGACACCGCAGTCAACCAGGACCACGGTCTTGTCACCTGCGCCGTGATATTCCACCTCGCGGCAGCTGACCTTGCCTACAAGATTTTCACGGTTAGGGTCATAAAAATCGACATCGTCACATCCGTCAATCACAATCTTGCCAAGCATTGAGCCGTGTTCACGGAGATGCTTGGTCAGCTGACGGGTGTCGATGCCGTATATACCGGGGATTTTTTCTTCCTTGAGCCATTGAGCCAACGAACGGTCGGCCTGCCAGTGGGAATGATCATAGGAATAATCCTGGGCCACAATGGCGCGGCAATGGATATGGTCACTTTCGTAATATTCACTGACGTCGTCTCTCTCCCGACGCGGGGGAACGCCGTAGTTACCGAGAATCGGATAAGTGGTCACGAGGATCTGTCCTTCGTAGGAGGGGTCGGTCAGACTCTCCGGATAACCGGTCATAGCGGTGTTAAACACAACTTCACCGGAGGTCGAAGCCTCATAGCCGAAGGATTTCCCCTCAAAGGTTGTGCCGTCTTCAAGAATCAGGACGGCGCGCTTAAACTGTCGCATGGGGTGGATGAATTATGTAGTTACTTCGGGGTGCACTGTAACCCGTCTGCAAAGTTACGATTTTTTTAGCACATTATCAGTGGGAGCTGAAGATTTATTGCAAATTCTTTTTTATAAACCCTTTATAAACTCTTTTCACTGTCAGGCCGGCGATTTCTCACCGGACGCGGTCGGCTTTGCGGACTCCCTGGATTTTCAACACTCTTTTGCAGAGTTCCTCGACTGCACGCGTGTCGCTGACGAGAACTCCGAGATCGCAGTTGAACACTTCTTTTTCCGCTTCGATGTTGAGACGCCTGATGTCGATATTGAGCGCGGTAGAGATCATGCCGGTCAGCTCCTGCAGAATTCCGTGGCGGTCAATGCCCTCGATCCTTATGTTTGCGAGGAAGTGTCCGGCCACTTTGTCCCAGCGGGTGGCTACGATACGCGGTCCGAAACTTGCTTTCAGCACCTGGGCGCGCGGGCAGGTCAGTGCGTGGACCTCGACTTCGCCGTCGTCGTTGATAAAGCCCATCACCTCATCGCCGGGTATCGGGCGGCAGCATTCGGCAAAGGAGAAGTTGCGCTCTTTTTCATTGAATTTGAGCACATAGGTCTCCTTCGTGTTGATTTTGGCTTTGTCCGATTCTTTTTCAAGCACATCAGCGGCTGCAAGCAGCTTGCGCGCGCGGTCGGCCTTCTTGTCACCGCCGAAACCGAGCCTAAACAGACGGCTAACAAGCGATCGGGCGCCACGCGAGGTGTTGACGTTCAGATAGTCGTCAATCGAAATCTCGCCGTTGCCGAGTTTGAGGAAAAGCTCCTCGCGCGACTGCACATGATAGGTTCCAAGAATCTTAGTCATCACACTGTTGTTCAGAATGATGTCATTCTGGACCAGGAAGTCGTCAAATATCTCCTTACCTTTTTCTATATATGGCTGCTGGACTTTCCTCAGTTCCTTGCGCAGACGGGTCTTGGCCTTCGCCGACATCAGAAAGTTCATCCACTCCTCCTTGGGCTTCTGCGACTGTGAGGTAAGCACCTCGACCTGGTCGCCGGAGTTGAGTTTCTGAGAAAGAGGCACAAGCTTATGGTTGACTTTTCCTGCGATGCAGTGCATTCCGAGTTCGGAGTGAAGCGAGAAGGCCACGTCAAGCACCGTTGCGCCGGCCGGAAGTGTCAGCAGCTCGCCCTTGGGAGTAAAGACCACTATCTCTGTGGCGAAAAGGTTGAGTTTCAGAGTGTCAAGAAAGTCTATGGCACTCGGCGTCGGGTCATCGAGAATATCCTTGATTGTTTTGAGCCACACATTAAGCTCGCTCTCCTCTTCATGCTCTCCGATCTTGTATTTCCAGTGAGCGGCAAAACCTTTCTCGGCAATCTCGTCCATGCGCCGGCTGCGTATCTGCACTTCAATCCAGTTGCCGTCAGGCCCCATGAGAGTGACATGAAGAGCCTGATAGCCGTTGGCTTTTGGATTGGCGATCCAGTCGCGGGTGCGCTCCGGATGCGGACGATAGAGGTCTGTCAGTGCCACATAGATGCGATAGCACATCTCTTTCTCCGACTCACCCTCAGGCGTATCGAATATTATACGCATGGCATAAAGGTCATAGACCTCCTCGAAAGGAATATGCTTGGTGTCCATCTTGCGCCAGATCGAGTAGACTGATTTCAGACGAGCCTTGGCCTCATAGCTAAGCCCCATAGCGTCGAGACGTTTCAGAATCGGGCTGGCAAAATCGTTATAGACCATCTCGCGTCCGGCCTCGCTCTGGCGTATCAGTCCGGAGATTCGGTCATATTCCGCCGGATGCTCATATTTGAAACTCAGATCCTCCAGTTCGGTCTTTATGGCGAAGAGCCCCAGACGGTGGGCGAGCGGAGCATATATATATAAGGTCTCTCCGGCAATCTTATATTGCTTGTTAGGCGCCATCGAGCCGAGGGTGCGCATGTTGTGCAGGCGGTCGGCCATCTTTATGAGCACCACACGTATGTCCTCGCTCATTGTGAGCAGAAGCTTGCGGAAATTTTCAGCCTGGGCCGAAGCCTTGTCGCCGAAAATTCCGCCTGAGATCTTGGTCAGTCCCTCTACGATGCGGGCAATCTTACGTCCGAAGTGCTGCTCGATATCCTCGACCATGTACTCGGTGTCTTCCACCACATCATGCAGCAATGCCGCGCAGATCGAGGTGGAGCCAAGCCCGATTTCCTGAGAGGCGATCTTGGCCACGGCTATCGGGTGGAGAATATACGGCTCGCCCGATCGACGGCGCACTCCTTTGTGGGCCTCTTTGGCAAAACGGAAGGCCCGCTCTATTATGTCGACTTTCTTGCGGTGGTTACTTGCGAGATAACCGTCAAGAAGGTCTCGGAACTGCGCTTCAACGTAGCGTTCTTCTTCTTCGGGAGTAAGATTATATTCCTGCATGGTTCTGACTGGAGAGTTTAAGAGGTTGTTGTGGATAAAATGATCGGCTGGATGAAGACCGCTATCAGAGATATTTGTCGAGATAAGCTATTCTCACATCGTTGACCATCTGCTTGATGCGCTGTTCCTCTGACTTCGGGCAGATCAGGAGCACATCTCCTGCATCGGCCACGATGTAGTCTTTAAGGCCGTGGGCCACCACAAGTTTTTCCGAGTCACGGACTGCGAAGATATTGCCGGTGCTGTCATAGGCGAGCACTTTGCAGTTCTGGGCCACGTTGTTCTGCTCGTTCTTGGGCGAGTTGTCATGAAGGGCGCTCCATGTGCCGAGATCGTTCCATCCGAAGTTGACGCATTCCACATATACATTGTCAGCCTTCTCCATCACCGCATAGTCGATCGAGTTGGCGGGGAACGATACGAAATTCTCACGGATGAAGGCCTCCTCACGGGGGGTGCCGAAGTCTGATGCCCCGCGGTCGAAACGGACTGTCAGGTCAGAATCGTGCTTGCGCAGAGCATCTATTATAGCTGACGCGCGCCAAAGGAAGATGCCGGAGTTCCAGAAGAATTCACCGGTTTCAAGGAAGACTTTGGCCAGTTCGAGATTTGGCTTCTCTGTGAAGGTCTTAACTTTCAGAATGCCCGGTTCAGCCTCCTGCCCTACCTGTATGTAACCGTAGCCGGTCTCCGGACGGACGGGAGTGATGCCGAGAGTCAGAAGGGCATCATTTTTCTCCACAAATTCGAATCCGCGTCTGACGCAGTCTTCGAAGATGTTTTCACGGGTGATCAGATGGTCGCTCGGAGTCACTATCATCGAAGCCGCCGGGTCAATGGCCGCGATATGGAAGGCGGCCCAGGCGATACACGGAGCCGTGTTGCGGCGCGCAGGTTCCAGCAGTATATTTTCAGGCAGCAGATCCGGAAGCTGCTCGCGGATCAGCGGTGCATATTTTTCATTTGTTACAACGAGTATGTTTTCTTTCGGGACGATAGGCAGAATGCGGTCATATGACATCTGGAGAAGCGAACGGCCGGTGCCGAGAAAATCTATGAACTGCTTGGGGCAGTCCTCGCGTGAATAAGGCCAGAATCGGCTTCCGACGCCGCCACACATTATTACACAATACCGATGTGAGTTCTGAGTTGCCATAGTGATGAAGAATGGGGTTCTATTTTAAATAAGTATAATATATTTTTTCGTTAAGCCATCCGAATAGTGCCGGACCTGACTCCACGTGACGATATGAAACCTGAAAGAAGTCCCATGACCAGCACGACAGCCGAGGTGACAAGCACATCTCCGAGACGAAGATTGCAGGGATATGTTACTATTGACATCTGTGAATGGTCTCCGCCAAGCGTTATCAGCCCGAAATGCTGCTGCAGCAGGCAGAGGATCATGCCCGTCAGAATGCCTACCGCGCCGCCGGCCACAGCCACCAGCACTCCCTGGCAGAGAAAGATACGGCGAAGCATCGACAGCGGAGCGCCGAGCGAACTGAGAATCCGCAGACTCTCCTCTTTCTCTATGATGAGCATGGAGAGTGACGACAGTATGTTGAACGACGCCATCAGAAGCACGAACACAAGCATGAGAAAGGTGATCCACTTTTCAATCGAGATCATACGGAACGAATGAGACTGCTGGCGCAGACGATCGGCCACCACGTAGTCTGGGCCGAGGGAGGCTGCAACTCTGTCAACCACGTCTGCGGCATCGGCCGAGGACTCAATTCCCACGTCAAGCGACGAGGCCTCCGCCGAATAGTCGAGAAGCCTGCGGGCTGACGCAAGAGGCACGAAAAGCATATCGTTGTCAAGCTCGGCCTGGTTTGTCTGATACACTCCACTGACCAGAAGAGTATCGGTGCAGAACGCCGCCATCGGGAAGGCCGGATTGATGCGCCCTATGCGCCGCGGGACTGTCAGACACATCAGATGTTCGGCCGAAGGCCGTGCTCCGAGCTGCATGGCAGTGCCTACGCTGAGAAGCGCACAAGGCAGAAGCCTGTCATCTGACATATCCATCTCACCGTCTATCACAAGCGAGCCGATCTCCGACACATCACAATAGTCTTCGGGCACCCCGACTATATTTACCGGAGTCTGCACATCGCCATAGACAGCCAGAGCCTGGGCCCGAAGCACAGGCATCACCACGGCCACTCCGGCAGTCTGCCTGACAGCCCCGGCAAGCGAGTCGGCATCAGAAATCACCCGTCCGTCGGCCCGCGAGATCCTGATGTCCGGATCTACGAGCGAAAGTCTGTCAGACGCAAGATCGGAAAACCCGTTGAACACGGAGAGCACACATATCATCGCCATTGCAGCCACCGCAATCCCCGCCATCGAGATATAGGAGATGACGTTGACGGCAGTGTGGCTTTTGCGGGCCAGAAGATAGCGTATGGCAATCCTTAGAGCGGGCATCCGGGCTTGGTCAGAAGTTTGTTCTACTTGGTCAGAAGTTTGTCGATGTTGTCTATATAGTCCAGAGAGTCGTCAAGGTAGAACGAGAGTTCCGGACATTTTCTCAACTGGAAGCGGACACGCTGCGCGAGTTCATAGCGGATTGTCTTGGCGCTTTCGCGTATGCTTTCAAGCAGTTCCTGGGATCTTTCCGATGGAAAAATCGACAGATAGGCTTTGGCGACACTGAGATCCGGCGAGACGCGCACTATGCTCACCGACACGAGCGTGCCGTGGGTCTTTGCTGTCTGCTGACGGAAGATTTCACTCAGCTCCTTCTGAAGGAGACGTGATATTTTTGCTTGACGTGTTGATTCCATAACAAATTCATTTTATTTCTTTAAACACCTGCCGGGCCTCAATGTTTGAATTGACCGCACCTCTCATCCTTCGGGAGATGCGGTCAATTCAGTGTATCTGACAGGATTGACTGCGCCTGGCGGCGGTTCAGTCAATGATATCGAATCCGGTGTATTTGCGCAGACATTCGGGGACTACTATGCCCTGGGGTGTCTGGTTGTTTTCAAGGATGGCTGCCATGATGCGCGGAAGGGCGAGTGCCGAACCGTTGAGCGTATGGCAGAGGTGGGTTTTCTTGTCTTCTCCACGATAGCGGCACTTCAGACGGTTTGCCTGATATGTCTCGAAATTGGATACTGACGATACCTCAAGCCAGCGGCCCTGGGCTGCCGAATAGACTTCAAAGTCAAAGGTGATGGCCGAGGTGAAACTCATGTCGCCGCCGCACAGACGGAGTATGTGCCAGGGCAGACCGAGTGACTCAAGCAGGCCCTGCACATGGTCTTTCATCTCCTCAAGGGCCGCATAGGAGTTTTCGGGCTTCTCGATGCGCACAATCTCTACCTTGTCGAACTGATGCAGACGGTTGAGGCCGCGGACATCCTTGCCGTAAGACCCTGCCTCACGGCGGAAACATGCCGAGTAGGCGCAGTTTTTCTTCGGGAGCTCTTCGCCGAGGATGATGACATCACGATAGATATTGGTCACCGGCACCTCGGCGGTCGGGATCATGTAGAGTTTGTCTTCGTTGATGAAATACATCTGGCCTTCCTTGTCGGGCAGCTGGCCTGTGCCATAGCCGGAAGCCTCGTTCACCACATAGGGAGGCTGGATTTCAAGATATCCGGCATCGCCTGCACGGTCAAGGAAGAACTGGATGAGAGCGCGCTGCAGACGGGCACCCTTGCCGATATACACCGGGAAGCCGGGACCTGTGATCTTGACTCCGAGATCGAAGTTGATGATATTGTACTTCTTGGCGAGTTCCCAGTGAGGGAGCGCATCGGCAGGAAGTTCGGGCATCGGACCGCCGGTTTTCTCCACCACATTGTCCTCAGCGCTCTTGCCTTCAGGCACTGCATCGCAAGGAATATTGGGCATACCGAGCAGAATGTCACGGATGGCATTCTCGGTCACGGCCAGACGGTCGGCCACTTCTTTCTGTGTGGCTTTGATTTCCGCTACCTTTTTCTTGGCCTCGTCAGCCTCGTCGCGGCGGCCTTCTTTCATCAGACGGCCGATCGAATCGGCATACTTTTTCAGTTCGGCTGCCAGAGTGTCGTTCTGATATTGGAGAGAGCGGCGCTCGTCATCGAAATCAATAACATCGTTGACTCCCTGTTTTCCGTCAAATCCTTTGACGGCGAGGCGCGCTATAATGCGTTCGGGATCCTCTTTGATCTGCTGAAGGGTAAGCATCTTTGCTGTAATGTATGGTGAAATACTTTATTTTCAATTGTTAAGGAGTTCTCTGACTTTCGCAGAGATCACTTTTCCGTCGGCTCTTCCGGCCAGTGCTTTCGAGGCCACGCCCATGACTTTGCCCATTTCCTTTGCCGAGACGGCTCCGGTTTCGGCGATTATCTTTTTCAGTTCGGCGGTGAGCTCCTCATCAGTCAGCTGCTTGGGGAGATATTCCTCTATGACTGCAGCCTCGGCCAGTTCGTTGTCACGAAGGTCGATGCGGTTCTGTTCGTCATATATCTGGGCTGTCTCGCGGCGCTGCTTGGCCATCTTTGCCAGAATTTTGGTTGCCTGCTCGTCTGAGAGCGATCCGTCGCCTCCTTTGGCGGTCTTGGCTTCAAGAAATTCCTTTTTTATTCCTCGGAGAGTCTCCAGACGCACCTTTTCGCGGGCAAGCATCGCACTCTTTATGTCGGCTGAGATTTTGTCAAACAAATCCATATCTTTTTCTTATTACTTTTTTAGAGCTACAAAGTTACACAGAAATTTGATTAAACAACGCAACTTCCCTGCCATTTTTCAAAATCGGCAAGGAAGTCTCGTTTTTAAGAGTGTGTTTACTTTTAACTTTATGAAATCTTTATAGCTCTTTTCGACCAATTTTAAGCT